>NZ_CP046508.1:4591000-4905000 GCF_017161115.1 Variovorax sp. RKNM96 | reverse complement strand
GGACACGTTGACCACCGCCGCATCGGCGGACGCCTTCAGCAGCGGCATGAGCGCGCGTGTGATGGCGTAGGGGCCGCCGACGTTGGCGGCAAGGATCTCGTCGAACAGCGCCGGTGCGAGCGCATCGAGGTCGCCGTGCGCGATGCGCCGCGTGAAGCCGGCCGAGTTCACGAGCACGTCGACCCGGCCGAAGCTGCGTTGCAGCATGTCCGCCATGGCGGCATGCGCCGCGCTGTCGGTCAGCGGTATCCGCAGCGTGCGGTGGCCGTTGCCCGGCAGCGCTTCGCCGAGCGCCCGTGCACGTTCCGCGCCTTCGTTGTAGCCGATGACGACCGTCGCGCCCGCGTCCGCCAGCGCACGCACGCAGGCGGCGCCGATGCCGCTGCTGCCGCCGGTGACGACGGCGATCCGGCCCGCCAGCGAGGCCACGGCATCCGGCGCCGTGCTCATCGGCATCTCCCGCGAAGCGCTCTTTTCTCTTGCATGAATGTCCTCGGTCGTTCTGTTCGATCGGCATGCGCCGGGAGCGGCGCAAGTGCTGTCCGATAGCCGGGGCACCGCTAGGGCACCAGCAGGAATTGTTTTCTAATGGGCCGCCTCGAACCAGCCGTTTGTCCACCAATCGAACATGAAAACGCCCTCCGACGCAGGCTCGCTGAAACGAGGCGTGGTGATCCTCAAGCTGCTGGCCACCGCCGGCCCGCGCGGGCTGGCGCTGACCGAGCTGTCCGAGAAATCGCAGATCCCGCATCCCTCGGTGCACCGCATCCTGGGCCAGCTCGCCGCGGAGCGGCTCGCGGTCTTCAACGACGAACTGCGGCGCTACAAGCTCGGTCCGCTGGCCTTCGAGCTGGGCGTGGCCAGTTCGACCATGCACGACATCCGCGACCTCTGCGAACCCGCGATGGACTCGCTGGCCCGCGAGACCGGCGACACCGTCTACCTGGTCGTGCGCAGCAGCTTCGACGCGGTCTGCATGCATCGCCGCGAAGGGGCCTTTCCGATTCGCGCGCTGGTGCTCGAGGTCGGCAGCCGGCGCCCGCTGGGCGTGGGCGCGGGTGGGCTGGCGATCCTTTCGGCCATCGGCGACGAGGAGCGCGCGGACATCATCGAAAGGGTGGGGCCGAGCCTGGCGGCCTTCGGGAAACTGTCGGCCGAGGACCTGGCGCAAGCCTGCGTGGAGGCGCGCGCGCTGGGGGCCGCGGTCATCCAGAACCGGGTGAGCCTGGGCGTCAAGGCGGTCGGCGTGCCTTTCCGCGATTCGATGGGGCAGGCCGTGGGCGCGCTGAGCGTGGCCGCCCTGTCGCAGCGTCTGGGCCAGCGACGCATTGCGCAGGTAGCGGACATGCTGCGCGAAGCGACGCAGTCGGTGGAGATCCTGCTGCGGAAGCGAAAGGCGTGAGGCCACCGCGGCGGATTCTTCTTCAACCGCCGTGCTGGCGCAGGAAGGCCTCGACGCGCGTCACCAGGTACGCCGGCGTCTCCAGCATCGGGTAGTGGCCGGCATTGGGCAGCGTCTCGATCTGCGCGTGCGGATACATGCGGGGGAAGGTGGCCTGCACGAAGTCCGGCGACACGCCCCCGTCGTGCTCCCCCACCAGCACGAGCAGCGGCGCACGCAGCGCGCCCGCCCTGTCGGAAAAGTCGGTGGCCGAGAAGGCGTGGAAGTAGTCGCCGAAGGCCACGGAGTCGGCCGTCGCGCGCTGGTGGGCCAGGATCGAACGGGCCAACGCGGGCGTCAGGCGCGAGCCGAGCGATGCCTCGATCACGCCGAGGGCCGCCTGCTCGTCGGTGGCCGCCGACGCGAACAGCGCCGCCACCTCGGGAGGCAGCGGCACGCCGGAGGCCGGCACCGGCGTCACGCACACCGCGGCGTCGATGCGCCCGGGTGCGTCGATCGCGACGCGCTGCGCCACCATGCCGCCCATGGAGTGGCCGAGCAGGCTGAAGCGCTTCCAACCCAACTGGTCGGCCAGTGCGAGGGCGTCACCGGCGATCTCCGCGATCGTGTGCGCCCCTTCGATGGCCCGCGAGGCACCGTAGCCCCGGTAGTCGGGAAAGGCATAGGTGAAGGCGGCACCGTCCAGCAGCGGATAGGTCGGCGCCCACGCGTCGTGGTCGCCGAACCAGCCGTGCAGGACCATCACCCGGCGGGGGCCGTTGCCCCGGATCTCGTGGCCCAGCGTCGTCATGTGCGTTCTCCTGTGTCCTTGTTCTGGAATGTGCCGCGTCAATCGATCTTGATGCCCGCGGTGCCGATCACCTTCGACCACTTGGCCGATTCGCTCGCGATGGTGCCCGCGAACTGGGCCGGCGTGCTGGCCACGACGTCGACGGTCTGGTCGCCCAGTTGCCGGCGCACTTCCGGATCGGCTAGCACCTTCTGCAATTCGGAGGCCAGCCGCTCGATCACCGCGGCCGGTGTGCCCGCGGGCGCGTGCAGGCCGAACCAGAGTGCCGAGTCGAAATTGGCGATGCCCGCCTCGGCAAAGGTCGGCACCTGGGGCAGGGTGGCCATACGCTGCCGGCCGATGACCGCGAGTGCCTTGACCCGCCCGGCGTTGATCTGCGCCAGCACCGGCGCGGCGGGCGTGAACGCCAGGTCCACCCGGCCTGCCATCACGTCGGTCAGCGCCTGGGCGCCTCCCTTGTAGGGCACGTGGGTCAGGCGCACCTGGGCCGACTGGTTGAACGACTCGCCATAGAGGTGGGTGAACGTGCCGTTGCCCGAGGAGCCGTAGCTGAACCTGCCGGGCGCCTCGGAGGCCGCCGCGATCAGCGCCTTCACCGTGCCGGCGGGAAGGTCGGTGCGCGCGATCAGCACCGCGGGCGCCTCGGCGAGCAGCGTCACCGGCGTCAGGTCCTTGACGAAGCTGAAGCGCAGGTTCGGATACAGGCTCGGGTTGATGACGTTCGCGGTGGTGCTCAGCAGCAGCGTGTAGCCGTCGGGCGCGGCGTGGGCGACGGCCTCGGCGGCGATGCTGCTGCCCGCGCCCGGCCGGTTCTCGACGATCACGGGCTGGCCCAGGCCCTGCGTCATGCGCGGGCCGAGGATGCGCACGATCAGGTCGCCGGTGCTGCCGGCCGGGAACCCGACCAGGATGCGGATCGGCTTTTCCGGGAAGGCGGCGGATGCGGCGGGCAGGCATGTGCCCGCCAGTGCGAAGGCCGTCGCAAGCGATGCCAGGGATGCAAGAAACGAACGTCGCATGGTGATGTCTCCTTCTTGTTTTCCGGTCGCGCCGAAGGGCGCCGCAGGGGCGCCGCCGTTCAGCGCGAGCCCAGCACGTTGGCCAGCAGGCCCGCGCCGTAGAGCACCGCGTTGGGTTCGTGATGACGCGGCGCGGTCGCCAGGAACTGCTTGACCGCCTGCACGGCCGGCGCGGGAAAGGAGAGAAGGCGCTCCACCAGCGCATCGCTCTCGGCCTGGAGCCGGCGGCTCTCGACCACCCGGCCCACGATGCCCGCGGCCAGCGCCTCGCGGGCGCCGATGGGCTCCGCGCCGAAGACCAGGTGCGCGAGCGCCTTGGCCGGCATCCGGTCCAGCAGCGGCGCCATCGCGATGCAGGGCGGAATGCCGCGCTCGAGTTCGCGCAGCGCGAAGCTGCTGTCCTCTTCGCACAGCGTGAGATCGCAGCGCGCGGCCAGCACCGTGCCGATGCCCCACGCCCGGCCCGTCACGATGCCGACGACCGGCGAACGGCAACGGCCGAACGCGTCGTAGAGCGCCTGGATCGGCGCCGCATCGTCGCGCAGCACGTCGGCCGCGTTGACCCCGGCGCCCGGTGGCGGCGGCGCCATGTCGCGGCCGAGGCAGAAGTCGGCGCCCTCGGCGCGCAGCACGATCACCCGGCTGTCGCGCGCGGCATCCAGCGCGCCGGCCAGCGCGAGGGCCATGGCGTTGGTCAGGCGGTTGCCGGCCTGCGGACGCTGCAGCCGCAGCGTGACCACGTCGCCCTGCACATCGCAACCGATCCAGGAAGACTCTTCGGGCGTGGTCATGGGGGTGGGGTCTCCTGCAGGCGTTCGGCCATCCAGTCGCACACCATGCTCAGCGCGGGCTCGGGCCGGTCGAGGTTCACATGGGCGGCGCCGCCTTCCTCCTCGGTGAACACGCGCAGGTGCTTGTGGCGCGAACTCACCGCGTCCATCAGCCGCTGTGCTTCCGAGGGCGGGGCATGCCGGTCGTTGGCGCCGTGCACGATGAAGAGGTCGCAGTCGATGCGTCCGGCCACGCCTTCGAGGCGGAAATCCTCGAGCTTGCGGAACGCGCTTTCCCAGTCCGGCACGCCCAGGATGCGCAGGATCTGCTTGCCGGTGGTGCCCAGCGGCGCGCTGTTGCCGAGCTGGGTGGCGCCCTGGCCCGGCACGTAGCCGACGCGCCGCACCATGCAGGCGTGGGTGTCGAAGACGGCGCCCATCACCGCGCAGGCCTTGATGCGCTTTTCGAACGCCACGGCGCGCGGCGCGTAGTAGCCGCCCCAGCTCGCGGCCACCATGCCGATGCGCGTGGGGTCCACGTCCTTGCGCCGCACGAGCCAGTCGACGCAGGCCGTCACCGGCTTCTCGAAATCGTGGCGGGCGGTCAGGCCGTGCATGCGCAGTGCCGAGCCCTGGCCCGGACCGTCGAAGGCGAGGGTGGCGATGCCGCGCCGCGCCAGGTTCTGCGCGACATAGAACATCTCTTCCTTGTTCGCGTCGAGGCCGTCCGACAGCAGCGCCACCGGCCCCGGCCCCGGCCCGCTGCGGCCCACGGCGGGCACCAGGTAGGCCGGGATCACGCTGCCCTCGAACGGAATGTCGACCAGTTCGATGGCGGGGTCGCGGTGCTCCGCGAAGGTCTCGAAGCACGACAGATGCTTGGCGTAGGCGCGCGCGGCGCGGGGATCGTCCGGGTCCAGCAGTCCTTCGGCCCACTGGTGGTAGACCGAGGCGCGCAGGGCGAAGTCGCTGGCGCTCACGCGATGCCCGCGCGCCAGGGCGTCGGCCGCCGATTGCTCCAGCTGGCGCCCGAGTTCGCTCCACGCACGATGCCAGGCCTCCACGTCGCCGGAAGGCTGCACCTCGGCCGCGTCCTTCAGGCGGGAGCAGGCCCAGTCGATCTCACCGAACAGTCCACCCGCGGCAATGGCGCGAAGCACCGCGAGCGACCAGCGATAGTTTTGGGGGAAGTAGAAGAACATGGTCCCGCGTCAGGTCGAAGAATCGATCCATTGTTCGCGGACCCTTCTCCCGAAACCATGGCTTTGTCCGATAGATGAACACGAGAATGGCCGGGACCGGTTTCCTATCCTTCTTCGGACGCAAAGAGCGCCAGGTGCCCGGTGCGCAGCTGGTACTTCTGCACCTTGCCCGTCGGCGTCATCGGCAGGCCGTCCACGAAACGGATCGACTTGGGCACCTCGAAGCGGCCCAGGCGCTCCTTGCAGAACGCGAGCAGCGCGTCCTCGCCACACGTGCCGGCGGCGGTGGGGCGCAGCACCACGAATGCGGCAACCGCCTCGCCCCAGTGCGGATGCGGCAGGCCCACCACGGCCGCGCCGGCGACCGCGGGATGGGCGAGCAGCACGGCTTCGAGCTTGATGCTGGAGACGTTCTCGCCGCCGGACTTGATCATGTCCTTCTTGCGGTCGAGGAACAGCATCTGCCCGTCGGCGTCGAACATGCCGATGTCGCCGGTGTGGTGCCAGCCGAAGCGGCGCGCCGCGGCGGTGGCCTCGGGGTCCTTGAGGTAGCCGAGAAAGACATTGGGGCCGCGATGGACGATCTCGCCGACCTCGCCCGGCCCGAGCAGGCGGCCGTCGTCGTCCATCACGGCGGTCTCCACCCCCGCCACCGACAGGCCCCAGCAGTTGCCGTCCTTGTCGGGATGGTCGCTCGCGCGGTAGACCATGGTCGGCGGATACATCTCGGTCTGGCCGGTGCCCAGGCGCACGTCGGCGCACATCTCGCGGCGCACCTGCGCGAGCAGGTTCCTGGGCATCGGCGCCAGGCCGTACATGCACATGCGCAGGGACGAGAGATCGGTCCGCGGACGCTCGGGGTGCTTCATGAGCGCATCGAACATCATCGGCAGGCACGACAGCCAGCTGATGCGTTCGCGCGCGATCGCCGCCAGCATGGCCGCGGGGTCGAAGCCGTTGGCCAGCCAGATCGTTGCGCCGGCCATCAGCGCGCCCATGCTGATGGTGTGCTGCGCGCAGTGGAACAGCGGCAGCACCGAGGCGACGACGTCGCGCTCGGTGGCTTCGAAGCTCTGGGCGCAGGTCAGCAGTGCACCGTGGATCGAGCGGTGGGAGTGCATCACGCCCTTCTGCTTTCCCGTGGTGCCGCTGGTGTACATGACGAGCGCGAGGTCATCGTCGCCGCCGGGCGCGGCCAGCGGCTCCGTGGGCGTGCGCGATGCCAGCGCGTCGAACTGCAGCGTGCTCACGTCGGCCACGCCGGCTGGGTGCGCGCCGCCGATCACGACCGCCAGCAGGTCCAGCCGCTCGACCAGCGCGCGCAGCGCCGGCACCGCGAACAGCGCGGCGTCGATGAAGACTCCGCTGACTTCGGCGTGGCTGAGCACGTGCTCGATCGATGGCGCGTCCAGTTGCACGTTGACCGGCACCCAGACATTGCCCGACTTGTGGATGGCCTGGATGGCCGTGAGGTGCTCGATCGAGTTGACGCACATCGTCGCGATGCGGCGCCCGGCGAGCCCGTGGTCGCGCAGCGCCTCGCCGACGCGCTCGCTCGTCGCATCGAGCACGGCGAACGTGATTCGCCGGTCGCCCTGGATGACGGCGGTCTTGTCCGGATTGCGTCGGGCGCTGCGCCGGACGATGTCCGCGAGCGAGATGCGGGCGATGCCCGTGCGTTCGGCGTCGGCTGTCTGCATGCGAGGGTCTCCTTCGGGCGGCATGGCGCCCCGGTCACGGTTCCACGAAAAAGTCGATCAGCGGCTCAACGCCGGGCGTCACCAGGTAGGGTGCGAAGTCGGTGACGCCGGCATCGCGCAGCACCTGCTCGTCGATCAGCAACTGGCCGGTGAGCTCGCGGCTCGGCCGGGTCAGGATGTGCCAGGCGGCGTCGGCCATGATGGCCGGCTGGCGCGCCTGTCCCGCCACGTCGGGCGCCGCGATCCGCAGGGCGCTGGTGGCGATCACGGTGCGCGGCCACAGCGAGTTGCTCGCGATGCCGCGCCCGCGCAGCTCCTCGGCCAGGCCGCGGCTGAGCATGCTCATCGCGTATTTCGAGGTGGTGTAGGCCGCGTGGCGCGCGAACCACTTGGGGTTGAGGTCCAGCGGCGGCGAGAGGGTCAGGATGTGCGGGTTCGCGGCCTTCTCCAGGTGCGGCAGGCAGGCCTGCGCGCACAGGTAGCTGCCCCGCGCGTTGATCTCGAACATCAGGTCGTAGCGCTTCATCGGCGTGCGTTCGACCGTCTCCAGGTGGATCGCGCTGGCGTTGTTGACCAGGATGTCGATGCCGCCGAAGCGCGCCACCGCCGCATCGACCGCGGCACGGACCTGGGCTTCGTCACGCACGTCGACCACCACCGCGAGGGCCTGCCCGCCGGCGGCGACGATTTCCTCGGCCGCGCTGTGGATCGTGCCGGGCAGGCGCGGGTCGGCCGTTGCCGTCTTCGCCGCGACCACGATGTTGGCGCCGTCGCGTGCGGCCCGCAGCGCAATGGCCTTGCCGATGCCGCGGCTCGCGCCGGTGATGAAGAGTGTTTTCGATTTCAGTGAAGGCATGGACGCTCCGCAGATCGCGATCCTCGATCGCATGAGCCCGCAGGCTATTCGGCGGTGCGCGAAAAGACTTGCGCAGACTGGCTGCGCGCCGGCCGAGGGCAGCGCAGCCAATCGACGCAAGGCGCCATGGCGGGCGCATGCGACGATCCGCGCGGCAACTCCCGGCGCCGGCCCTTCATCCGATGATCACGCTCTATCACTGCCCGAATGCACGCTCGTTCCGCGTTCTCTGGATGCTCGAGGAACTCGGCGTGCCCTACCGGATGGAGATGCTGCCATTTCCGCCGCGGGTGCTGCACCGCGAGTACCTGAAGATCAACCCGCAGGGCACCGTGCCGTTGCTGGTCGATGGCGAAACCCGCATGAACGAGTCGGTCGCGATCTGCCAGTACCTGGCCAGCCTCCACGCGCCGACCCCGCTGAACGTGGAGCCCGCGGAGCCTGGCTACGGGGCCTACCTGAACTGGCTTCATTTCGGCGAGGCCTCGCTGACCTTTCCGCTGACCCTGGTGCTTCGCTATGGCCTGCTGGAGCCGGAAGCGCGTCGGCAGCCCCAGGCTTCCGAGGACTACGCGCAGTTCTTCTCCGGCCGCCTGCGGACGCTCGAGAAGCTGCTGGAGGCACAGGACTTCGTCTCCGCCGGCCGTTTCACGGCGGCCGACATCTCGGTCGGCTACGCCTTGCTGCTGGCCAATGTGCTGGGCCAGCAGGAGCGCCTGGGCCCGGCGGCGCAGCAATACTGGACGCGCCTGAGTTCGCGCGCGGGCTTCTTGCGTGCGATGGCGGTGCAGGCCGAAGCGGCCGCGCGGCAGGGCCTGCCGCTGCTGCCGACGGCCGGCGTGGGCCTTGCGAAGCGGCCGCAGGCACGCGAATAAGGACCGCCGTCCGACACCCATGGACGACAGGCGCGGTGGCGGATCGCCTACAGGCATTGCCCTGCATGGCCCACCGCAAGCGTGACCGGGGCAGCGAGGATGACTCCATGCACCGCGTAAACCTCGCCTTCCCGCCAGCCCCATCGGATTCGCCATGACTTTCAAGGCCTACCTTGTCGAGGACAGCCCGGTGATCCGCGAGAACCTCGCCGGATTCCTGGAGGACCTGGCCGATGCCAAGGTCGTGGCCTCCGCCAGCACCGAGGAAGAAGCCGTCGACTGGTTGCGCCACCACAGCGACGACTGGGACCTGACCATCGTCGACCTGTTCCTCAAGCGTGGCAACGGGCTGGGCGTGATCAACGCCTGCCGCAACCGCTCGCCGCGCCAGAAGGTGATCGTGCTCAGCAACTACGCCACGGCCGACATGCGCGATCGCTCGGCGCAGCTGGGTGCCGACGCCTTCTTCGACAAATCGGCCGAACTCGACCAGCTGGTGGCGTACTGCGCCACCATGCAGCCGTCGCACGGGTGACTGGCGCGGCGCATGCGCCGTGCCGCTGCCGGGCTTTTCTGGGGTAAAACGCCACGCTGCCGCACAGCGGCAAGGCGCAAACACTCCCCAACGAAAGCAGCAGAGACTCATGAGCAACAGCATCGACTTCAAGGGCCGCGTGGCCATCGTGACCGGCGCGGGCGGGGGCCTCGGCCGTCAACATGCGCTGGCCCTGGCGGCACGCGGCGCCAAGGTGGTGGTCAACGACCTGGGCAGCGCGCGCGACGGCTCCGGCGGCTCGGTGAGCGCCGCGCAGGCGGTGGTCGACGAGATCAAGGCGGCCGGCGGCGAGGCGATGGCCAACGGCGCATCGGTGACCGACTTCGAGGCCGTGCAGGCCATGGTGCAGCAGGCGGTGGACGCCTGGGGCCGTGTCGACATCCTGGTCAACAACGCCGGCATCCTGCGTGACAAGAGCTTCACCAAGATGGAAATCGCCGACTTCAAGCTGGTGGTCGACGTGCACCTGATGGGCGCGGTGAACTGCACCAAGGCCGTCTGGGCGCTCATGAACGAGCAGAAGTACGGCCGCATCGTGATGACCACCTCGTCCTCGGGCCTGTACGGCAACTTCGGCCAGAGCAACTACGGCGCCGCCAAGCTCGCGCTCGTGGGGCTCATGCAGACGCTGAGCATCGAGGGTGCGAAGAACGACATCCGCGTGAACTGCCTCGCGCCCACCGCCGCCACCCGCATGACCGAGGACCTGTTCCCCAAGGAGATGCTCGAGGCCTTCCAGCCCGAATCCGTGGTGCCCGCAATGCTGGTGCTGGCCGCGCAGGACGCGCCCAACCGCACCGTGCTGTGCGCGGGCGCCGGCGTGTTCGAGGCGGCGCACATCACGCTGACGCAGGGCGTGTGGCTGGGCAATGGCCCGGACGCCGCCGAGCAACTGGCCGCGCGGCTGGCCGAAGTGACCTCGCGCGAAGATGAAGCCGTGCCGCAGAGCGGCGCCGCGCAGGGCAGCAACGAAGTCGCCAAGGCGATGGCGAACGCCAAGAGAGGCTGATCCACGAAGCCCGTTCATGGCGCTTGACCTAGAGCGCACTCGAGCATTTCCAATGAATTCACCGGGACTTCCGGTTCATTCAATTGCCAAGGAAATCAAGCCATGAACACGAGCGACAACAAGGCCCTGGTCCAGCACATCCACGCGGAGCTGGACAAGGGCAACGGCCAGGCCTTCATCGACAGCCTGGCCGACGACGCCAGCTGGACGCTGGAAGGCACCACGCCCTGGTCGCGCACCTATGCGGGCAAGGCAGCCATCCGCGAGGAGCTGATCAAGCCGCTGTTCGCGCAGTTCGCCGCGCCGTACGTGAGCAAGACCGAGCGCATCATTGCCGAGGGCGACCGGGTGGTGGTGCTGTTCAGCGGCGACGTGCCCACCAAGGCCGGCAAGCGCTACAACAACCGCTACTGCTACGTCTACCGACTCGAAGGAGGCAAGGTGAAAGAGCTGACGGAGTACTTCGACACCGCACTGGTCCAGCAGGCGCTCCAGGCGCCGCCGGTGGCCGCGCATGCCGGCTAGCGCGCCGGCCACACCCGCGGCACCGGTCGTGAAGGGCACGCCCTTCCACATCGGCGAACTGGCCACCCGGACCGGCCGCACGGTGCACGCCATCCGCTGGTACGAGACGCAGGGCCTCGTGCCCGGCGTGGCGCGCGACGACGGCGGCCGACGTCTCTATGGCGAGCTGCACGTCGGCTGGCTCGACCTGATGGAGCGCCTGCGCCGCACCGGCATGTCGATTGCCGAGATGCGCGAATACACAGCTCTCGCGCTGCAGGGCAAGGCCACGCTGCAGCAGCGTCGCGACATGCTCGCTGCGCACCGCCAGCGCGTGACCGAAACCATTGCCGACTGGAAGAAGGCGCTCACGCTGGTCGACCGCAAGATCGACTTCTACGATGCGTGGATGGCGAGCGGCCACCGCCCGCCGCTGATTCCCGCGGACACGCCGCGCGCCGCGCCGCCGAAACGGCGCAAGCCCTGAGCGCCCGCCGCTATTCGGCGACGAAGCTGCCGTCCTTGCGGATCGAATCGCGATCGCGGTGATTGTTCAGGCGGCCCAGCGTGCTGTCGAGCAGGCGCTTGAGCTTGTCGGCCGCGCCGCGAAAGGCCTCGTCGAGCGTGTTGGCGTGCTGTGTCACGGCCAGCGGTTTGTGGTGGGCCAGGCGCGCTTCCATCACGCAGCGCTTGTCGCCGCCGCCGGCCTTGTCGTGGTTCTCGTCGCTCAGATGCACCTCGACGCGCGTCACGTCTTCGACGAAACGACTCAGGTGCTGCTTGATCTCCGTGTCGGCCCAGCGTTCCAGCGTGTCCTTGTTCTCGATACCGTTGCTCGTGTTGACCTGAATCTGCATGCAATGTCCTTCTGCTGGATGGATGAACGAAGGCCCACTGTGCGCCTTTGGGCGCTGCGCTGTGCGTAGGTCTATTCCCTACCCGCACGACGGGCAGGGTCCGCAATCGGCAATGCGGGGGCTCAGCTCTGGATGTAGCTGGTCAGCTGGTCGATCGTCTGCTCGTGCTCGCTGATGATGTCGTCCATCAGGTCCTGGATCGAGATCATGCCCACCACCTTGTCGCCATCGACCACAGGCAGGTGGCGGAACTTGCGCTGGCTCATCAGCGCCATGCAGGCGCGGGTGCGGGTTTGCGGGGTGACGGTCATCACGTCGGGCGTCATGATCTCCGAGACCTTCATCTCCTTGGAGTTCTTGCCCTGCAGCGCGACCTTGCGGGTGTAGTCGCGTTCGGAGAGAAAGCCCACGAGCTTCTCTCCGCTCATCACCATGAGGGCGCCCACCTCGAAATGGGCCAGCGTGGCCAGCGCATCGAACACGCTGGTGTCGGGCGAGGTGCGCCAGGCGGCGGAGTCGTGGCGCTTGAGCAGTTCGGAGACGGGTTTCATCGCGGTCACTCCATCAGAAAGTTTCGATTCGACCGACGCCGCTGGCGCCGCACTCGGTCAAATCATAGGGGCGGAAAAGCCCCCCGCGATGCAAAACCCTCTAGGGGATTGCGCGTGTGTGCCACGCGCAGGAATTCGGCGAGAACTTAAGGTGTCGCGGCCAGCACGCGGCTGAGCGCCACGGGGTCGCCCACCACGGCCTTCACGAGGCCCTTGTCGTCGAAGTTGACCTGGTACTCCGACCAGCTGTCGCGCCAGTAGCGCCAGACGGGTGCGTCCAGGCTCGGGTTCTCGCTCGCCACCGGGTAGCCGATGGCCATCAGCACCTGCTCGCGCGTCATGCCGGGCATCACCTTGCCGGCGCGGATGGCCGCGCTCACCGCGGGCGGGAAGGCCGCCAGCTTCTGCTTCGGGTCTTCGGTGACCACGTAGCGCTTGGCGAAGTCGATCAGCGTGAGGTTGCGGCTGTAGTCGTTCTTGATGCGCTGGGGCTTGCCCGCGAGGTCGAGGTTGAAATAGCGGAAGTCGTAGGCGGTGATGCGCGCCGGCGTGCCCACGGCGACGATGCTCGTGCCCTGCTCGTCGTAGTTGATGTCGCTGATCGAGTCGCCGTAGGTGCGCATGTTGCAGCACAGGAAGCCGCTGGTCAGCGGGCCGGGCGGCGGGGAAGGGCGCTGGGCATGGACGACAGACACGGGCACGACGGTGACTGCCAGCAAGGCGGCAGCGGCAAGGCGCTTGAACATGGATTTCCCTCGGTGTTTGTTGGAATGGCTGCGGGGGCGCAGCGCGCGGATTCTAGGGGCGAAGGCCGGGCCAGCGAAGGCAGAATAGGGTTTACAGCTATGGAAACGATAGCGTTCGGGAGCCGTTCAGGTTCCCGGTTCACAATGCCCGTCCGGCCTGCGGGCCGACCCCCTCCAGACAGCGCGACAGAAAGAACATCCAGCGATGGCGATCCAGTGGTTCCCCGGGCACATGTACACGACCCAGAAGGCCATCACCGAGCGGGTGAAGGACATCGACGTGGTCATCGAGCTGCTCGACGCGCGCCTGCCCGGCTCCAGCGCCAACCCGATGCTGGCCGAGCTCACGGCCGGCCGGCCGACGCTGAAGGTGCTCAACAAGCAGGACCTGGCCGACCCCGCGCGCACCGCGCTCTGGCTCGCGCACTACAACGCGCTGCCCGCCACGCGTGCCATCGGGCTCGATGCGAGCCAGACCACGCCCGCGCAGCAGATCGTCAAGGCCTGCCACGAGCTCTCGCCCAACCGCGGCGGCATGGCCAAGCCGATGCGGGTGCTGATCTGCGGCATTCCGAACGTGGGCAAGTCCACCCTCATCAACACGCTCACCGGCGGGCGCAAGGCCAAGACCGGCGACGAGGCCGGCATCACCAAGCTGGAGCAGCGCATCACGCTGGCCGACGACTTCTATCTGTGGGACACGCCCGGCATGCTGTGGCCGCGCATCGTGGTGCCCAAGAGCGGCTACAACCTCGCGGCCAGCGGGGCGGTAGGGCGCAATGCCTTCGACGAGGAAGAAGTGGCGCTGGAGCTGCTCAACTACCTCAAGGGGCACTACGCCGAAGGCATTGCCGCGCGCTTCAAGCTGGTCGAGCTCGATGCCGCGACCATCGCCGGCATGAAGGACGAGGACGTCCTCGACACCATCGGCCGCAAGCGCGGCGCGTTGCTGGGCAAGGGCCGGGTCAACTTGCAGAAGGCGGCGGAAATCGTGATGCACGAATTCCGCGCCGGCAACCTGGGGCGCATCACGCTCGAGACGCCCGAGGAGTTTGCGCAATGGCTGGCCGAGGGGCAGCGCATCGATGCCGAGCGCGCGGCGAAGAAGGCGGCGCGTGGGAAGAAAGGCAAGCAAAAAACCGAAACCGCCCCGGAGGAAAACACCTGATGCCGAGCTTCTTTTTCTTCCGCCAGGGCGGTCTCGATACCGATTCGGAAGACTTCCCGGGACTGGTGAGCGTTGCCGCGTACCTGAAGCAACTGAGCGCGCAGGAACACGAGCGCAAGCCCACCGATGCCGAAGGTTTCTTACGCGAGCTTGATGCCGTGCCATGGAGCGAGGTGATGGCGGCCTGGCTCGTCGCACAGGAAGGTCCGCTGCCCGCGCTGGTCTTGTGCAGCGACGACATGAAGGTGCAGTTCGGCATCGGAGGCATCTTTCAGGAGCAGTTGCACTACTACCAGTGCAGCTTCAGCCGCGAAGTGAAGAAAGGCTGGTTCTCCAAGGAAACGCAGAACCTCAGCTTCGAGATCCATGCGCGCGAAGACGTGGCCGGCCTGGTGCGGCAATTCGTGCAGGGCGATTACGACGCGCTGTCCGACGAGGCTCGGCGCATCGGCCAGAACGTCCTGGCGTAGCGGCCGGCCGCTTGTTGGCCCCCGTCGCTGACCGGAAAGGGCTCGCCCACTATCATCGAAACATGCAACGCCTCACGCGCCAGCGCAACGCCGTTTTCTCCGCCTTCAGCGACGCCGGTCGCGTCCTCACCGCACCCGAAATCCTCGAGCACGCGCGCGAGATCGTCCCCGAGATCAGCCTCTCCACCGTGTACCGCCAGGTTTCCCTGCTGCTGGCCGATGGCGAGATCGCGAAGGTCGAGCTGCCGGGCGAACCGGCGCGCTACGAAGTGGCCTGCAAGCCTAGCGCGCACCGCCACGCGCACCATGACGGCAAAGAGGCCGATCACCACCATCACTACTTTCATTGCTCGGGCTGCGGCCAGGTGTTCCTGCTGCATGCGTGCCCGGGACCGATGGACGACCTCGCGCCCAAGGGCTTCCAGGTGAAGAGCCACGAGGTGACGTTGCACGGGCTGTGCGCGGCCTGCGTCGATGCAGGCGGCAAGGCGAGCGGGCACAAGGCGCACTGACGCGACAGGTGGCGGTCAGCTTTTTGCTGTTATTGAGAATGAATTCTCAATAACGTATAGTCGCGAGTCCCAACTTTTCGGAACGACCCGATGCAAGTCCTGTCCTCGCTCAAGGAAGCAAAGAAGCGTCACCGCGATTGCCAGGTGGTGACCCGACGCGGCCGCACCTACGTGATCTGCAAGTCCAACCCGCGCTTCAAGGCGCGCCAGGGCGGCGCGAAGAACAAGAACAAGCGCTGAACCTGCGCTGACGACAAGGCGGGATGCCTCCCCGCCGAAACCCCACGACTGAACCGACCCATCTGCATCGGCGCATCTGCGCCGCCGCAGGCCTGCGCGCGTCTTCTTCTCCAACCGGAAACCTGTCCATGCTCCGAGCCATCGGCCTCACCAAACAGTACGGAACGCACACCGCGCTCGACCGTCTCGACCTCGACATCCGCGGCGGCGACATCTACTGCCTGCTGGGCGCCAACGGCGCGGGAAAGACAACGACGATCAACCTGTTCCTGAACTTCATCGCGCCGACCCTGGGCACGGTGGAGATCAACGGCGTCGATGTCACGCGCCATCCGGTCGCGACCAAGCAGGACGTGGCGTACATCCCCGAGCAGGTCACGCTGTACGGCACGCTCTCGGGCCTGGAGAACCTGCGCTTCTTCGCGGGCCTTGCGCTCGGCCACGAGCTGCCGCGCTCGCGACTGCTCGAGCTGATGACCGAGGTGGGGCTGGACCACGCGGCCGCCGACAAGCGCGTTTCGGCCTATTCGAAAGGCATGCGGCAGAAGGTGTGGATCGCGGTGGCGATCGCCAAGGAGGCCAAGGCGCTGCTGCTCGACGAGCCCACCTCGGGGCTCGACCCGCACGCTGCCGCCGAGTTCTCCGACTTGCTGCGCCGCGCCGCCGACACCGGCGTGGCCGTGCTCACCACCACGCACGACCTGTTCCACGCGCAGCAGACCGCCACGCGCGTCGGCATCATGAAGCGCGGTCGCCTGGTCGAAAGCCTCGACAGCGAAGCGCAGATCGCGGACACCGACCTGCAGTCGCTCTACCTCCAGCACATGAGAGCCTGAACATGTTGCTGAACTGGATCGCACGACGCGAATTTCTCGAACGCCTGCGCGACGGTCGCCTGTACTGGGCCGGCGGGCTGGTGGTGATGCTGCTCTTCACCGCGCTCGCCGTGGGATGGGCGCACCAGCAGGGCGCCCACGCCGAGCAGGTTGCCGCGCAGGCCATGGACTACCGCGACTGGCTGCACCAGGACAAGCGCCATCCGCACGATGCCGCCCACCAGGGCATGCATGCCTTCAAGCCCGAGCCGCCGCTGTCGATGGTCGACTCGGGCATCAACCCCTTCATCGGCAGCACCGTGTGGCTGCAGGCGCACCGCCAGAGCGAGGTGAAGTTCAACGCCGCACAAGACGCGACCGGGCTGCAGCGCTTCGGCAACCTCTCGGTCGGCTGGATCCTGCAGGTGCTCGGGCCGCTGCTGGTGATCGTGCTCGGCTTCAACGCGTTTGCAGGCGAGCGCGAGCAGGGCATCCTGCGGCAGACGCTGAGCCTGGGCGTGGCGCCGCTGCGGCTGCTCGCCGGCAAGGCGCTGGCGCTGTCGGCATCGCTTGCGGTGCTGCTCGTGCCGGCTGCCATCGTCGCGGCCATCGCGGTGGCCGTGGGTGCGGAGCAGGGCGAGCGCATCGATGCGTTGCTGCGCCTTGCCGCATGGTCGCTCGGCTACGCGGTGTACCTCGGCATCTTCGTGTTCCTCGTGCTGGGCGTGTCGGCAATGTCGGCCACCTCGCGCACCGCGATCACCGTGCTGCTGGCGCTGTGGATCGGGCAGGCGGTGATGGCGCCGCGCGTGCTCTCCGAGCTGTCGCGCACCTGGTTCCCGAGCCCGACGCGGCTGGAGTTCAACCAGCAGCTCGGCGCCGAGCTCAAGGCGGTGTCGAACAAGGTCTGGCAAGAGAACTTCGGCACCACCGAGCGCTGGGGCCGCGACGTGCCGCTCAGCAAATGGGGCATCGCGCTGCGCCTCGACGACCAGGCCTCGTACCCCGTGTACGACCGCCACTACGGGCGCCTCTGGGACACCTGGGAGCAGCAGCAGACCGTGCAGGAGTGGAGCGGCCTTGTGCTGCCCATCCTCGCGATCCGCAGCTTCTCGATGGGCATGGCGGGCACCGATTTCTCGCACCACCGCCGCTTCACGACTGCAGCCGAGCTGCATCGCCGCAACATCCAGGACCTGATGAGCAAGGACTTGGTGGTGCATGCCGATCCGCTGGGCGACCGCCATTTCTCCTACGAGGCCACGCCCGACCTCTGGGCCACCGTGCCGCCGTTCGACTACCACTCGCCGGGCGTGGGATGGGCGCTGTGGCACCAGGCGCGCAGCCTGGCCGTGCTGTGCGTCGGTCTGCTGCTCGCGGCTGCGTTCGCGGCCTTCGCCACCCTGCGCCAGCGCGCGCTCTGAGAGGGGACGAAACCCATGTCCATCCATCCTCCCCAAGGCCACCGCCTGCTGGCCGTGATGCGCCAGGAAATCCGCTTGATGCTTGCCGAACGCGGCCTCTGGGTCGTCGGGGCGCTGTTCCTTTTGCTCGTGGCCTATGCATTGGGCAACGGCCTGATCCAGACCGCGAAGCGCGAACGCGCACAGGCGGCCGTCGCTCAGGCAGACCGCGACACCCGCGCTGGTCAGCGCGTGCAGCTCGAAGCCATCCTCGCCGGCACCGCGCAACCCACGCCGTTCGAGAACCCGGCCGATCCCTCGCGCATGGCGAGCGGTTACGGCGGCCAGCATGCGCTGCTGCCGACCGCGCCGCTGGGCCCGGTCGCGCTGGGGCAGAGCGACCTGTTCCCGAGCCAGTACAAGGTCACGAACCAGAGCCGCGTCGTGTTCATGAACCCGAGCGACATCGAGAACCCGTGGCACCTGTTGAGCGGGCATTTCGACCTGGCCTTCGTCATCGTGTACCTGCTGCCGCTGTTGATCTTTGCGCTCAGCTACAACCTCCTGTCGGCGGAACGCGAGAACGGCACCTTGCGGTTGCTGCTGTCGCAGCCGCTGCGCCTGCGCACGCTGCTCGCGGGCAAGCTCACGGTCCGCGCCGCGGTGCTGTTGGGGCCGGCCGTGCTGCTGCCCGTGGCGGTGCTGTGGATCGCGCGCCATGTGGGCTTCGCCGGCGTGTCCAGCGCGATGGGCAGCGCGACCCTCTGGTGGGCGCTGCTCGTGGGCGCCTATGCGCTGTTCTGGTTCGCGCTGGTCGTGGCGGTGAATGCTTTCGGTGCTTCGTCGGCGACCAATGCGATGGTGCTGGTCATCGCGTGGGTGATGCTGGTGCTGGTGGCGCCGGTGCTGCTCAACCTCGCCGTCACGCGGGCCGCACCGGCGCCGTCGCGCACCGAGCTCGCCACGCGCCAGCGGGTGGTCACCGCGGAAGCGATGAAGCGCTACCAGGACCTGCTGGGTACCGAGTACCAGCACGTGGGCCATGGCGCGATCCTCGTGCCGCGCAACGGCAAGATCGAAATCGCCGGCCGCGCGCTGGCCAACTACAAGATCGAGCGCGAGGTCGACGACGCGATCCGTCCCGCGCTCGACCGCTTCGACGCGCAGCAGGCGCGCCAGCAGCAACTGCTCGGCCGCTTCGGCGCGGTGTCGCCCGCCGCGGTCGCCTACGAAGGCATGACCGCGCTGGCCGGCAACGGCGTGCGGCGCCATGCGCGCTTCGAGGCGCAGACGGTGGCGCACCACGAGGCGTGGAAGACCTTTTTCTTTCCGCGCATCGATGCGCGCGATGCATTCACGCCCTCCGAGTTCGACCGCATCCCGACCTTTGCCTGGCAAGAAGAGCCGGCCGGCCTGATGCGCGGCCAGGCCGCGCTGGCGGTGCTGCAGCTGCTTGTGCCGAGCCTGCTGCTGTTCGGCCTTGCGGCGTTGCGGCTGCGGCGCTTCTCCGTCGCTTAGCGCATTGCAGCGGCGCTTCCTGTTTTTCGTTTCGTTCCAACCAAGCAGTCCAATGATCCAGTTCACCCGCACGGCCATGGCGGTCGCCGCCGTCACGGCCTTCCAGGCAGCGTATGCACAAGGTAGCAGCGCCGAGCTCGGCGCCGTCACCGTCGAAGGCAGCCGCGATGCCAATAGCCTGCATCTCGAGGAGTCGAGCGGCACCGCCTCGCGGCTCGGCCTCTCGGTGCGCGAGACGCCGGCTTCCGTCGAGATCCTGTCGCAGGACGCGATCCAGCAGCGCGGCGCGCGCACCTTCAGCGAGGCGCTGCGCGGCATGGCGGGCCTGTCGGGCGGCGGCCCGCCGTCGTCGCCGACCACGCTTTCCGCGCGCGGCTTCACCAGCCTCATGTACCTCTACGACGGCGTGCGCAGCTCCGGCGCGGGCGTCGTCAACCGCGTGCAGGACACCTGGAACTACGACCGCATCGAAGTGCTCAAGGGCCCGGCCTCGGTCCTCGATGGTGAGGGCGCCATCGGCGGCGTCGTCAATTTCGTGACCAAGCGGCCCGACCGCAGCAACCCGAACAAGGAGGCGCTGCTTTCGTACGGCAGCTACGGATCGACGCGCGCGGCCTTCGGCTTCGGTGGCGCGCTCGGCGATGCCAGCGCCTACCGTATCGACTACAGCCGCAACGACAGCAAGGTCGGCACCATCGACCGCAATGGCGAGCGCATCGACCACTTCACCAGCGGCCTGCTGGTCGACCTGGGCGGCTCGGTGAAGCTGGACCTCTCGTTCGACTACCTGCGCGACAACAACGACGCCTACTGGGGCACGCCGCTCGTGCCGCGCAGCTTTGCCACGCAGCCGACGAATGTGGTGAGCACGCCCGACGGCCGCGTGATCGACCGGCGCATGACGCGCACCAACTACAACGTGCTCGACGACGACAACTCCTCCGAGACCTACTGGCTGCGCGCGCGCCTCACGGGCCAGCTCGACGGCGGCTGGTCGTGGCGCAACGAGTTCTCGGCCAACAAGTCGAACCGCGTGTTCCGCAATTCCGAGAGCGCCACCTTCGTGGCACCCTCCAGCATCGCGCGCGACCAGACGCTGATCACGCACGACCAGGACTTCTGGCTCGACCGCATCGACGCCACGCACAAGGGCACGATCGGCGGCATGGACAACCGCTTCGTCGTCGGCGGCGAATACAGCGAGACCCGCTTCGGCAGCCAGCGCCGCTTCTCGAACAGCAGTGCCAGCACGGCGAGCCTGCTGCGGGTGCCGGTGTTCGACCCCTACGTGGGTTTCTTCAACGACGACCCGGCGCTCAGCGTGGGCGGCGGCAACCGGACCGACATGAACACGAAGGTGCGGGTCAGTTCGCTCTTCGTCGAAGACGCGCTCAAGCCGATCCGCAACCTCACGCTGGTCGGCGGCCTGCGCCACGACCGCACCGAGGTGGACCGTTCCATCACCGACCTGAACCTGGGCAGCAACACGCGCTTCGGCAGCAGCTACCGTTCGACCTCGGGCCGCCTCGGCGCGGTGTACGACATCACGCCGCAGTCGAGCATCTACGCGCAGTACACCAACGCCACGCTGCCGGTGAATTCGCTCTTTCTCCTGTCGGCATCGAACGCGGCGTTTCCGATGTCGCGCGGCAAGCAGGCCGAGGTGGGCTTCAAGCAGAGCCTGCCTGAAGCGAACCTGGAGTGGACCGCGGCGGCCTACAAGATCGAGCTGGACAACGTGCTCTCGCGCGATCCGGCCAGTGCCGCCAACACGGTGAACAACGGGCGCCAGTCGTCGCGCGGGCTGGAACTGTCGGCGGTGTGGAAGCCCACCCGCGAGTGGACGCTGGCGGGCAACCTCGCGGCGCTCGATGCGCGCTTCGACACGCTGGTGGAGGCGGGCAACGTCTCGCGCGTGGGCAAGACGCCGCCGAACGTGCCCGAGCGCGTGGCCAACCTCTTCGCGACCTACCGGCCCGACAACTCGAAGCTCGAGTACTTCGTGTCGCTCAACCGCACCGGCCACATGTTCACCGACACCGCCAACCAGATCCGCATCAACGGCTACACGACCATGGATGCGGCGGTGAGCTACCGGCTGAAGAACGCGCTGCTGAGCTTTCGCGTGCGCAACCTGACCGACAAGCTCTACGCCACCTGGGTGGGGCGCGCCACCAGCCAGGTGCTGCTGGCGCCGCGCCGCACCTTCGAGGTGTCGGCCAAGTTCGACTTCTGACCGGCGGGCGCGCTCAGCGCATCTGCAAGCGCGCGTCCTTCGGGTAGCTGATGGTGTAGTCGGCGGCCACGCGCGCGGTCTTGCCGGCATCGAGGTCGAAGCTCCACATCGCGAGGCCCGGCTGCTTGTTCCATGCAAGCTCGGCCGGCTGCGGCGAGAACTGGGAGGCGATGCGCACCTGCTCGTCGACCGACACGGGCGCCGCTTCCAGCACCTGCACCGCGATGGGCGTGCGGTGGCGGTTCTCGACCACGTAGGCGCGCTGCACCTTGCGCTCGGCGCGCGTGCCGGCAAAGCCGCCCGTGCCCTGGTTGTCCTTCTCGGGCTCGGCCTGCACGCGCACCAGCTCGTCGCGTCCGAAAGAGAGCGTCAGGCGCGCATCGCTCGGTGCCGTCCACTGGCCGTTGCCGACGAAATTGCCGTCGCGATAAAGCTGCATCGGGCCGGCCGGCCACACGCCGGTGGGCTGCGCAAGATCGGCGACCAGGAAGGCGCTCGGGTCCACGCCCGGGCTGGTGCGCGAGGCGAGCTTCGCCGTGTCCTCGTATTGGCCGAGCGCCATCGTCACGCGCTGGCCGTTGGAGGGCACGTCGATGCTTTGGGGCACCGAGAATTCGGTCGCGAAGCTGTTGTCGAACACGCTCACATCGAACAGCGGCGCGCGGCGCTCTATGGCCGATTCTCTGACGGCAGGCGGTGTGCCCGCTATGGTTGGCGCCGGTGCCGCCATGTAGGCCATGTCGGCCCGCGCGCGCTGGGGCGGCGGCTCGATGCCGATGCGCCACGCGCCCGGCGTGCGGCCGGTGGTTTCGCGGCGCGGCTGGCCAGTCGACAGCACCAGCTTCACGCCGCGCCAGTCTTCGCCCGTGGCCTGCGCCACCAGCGCCTGGCGTTCGATGCGCACCTTGCGCGTGGTGGTGTCGAGCAGCGCGCGATAGGTGGGCGTCCAGCCGGGGCCGTTGACCTGGTAGCTGAGCTTCACCTCGGCATCGGCGCTGGCGGCCAGAGTGACCGTCACGGCCACCACCTGCGCGCCGTTGCCCTGCGAGCGCGTGCGCTCGGCGATCAGCGGGTTGAGCTGGCGGTCGATGTCGCTCTGCTTGCGCGCGAGCTGATGCTGTTTCAGCAGCGAGTCCTGCCCGGTGCGGCGCATCGCGTCGGTCACCGCGGCGAGGTTGCGCGCATCCATCGGCGCGCGAGCTCCTTGTGACGAATCTCCACCCGAAAGGCCCTTGAGATAGCCCGTGACCATGCCGAGCGCATCGCTCTCGGCCTGCAGCACCGCCTTCTGGTCTTCGAGTTCGCGGATGCGGCCGTCGAGCGCACTCGTGGCGCAGCGCGCCGAGAGCTCGCGCTGCTCGTTGAGCACCGAGGTCTCGCCCACGCGCACCGACGCATCGGCCGACACCTGCAGGCTCTGCACGTCCAGCCCCGCGGGCAGGCAGGCAAAGGTGACCGACCGGCTGCCGGCCGCCACGCGCGCCACGCGTTCCACGGTGGCGCTGCCGGGGTAGACCTTGACCTGGGTGATGCGCGAGTCGGCTGCCTGGGCTTGCAGGGGGGCCGGCACCTGGGCGCTGGCGTTCAGAACCAACCAGGCGGCTGCGACGACGGTGGCGCGGAGCAAGAGGGCGGAGGACGGTGCTTTCATTGAAGAGCCTTCGAAAGTGAGTGGGTTGACCTCCACTCATACGGCCGGGCTCGCTCAACGGGGTTAAGACGTCTCGAAAAATATTTCACGCCGATGGCGGCTGTCGCCAATGCAACCGCAACGGCGCTGCCGGTCGCGCGTGCGACGACGCGCGAAGGCGCCGGTTCGTAGAGTGGGTTCGTCCACGCCGCCAACCCATTCCGTTCCAGGAGAACCGCCATGCTCGACACCATCCAGGCCATCAACCGCACCGCTTCGTTCAACCGCTGGGCGGGTTTCGAAGTCCACCATGCCGCCGACGGCGAAGCCGAACTGCGCATGAACTGGCGCGAAGAAGACATGGGCCAGTACGCCGGCTTCCTGCACGCCGGCATGATCGCCGCGCTGCTGGACACCGTGAGCGGCTATGCGGCCTCCACGAAGGCGGGCCGCGTGCTGGCCTCGCACTTCTCCGTCAACTGCATCTCGCCCGCCATCGGCAGCGCCTTCGTGGCGCGCGGGCGGGTGGTGAAGGCAGGGCGCAAGCAGGTGTTCGTCGCGGCCGAGCTCTATGCGCAACCCGAAGGAAAAGGCGAAGACGCGCTCAAGCTCGTGGCGACGGGGAATGCCATCCTGGTTCCGATTGCGGCGGAAGAGCTTCAGCCGAAGCCTGCCGCCTGAGCTTCAGCCCGAACAAGGGCCGCAGCCAGTTGATACGGCGGATCAGCCCGTCGGTCAGCAGCCAGCAGCCGAGGATAGTCAGCGCCACCAGCAGCGCGGGCTCCAGCACTGGGCCGAGCGCGAGCGGTGCCAGCACCGTCACGCCGACGATGATCAGCGTCTGGTGCAGCACGTACCAGGGGTAGACCGACTCGTTGGCCCAGCGCAGCCAGGGCCACGGGCGGTTCAGGTGGCGGTGGCCATGGCCCAGGATGGTCGCGATGGCCAGCCACATGTAGAGCGTGCGCAGCAGGTCCATGAGCAGGCCCGGCGCCGATCCCCGTGCGCCGACCCGCAGCGCGATGAAGGCGGCGATCGCCGCGACCGCCAGCACCAGCGACACCCGGCGCAGCCGCTCCAGCTCCTTCCAGATGCCCGTGTCCACGCCCATCCAGTAGCCGTAGAGGAACACGGTGAGGTAGATGGCATGCAGGTAGAAGTCGCGCACCAGGTTGTGCGTGGGCGGGAAATGCGGGGCCAGCAGCGCCGTCCACGCCAGCAGCGGGAGCACCGGCAGCAGCAGCAACTTCCAGCCGCGCAGCGCGTTGAACCGGCGGCGCACCCATTGGCCTGCGGGCGACTTCCACAGCGGCAGCGTCAGCGCGACCAGCGCCGTGTACGCAAACAGATAGGGCAGGTACCAGAGGTGGTTCCAGGTGATGCCGAACTCCGCGCCGTCGAAAGCGCGCTTCGGCCACGGCTCGGCCATCGAGAGGTAGCGCAGCAGGAACGCGCCGAAACCCGGCGCGACCAGCCCGTTGGCCACGCCCTGCGCGTAGGCCTGGTAGGGCACGATCACCAGCATTCCGAAGACCAGCGGCAGCATCAGCCGGGCGCCGCGGCTGCGCAGCAGTGCCCCGGTGCCCTGGTGGCGGGCGAGGAAGCCGAGCGACACGCCGGAGATCAGGAACACCAGGTCCATGCGCCAGAGGTTCAGCACCCGCATCGGCCACTGCAGCCATTCGGCCGCGTGCGGGCTTTTCAGGTGCCAGGGCCAGTCGGCCACGTAGTACATGGCCACGTGATAGAGGATCACGAACAGGAAGGCCAGGGCGCGCAGGGCGTCGATGTCGTGGCGCCGGTTGGCGTCGGGCAGTGGGGCGGGGAGGTTCATTTCAGGGTCCTCGAAACAGAAAGAGCGGCCATCGTGTGGCCCGGCACCGCCCGGCGGCGCGCCCGCGGGACGGATGGCCCAGGCTTTGTGACGAGCGGTGGCCCCGGTGGGACGAAATTCGCCCCGGAATCGCCCAGATGGCGAGAATCCCCGGCATGAAAGCGTCCCGCCGGAACCTGTACGAGCGCTACGAGCCGATCCGCCGCTACGTGGAAGTAGGTTTCTGGATCGTGCTGATGGTGCTGCAGGGCGTGTTCAGCACCATGGTCGCGGTGGTCGACGCCCGCAACCGCGCCGTGCCGCGCGCCCCCTGGGAAGTCGTCACCTGGGAGGGATCGAGCCACCTGGTGCTGCTGATGCTGATCCCGGTGTTCGTGGCCATCGAGCGCCGGCTGGCGCCGCTGATGCCGCGCCGCTGGGTGCTGTTTCTGGCCGGGCACGTGGTGGCCAGCGTGGCCGTCAGCGTGGTGCACGTGATGGGCATGTTCGCTGTTCGCTCGCTGGTCTATGCCCTGATGGGCAGCCGCTACGACTTCGGCGGGTGGACCGCCCAGTGGGGCTACGAGTACCTGAAGGACGTGCGGGTCTACGTCTCGATCGTCTTCGGGATCTGGGCCTATCGGCTCTTCATGCTGCGGTTGCAGGGCGAGGCGAGGGTGCTCGATGCGCCCGAGGCGGGGGTGTCCGATCCGCCCGAAGCCGCGCCGCCGCCACTGTCATCAACAGCCCCCGACGACGCCCCTCCCGAGCCGGAGGCAAGCCCGCCGCCCCCGCCACCGGCCCCAACGCGACCGGAGCGCTTTCTGGTTCGCAAGCTGCGCCGCGAATTCCTCATCGCCGCCACCGACATCGACTGGCTCCAGGCCGAGGGCAACTACGTCGGCCTGCATGTCAACGGCCACGACTACCTGCTGCGCGCCACGCTCACCGATTTCCTGACCCAGCTCGACCCGGCCAGGTTCGTCCGCGTGCACCGAAGCCATGCGGTGAACCTCGCGCGCATCAAGGAAATCGAGCCGCTGGACGGCGGCGACGCCCGGCTGCACATGTACGACGGCACGACCGTGCCCTGCAGCCGCCGGTATCGCGACGCGCTGAGGGTCGGCGCGGGCTCGGCGGGCTGAAAAGCAGCCTGTTCCGGTGCGCTGGTGCGCCGTTATGGCTCTTTTCGCACCATCAAAGAGCCTTCAGGCACCATTTTTGCTTCCTTGCACCATCGCTCCGGGCAATCCGGGTGCGATGCACCAATTCAAACCAAAAACTGCAAGAAGCTCCCATGGACGCACTCAAACAGGGCGCAGATGCGCTGTTCATCCTTCTCGGCGCCATCATGGTGTTGGCCATGCATGCGGGTTTCGCCTTCCTGGAACTGGGCACCGTGCGCAAAAAGAACCAGGTCAATGCGCTGGTGAAGATATTGGTCGACTTCTCGGTCTCGACCATCGTGTACTTCCTGGTCGGCTACGGCGTGGCCTACGGCACCCACTTCTTCGTGAGCGCCACCGAGCTCGCGGCCAGGAGCGGCTACGAGCTGGTGAAGTTCTTCTTCCTGCTGACTTTCGCCGCGGCCATTCCGGCCATCATTTCGGGCGGCATCGCCGAGCGCGCCAAGTTCTGGCCACAGCTCATCGCCACCGCGGTGATCGTCGGCCTGGTGTATCCGCTCTACGAGGGCATCGCGTGGAACAAGGCCTTTGGCATCCAGGCCTGGATCGCTTCGGTCACCGGCCACGAGTTCCATGACTTCGCGGGTTCGATCGTGGTGCATGCGGTGGGTGGCTGGCTCGCGCTGCCGGCGGTCATCCTGCTTGGTGCGCGCCGCAACCGCTACCGCGGCGACGGCTCGCTGAGCGCGCATCCGCCGTCGAACATTCCGTTCCTCGCGCTCGGTGCGTGGGTGCTGTGCGTGGGCTGGTTCGGCTTCAACGTGATGAGCGCGCAGAGCATCGACAAGATCTCGGGCCTGGTGGCCGTCAACTCGCTGATGGCGATGGTCGGCGGCACGCTGGTGGCGCTGGCCATGGGCAAGAACGACCCAGGCTTTGTCTACAACGGCCCGCTCGCCGGCCTCGTGGCCGTGTGCGCCGGCTCCGACCTGATGCACCCGTTGGGCGCGCTGGTGGTGGGCGGTGTGGCGGGCGCGATCTTCGTCTTCATGTTCACGCTCACGCAGAACAAATGGAAGATCGACGACGTGCTGGGCGTCTGGCCGCTGCACGGCCTGTGCGGCACCTGGGGCGGCATTGCGGCCGGCATCTTCGGCACGCAGGCGCTGGGCGGCATCGGCGGCGTGAACGTCGGGGCGCAGCTGATCGGCACCCTGATCGGCGTGGTCTGGGCGCTGGTCGGCGGTGCGGTGGTGTACGGCGCGCTCAAGGCCACGATGGGGCTGCGGCTGTCGCAGGAGGAGGAATACGACGGCGCCGACCTGTCGATCCACCACATCTCGGCCACGCCGGAGCGCGAAGTCAACTGGTAAGGAAGCGCGGGGAAGGGTTGGCAAGGGCCCCGAAAGGGCGGGCCGGCGGGGTTGGGCTATTCTTCGCCCCCTCTAAAGACAAGCCGGAGAAGGAAGAACCATGACCCAACCCACCCATTGGCTGCGCCGCGGCATCGCCGCGCTGGCGAGCAGCGTTCTGATGCTTTCGTTTGCAGCACACGCTGGCGCACCCCAGGTCAAGACCCAGGCGCCCGGTTTCTACCGGATGATGCTCGGCGACTTCGAGGTCACCGCCCTGTTCGACGGCACCATCGAACTCGAAGTGAAGAAGCTGCTGACCAACACCACGCAGGCGCAGGTCGGCAAGCTGCTCGACCGCTCCTTCAAGAAGGACCTGGTGCCCACCTCGGTGAACAGCTACCTCGTGAACACCGGCAGCAAGCTGGTGCTGATCGACACCGGCGCCGGCTCGCTCTTCGGCCCGACGCTGGGCAACCTGCGCAACAACCTGCTGGCCTCCGGCTACAAGCCCGAGCAGGTCGACGACGTGTTCATCACCCACATGCACGGCGACCACGTCGGCGGCCTCATCGTCGACGGCAAGCTGGCCTTTCCCAACGCCACGATCCACGCCGGCCAGGAAGACGCCGACTTCTGGCTCAGCAAGGCCAACCTGGAGAAGGCCACGCCCGAGATGAAGGGCTTCTTCCAGGGCGCGCAGTCGTCGCTGAACCCCTATGTCGAGGCCGGCAAGTTCAAGCCCCTGAAGGACGACGCCGACCTCGTGCCCGGCATCAAGGCCGTGGCGGCCCACGGCCATACGCCCGGCCACAACACCTACGTGATCGAGTCCAAGGGCCAGAAGCTCGTGCTGTGGGGCGACCTGATGCACGTGGCCGCGGTGCAGTTCGTGCAGCCGCAGGTGACCATCTCGTTCGACACCGATTCGAAGACCGCCGCCGTGGAGCGCAAGAAGGCGTATGCCGATGCGGCGAAGGGGCGCTACCTTGTGGGCAGCGCGCACCTGCCGTTCCCGGGGCTGGGGCGCATCCGGGCCGAGGGCTCGGGGTATGTGTGGGTGCCTGTGGATTACCAGCAGGTGCGCTGAGCCCCATTCGAGTTCGATTCGGACGAATCGAACTCGAGCCCGGTCATGGCGCTCGAAGCGCGGATTTGTCGGCTGTAGCAAACTCGCCGGACCGCATCGCTTCCACGCCAACAGCCCCATGACCCAATCTCCCCCCGCCCTCGAAGTCCTCCCCCGCGACCTCTCCGCCTACCGCCAAGGCAACATCGGCATCGACTACGTGCACCGCTTCGAGTCTGGCAAGCCCGGCCCGCACGTGCTGATCAACGCGCTGACGCACGGCAACGAAATCTGCGGCATGACCGCCGCCACCCACCTGCTGGACAACGGCGTGCGCCCGAAGATCGGCACGCTCACCGTGGCCTTCGCCAACATCGACGCCTACGAGTCGTTCAAGGAGGAGTCCCCGTACGACAGCCGCCAGATCGTGCACAACCTCAACCGCATCTGGTCGCCCGAATGGCTGGACGGCGGCGAGGACAGCCCCGAGCTGCGCCGCGCGCGCGTGCTGCGGCCGGTGGTGGACGCCGCCGATCACATCCTGGACATCCACTCGACCAGCCAACCCGTCGTGCCGTTCTGGGTCTACCCGGCGTTCGAACGCAACGCCGAGGTGGCGCTGGCCATCGGCCGCCCGTCGGTGCACCTCGTGATGCCCGACGGCCTGGGCTCGGGCACGCCGCTGATCCAGTACGGCAGCCACGGCGGCCCGGACGGCAAGGGCGTGGCGATGGTGGTCGAGTGCGGCCAGCACTTCCTGCGCTCGGCGTCGGTGCTGGCCACCGCGGTCACCTATGACTTCCTCGCGTACTTCGGGCTCGTCGACAAGGACCCGGCCACGCCCGCACCCGCGCCGCAGCGCCGCTTTCAGCTGCTGCAGACGCACGTCATCAAGTCGGAGGACTTCGCGTTCGTGCGGCCGCTGATCGGCTTCGAGACCTTTGCCAAGGGCGAGCTGATCGCCACCAACGGCCCGGACGAGATCCGCGCGCCATGCGACGACTGCACGATCTTCATGCCCGCGCAGCGCGTGATCGTGGGGCGCGAGGCGGTGTATCTGACCAAGCCGATCTGAGGCGAATGACCGATTCGCCCGCCATGAGCCGCTGGCGCGTGGCAGGCATCGCCTTCGTTTTCCTGTGGTTCGCCCTCGGCGGCGTCGCGCACTTCTTGGCGACCGAGGCGGAGATGCGCATCGTGCCGCCGTACATCCCCTGGCCGCGCGCGGCCGTGCTGGTGAGCGGCGTGTTCGAACTGCTGGGTGCGGCCGGGCTGCTGTGGCGCCCGACGCGGCGCGCTGCGGGCATCGGGCTCATCCTTCTGACCCTGGCCGTGACGCCCGCGCATTTCTACATGCTGCAGCGGCCGGAGCTCTTTGCGAGCGTGCCGTATTGGGCGCTGGTGGTGCGGCTGCCGGTTCAGGTGGCGCTGCTGGCGCTCATCGCGTGGAGCACATCGTTGTGGCCGTGGCCGAAGAGGACGGTCAGCAGATGAGCAGGTGCGTCGGTTTGGCCGTAGTGCTGTAGTCGGCGTGCCAGTAATGCGGGTCGTCGCAGAGGCTGAAGACGGCTTCGGCGTTTGCGTGGCGATTGTCGAAGTGGTTGTGCAGGGTGACGTGCACCGAGCCTGCGTCGGGCCAGTCGATGCCGACATCGACGACGCGATTGCCTGAGGCGACTTCGGCGGCGAGGATTTTCTGCAGGGCGGGGTGCAGGCGGGTGTTGAGGAGGGTGAGGGTTTCGCGGCGGGTGGCGCGGGCGAATGTGGCGTCAAGGCAGGCTTCGGTGAAGAGGGGCTTGCTTTCGGTCATGGTCAGCGCTCCGCCGGTGTTGACTCGTTTCAGGTCGCGATGAACAGCGCCGGGTCCACCATCGCGCGGTTCAACATCACGGACCAGTGAAGGTGTGGCCCAGTCACGCGTCCAGTGGCGCCCACTGCAGCCAACGGCTCGCCTGTCTTCAACACATCCCCCACCTTCACATCCACCCGGCTCAGATGGCAGTACATCGTCAGCAGCCCGCCCCCATGGTCGAGCCACACCGTGCCGCCGTTGAAGAAATAGTCCCCCGTATCGATCACCCGGCCCGGCAGCGGCGCCAGCACCGGCGTGCCCGTGCCGGCGGCGATGTCCATCCCGCTGTGCGGATTGCGCGACTGCCCGTTGAACACGCGGCGCAGGCCGAACGAACTGGAGCGGCGACCCGGCACGGGCACGCGCATCTGCAGCACGGCATCGGGCCGCAGGTCGGTGAGCGTGGCCATCACGCCGGTCAAGTGATCGCGTTCGCGCACGTAGCGCGCTTCGTCCTCGGGCGAGAGATCGACTGTGCGCGGCGCCACGGTCAGGCGCTGCTCGCGGTATTGCTTGTCAGTGATCGTGTAGGCGACCTGTCGTTCGCTGCCGTTCTCGGCGCGCACCGTGATGCTCGCGTCGCCGGGTGTGGCTGCGAGGGGGATGCCGACCAGCGCTGTCCATTCGATGGCGTCGCCCAGCACGAGCAAGGGTACGTCGCCCGCGAAGGCGGCCGGGCGCTTGGCGCTCGGGCCGAGCGACAGGCGCGCCACGCCGCCCGGCACCTGGGATGCGTGCGGCCAGACGTCGGGGTGCTTCTGCGTCTGCTTCGACTTCGCAGGCGCAGCAGCGACGGCGTGTGTTGCGGGCAGCGCGAGCAGGCCCAGTGTGCCAAGCAATGCGTGGCGGCGATTCAGTGCGGACGTGAGGCGGTCGGGTGAGGTGGTTCGGATGTTGTAGTGCATGAGGAGATCAAATGAAAGAAGTGCTGTGACATCGCGCTGCCCGCGTTACTCGCGCCACGTGCCGGGTGCCAACCCATCGAGCGTGTGCGGCCCGATGGCGGCGCGGATCAGGCGAAGCGTGGGCAGCCCGACAGCGGCGGTCATGCGCCGCACCTGGCGGTTGCGGCCTTCGCTGATCGCCAGTTCCAGCCATGCGGTTGGAATGCTCTTGCGCTCGCGAATCGGCGGTTGGCGCGGCCACACATCGGGCGGCGGATCGAGCAGACGCGCGCGGGCAGGGCGCGTGAGGCCGTCGTTGAGTTGGACGCCCTGGCGCAGCGCGGCGAGCGCCTCCTCGGTCGGTACGCCTTCCACCTGCACCCAATAGGTCTTCTCCATCTTGAAGCGCGGATCGGCAATACGCGCCTGAAGCTGGCCGTCGTTGGTAAGGAGCAGCAGGCCTTCGCTGTCGGCATCGAGGCGGCCGGCGACGTAGACGTCGGGGATGTCGATGAAGTCTTTCAGCCCGCGCCAGCGGCCCTCGGGGGTGAACTGGCTGAGGACGCCGTAGGGCTTGTTGAAGCGGATGAGGCGGGAAGGGCTCGGGAAATTCATGAATGCACAGGATAGCCCGGGTCTGCGGACGCCGGCCGTCAGGCGGAGGCGACGGGCCACATGAAATCGCGCGGCCGTCCTGCAACGCGAACGTTTTCACGCGGCTTCCAATCTACTTCGACAGCTGAACAACACGGAGCCGGAAATGACGATGCGAAGTTTCAACAAATTGGCTTGGACGGTGGCTGCGGGCGTCGTGGCGACCGCGTGCAGCAGCACTTCGTTGCGCGTGGGCGGAGCGCCCGATGCGAGCGTCAAGAACTGCGTGACTGCAGCGGCGCGCGAACTGCGCGTTCCGGCGGGCAGCATCGTGGTGGACAGCGGCTCCACGCCGCGCGACGGCGTCTACACGATCAACCTGAAGGTCGGCCCGCAAGGCCGCTCGGCGGTGTGCACGACGGACGAAAACAGCGCGGTGCTGGGCGTGGTCTACAAGCGGCCCGAATGAATGAAAAAAGCCGGGCCCTTGAAGAGCCCGGCTTTGTGCGGATGAGAAGGGGGCGAGTTACTTGCCCCAGCTGTCCCGCATCCCCGCAGCCCGGTTGAACACCCGCTTGCCGGGCGCATCGGTCTTCGTATCCACCACGAAGTACCCATGCCGCTCGAACTGAATCCCCACACCGGCATCCGCCTTTGCCAATGACGGCTCCACGTACGCCGAGCAGATCTCCAGGCTCTGCTTGTTCAGTTCATCCAGCAGCTCCCCGCTCCCCGGATTCGCCGCCGCAAACAGCCGCTCGTACAGCCGCACCTCGGCCTGCACCGCATCCGCCGCAGCCACCCAGGTGATGTTCCCCTTCACCTTGATCGCATCCGCGCCGGGCGTGCCGCTCTTGGTGTCCGGCACCAGCGTGGCCTGCACTTCGACGAGCTTGCCGTTGGCATCCCGTGTGGCGCCGGTGCATTCGATGACGTGGCCGTACTTCAGCCGCACCTTGTTGCCCGGGAAGAGGCGGAAGAAGCCCTTGGGCTGCACGTCCTCGTAGTCGGTGCTCTCGATCCACACCTCGCGGCCGAGCTTGAATTCGCGCTTGCCCATCTCGGGGTGGTGCGGGTGCACGGGGGCGGAGCAGTCGTCGAGCACATCGTCGCCGCCCATGAGGTCGCCCCAGTTCGTGATGACCAGCTTGACCGGGTCGAGCACGGCCATGGCGCGCGGGGCGATCGGGTCGAGGCTGTCGCGCAGCGCGGCTTCGAGGCTGGCGTAGTCGATCCAGCCGCCCGACTTGGTGGTGCCGCTGCGCTCGCAGAACAGGCGCAGCGCCTCGGGCGTGTAGCCGCGGCGGCGCAGGCCCGCGATGGTGGGCATGCGGGGGTCGTCCCAGCCGTCGACGTGGCCTTCTTCGACCAGCTGGCGCAGCTTGCGCTTGCTGGTCATCACGTGCGTGACATTGAGGCGCGCGAATTCGTACTGGCGCGGATGCGGGCTCGCGATGAGACCGCCTTCGGCCAGGCGGTCGAGCAGCCAGTCGTAGAAGGGGCGCTGGTCTTCGAATTCGAGCGTGCAGATCGAATGGGTGATCTGCTCCAGCGCGTCTTCGATCGGGTGCGCATAGGTGTACATCGGGTAGATGCACCACTTGTCGCCGGTGTTGTGGTGCGTGGCCCGGCGGATGCGGTAGAGCGCCGGGTCGCGCATGTTGATGTTGGGGCTCGCCATGTCGATCTTGGCGCGCAGGATGGCGGCGCCGTCATCGAGCTTGCCGTCGCGCATTTCGCGAAAGCGCGAGAGGTTCTCTTCGGGTGTGCGGCTGCGGAAGGGGCTGTCGGTGCCGGGCGTGGTGAAGTCGCCGCGGTTGGCGCGCATTTCTTCGGGGGTCTGCTCGTCCACATAGGCGAGGCCCGCACCGATGAGGTATTCGGCCGCTTCGTACATGAAGTCGAAGTAGTTGCTCGCGAAGTACTCGTGCGGCTGCAGGGTGCCGGGGGCGCTGGGGCGGTCGGCGAGGTAGGTCTCGTAGCCGAGCCACTTGACCGCGTCGCGGATGGAATCGACGTATTCCTGCTCTTCTTTTTCGGGGTTGGTGTCGTCGAAGCGCAGGTGGCTCACGCCGCCGTATTCGCGGGCCAGTTCGAAGTTGAGCCAGATGCTCTTGGCGTGGCCGATGTGCAGGTAGCCGTTGGGTTCGGGCGGAAAGCGAAGGCGCACCTTGGCGGGGTCGGTCATGCCCTGGGCATGGTGGGCGGCGTTGCCCGGGGAGCCGCCCCATTTGCGGCCAGAATACGCGCCCTGTGCGAGGTCGTTCTCGATCACGTGACGCAGGAAATTGCTCGGTGCAGCGGTCGTTTTGGCGCCGTTTTTGTCGGTCGGGGAGGTCATTGCCTCATTCTAGAGGGCACCCCCTATGGGTTACCTTTGGCAACGTTCTTCACAATGGCCGGTGCACCCCGTTTGCAATTGCCGCGTTCAATACACACATGGGCGGTCCACACCCGGACAGAGCCCCCGAAACAAGGAGTCAACATCATGAGCCTCACACGTTCCACCTTCTTCAAATGGGCTGCCGCGGGCGTCGTGGCAGCCGGTGCATTGTTCGCAGCCACTTCGGCCAGCGCTCGCAGCGATGTGAGCTGGTCGATCGGTGTCGGCGTGCCGGGCGTGGCGGTCGGCGTGGGCGGTCCCGCCTACTACCCGGCCCCGGTCTACGCGCCGCCGGCCCCCGTGTACTACGCACCGCCGCCGGTCTACTACCGTCCGCCGCCGCCTGTGTATTACCGTCCGGCCCCGGTCTACTACGGCCCGCCGGCCTACTACGGTCCCCGCTACTACGGCGGTGGGTACTACCGTGGTGGCTACGGTCACCGTCATGGCCACTGGCGCTAATTCGCCACGCGAATCGTGACTGAATGAAAAAAGCCGGCCCCGAAAGGGCCGGCTTTTTCGTGGGCGCTCGCCGGGTGAATTTCACATCGCGCGAAACAGGTGCGCGTAGAGCCGGCTGACCGGAATCTTCTCGGCCCGCCCGCGCAGCGTGAGGTGCAGCTTGCCGGCTTCGTCGCGGTGCACCGACTCGATGGCCGCGCTGCGCACCACCACCGCACGGTGCACCTGCCAGAAGGTGTCGGCGTCGAGCTGGGTCAGCAGCTGCTTGAGCGGCGTGCGGATCAGGTACTCGTGCGTGGCGGTGAGCACGCGGAGGTACTTGTCGGCCGCTTCGAAATACAGCACCTCGTCGATGGGCACCATGCGCACCGTGCTGCCGCCGGCATCGCTGGCGGCAATCATGCGCAGCGGTGCCGATGCCGGGGTGGGCGGGGTCGCACCGGCGCCGGCCGCGGTGAGCACCTGGCGCCACTGCGCAAGGGTCTGCTCGAGCGCGTCGCCGGCCACGGCGGGGGAGGTCGATGGCGAAGGCTGCTGCTGCGCCGCCAGCGCCTGCTGCAGCCGCGCCACGGTCTTGCGCAGCCGCTCGGGCTGCACGGGCTTGAGCACGTAGTCGATGGCCTCTGCCTCGAAGGCGCGCGCGGCGTATTCGTCGTAGGCGGTGACGAACACCAGCTGCGGCATCGGCGCTTCGTCGGTGGGCCAGCTGTCGGCCAGTTCGGCGGCGGCGCCCAAGCCGTCGAGGCCGGGCATGCGGATGTCGAAGAACAGCACCTGCGGCAAGAGGCGCAGCGCCTCGCGCACCGCGCTGCGGCCGTCGCCGGCGGTGGCGACGATCTGCAAGCCGGGCCATGCGGCGGCCAGCTCGGCCTTGAGGGCTTGCGCGAGAAGGGGTTCGTCTTCGGCAATCAGGGCGGTGGCGTTCATCGTGGTTGTCGTCGCATTCATGAGGCCGCCGTGGGCAGCGGAAAGCTCAGCGTGGCGCAGGTGCCGCCGGCCGGTGCCGGCGCAAGGCGCATTTCGCTTCGTTCGCCGAACACGGTGGCCAGGCGCTCGCGCACCTGCTCGAGCCCGAAGCCGCTGCCGCCTTCTTGCGAGGGCAGCGCCGCGTCGAGCCCGACGCCGGTGTCGCTCACTTCGATGACCAGCCGGTCGCCGTTCCTGCGCGCACGCACGGCGATCTCGCCGCCCTCGACCTTGGGCTCGAGTCCATGGCGGATGCTGTTCTCCACCAGCGGCTGCAAGAGCAGCGGCGGCACGGGAACGTCGCGCAGGTCCTCGGGCAGATCGAGCGTGTAGCGCAGGCGCTCGCCCATGCGCACCGACATCAGTTCGAGGTAGTCGCCCAGCCGGTCGAACTCGGCCGAGAGCGGATGGGCCAGCGTGCGCGAGCCGCTGAGCGTCATGCGCAGGTAGCTGTTGAGGCGGTCGAGCATCGCCACCGCGCGCGGCGGGTCGACGGTGATCAGCACCCGCAGGTTCGCCAGCGTGTTGAACAGCATGTGCGGCTCGAGCTGCGTCTCCAGCAGCTTGAGCCGCGCCTCGGTGGCGTTGCGCTGCGCCAGTTCGATCTGGCTCTGCATGTGCCTGCTCTTGCCGAGGCTGAAGAAGAAGTAGCACATGCTGATCGTGGCAACCAGGGTGATGACGATGGTCGAAATCGTCTTGCGCGCGGCGAAGCTGAGGAACTCGAGCGGCGGTGCGCCGACGAAGGCGTCGCCGATGGCGTTGCCGCACAGAAAGCCGACAGTGACACCCAGCGCCACGAGCACGTAGCCCCGCCAGCCATGCGGCCAGAGCACTTCCTTGTGGCCGCTCATCAGCAACCGGCCGCTGTCGATGACGAGCCAGCTGATCGTTCCGGTCGACAGCGAATACACCATCTGCGATGACCAGCTGCCGTTGCCCGAAATGGCCAGCGCCGAAGCGATGAAGCAGCAGAAGGCGACGGTCATCAGGCCATGCCGCAGCATGTTGCGGAAGTTCTCCGCACGAAACCGCGGCTGCGCTTCAGGAGTCACCCACGCTCCCTGTCGCCCAGCGCGCGGCGCTCGCGCGCCACCAGCCTGTCGTAGAAGCCGCCGCCGGGTGCGAGGAACCAGACCACCGCACCGTGGATGAGCAGGCCCAGGCCCCAGCCCATCAGCGGATACATCGCCCAGGTGCGGCCGTTGGCAGCCGACAGGGCGACCAGCCCGAGGTTGACGAGCACGTAGACGAAAGCATGGATGTACCAGCCCATCTTGGCGCCGGCGCGGCGGCGGGCGAGCTTTTCGAGATTGGGCTGCGAAGCGTTGGAGGTGGTGGTGTTCATGACAACTCCTTGATTTGAACGGGAATGAAATCGGGTGCCGGGGGCGGCGTTGCGGGCTGCAGGGCCGCACGCTGGCGCAGTTCCTCGGTGGTGTCGCCGGGCCCATCGGGCCGCCAGCCCGGCGGCATGATGAGGTAGCCCACGAAGGCCCGCACCGAGCGCGCCGAGCGCAGGTCGCGCAGCAGCGCTCGCCAGTGGGTGAACTCGATCTCCAGGATGTTGTGCGAGGTGATCGGGTTCACCAGCCCGTAGCTGCACGGCAGGTCGGCGCGCTCGGGAATGTAGGTGCCGAAGAGGCGGTCGAACACGGTCAGCACGCCGCCGTAGTTGCCGTCCAGGTATTCGAGGTTCGAGGCGTGGTGCACGCGGTGGGCCGAGGGCGTGTTGAGCACCCATTCGAGCGGCCCGAGGCGCGGAATCCATGTCGCGTGAATCCAGAACTGGTACAGCAGGTTCAGCGTGAGCATCAGCAGGATCACCTTGGGCGGCATGCCCAGGAGCGGCGCCAGCATGAAGAAGATCAGCGTGCCGGTGAGCCTGCCGGTCCAGCCGAAGCGGTAGGCGGCCGACAGGTTCAGCTGGTTCGGCGAATGGTGGATGGCGTGGGTGCACCAGAACCAGCGCACCCGGTGGGCCGCGCGGTGGTACCAGTAGTAGCAGAACTCCTGGCCGATGAAGCAGGCGACCCAGCCGCTCCAGTGGTCCATCGGCAGGGTGAAGAAGCGGTGGTTCCAGAACCAGTCCATCGCGCCGGTCCAGAAGGCCAACGGCAGCAGCCAGCGCAGCGGGTATTCGCGCACCAGGAAGTCGAACACCGAGACGCCGGCCGCCTTCCAGTCGTAGCTCGCCCAGCCGTTGCGCCAGGAGAGCACCAGCGCTTCCAGGATCGAGGCGACCAGCACCACCGTGACGGAGATCTTGAGGAGCAGAAAGAGCACGGTCATGGCGGTTCCTGGCTGGGCTGGACGCGCGGGGCTGGGGCTCGAATCTTAGGCCGCGCGGACGCCGGTGGCGACAGCGTCGGTGGCGATGGCCAGCCTCCACAGGCGCACCGCGCGGGCCGCGAAGATGCCGCTGAAGGCGCCGTACAGCATGGGAAGGGCGATGGCGAAGCTCGCCTGATGGCGCAGTTCGGGGTGCATGGCCAGCGCCACGCCCACGACGTACTTGGTGAAGAAGATGCCCATCATGAGCGAGAGCGGCACGGCGCTGCCGGCCACGTGGAACTGGCGGCCCACCGCGTCGTAGCGGGTGGTGGCCGGCAGGGGACGCTGCAGCACCAGCGCGATCAGCACCGCCGCAGCCGCCGCCCAGCCCAGCAGGGCGCCGAGCGAATCGCCAAAGGCCGAGATCACGCCGAAGACCGACAGGCCGCCCATGAGGATGGGCATTAGCGTGACGCGGCTGAGGCTCACGCTGTTCGACAGCAACTGCTTGGCGCCGAGCCAGACGAGCAGCACGAAGACGGCGAACACCCACTTGGGCGTGTGAAGAAGGATCTGCAGCAGCATGGTGGTTCTCCGGTGAAAGCGGTGGGTGGAAAAGCGATGGGCGAACTGTGCCGACGCCCTCCCTTCCCGGCCACCGCCATGCGACGAAATGCAGGAACACGGCGCGAACCGCATCCGGCCGGCGTGAACCGCAGGCGCCCGGCGCGAGCTTTACCGCCGCTTTACGGCACAGCAAACTGCGGTACTACCATTCGGCGCTGTACTCTAGGCCGCACCTCTGCACCTCCCGACGCATCCCATGGACCCCAAAACTCCCCCCGAGCCCCTGCCGCCCATCGTGTCGCCGACACACCCACCGGCACGCAGGCGCCGGTGGCTGGGGTGGCTGCTGACCCTGGCGCTGCTCGTGGCGCTGGGTGGCGGTGCCTGGTACCTGATCCAGCGTTCGAAGACGCCGGCAGCCGGGCCCGGCGGCGCGGGTGGCCCAGGTGGTGGTGGCGGCCGGCAGGGCGGTGGCGGGCCCGGTGGGCGGGGCGGTGGTGGCGGCGCGGCCTCCAACACCGTCGGTGTCGCCACGGCGCGGCAGGCCGACATTCCGGTGCAGCTCGAGGCGCTGGGCACCGTCACCCCGCTGGCGAATGTCACGGTGCAGCCTCAGGTGTCGGGCGTGCTCACCGAGGTGCTCTTCAAGGAAGGGCAGATGGTCAAGAAGGGCGACGTGCTCGCCACCATCGACCCGGCGCCTTTCCAGAACGCACTGGCGCAGGCGGCAGGTGCGCGCCAGCGTGACGAGGCCCAGCTGGCCGCGGCGCGCGTCACGCTGCAGCGCTACCAGACGCTGCTCGGACAGGACTCCATTGCCCGGCAGGATGTCGACACGCAGGCCGCGCTGGTCAAGCAGCTCGAAGGCACGGTCGCCATCGACCGCGCCAACGAAGGCACGGCCCGGCTCAACCTCACCTGGAGCCGCATCACCGCGCCGGTGAGCGGGCGCATCGGCCTGCGGCCGGTGGACGCAGGCAACTACATCTCGACCGGCACCACCGGCGGCGTGGCGGTCATCACGCAGATCGCGCCCATCGACGTCGAGTTCTCCGTGCCGCAGGACCGCGTGCCCGAGGTGCAGGAGCGCCTTGCACAGGGCGCGCAGCTCGAGGCCACGGCCTTCGACCGCACCCGCACGCGCCAGCTCGCCAAGGGCATGTTCTCCACGCTCGACAACCTGGTCGACACGCAGACCGGCACCGTCAAGTCGAAGGCGCGCTTCTCGAACGCCGATGGCGCGCTGTTCCCGAACCAGTTCGTCAACCTGCGGCTCCTGCTGCGCACCGTGAGCAGTGCGGTGGTGGTGCCGGTGACGGCGCTGCGCCACGGGCCCAACGGCGACTACGTGTATGTGATCAACGAAGACAACACCGTCTCGCAGCGCCCGGTGACGCGCGGCGAATCGAGCGTGGACAACGTGGCGGTCATGTCGGGCCTGAAGGCCGGCGAGCAGGTCGTGACCGAAGGCGGCGACCGGCTCAAGGACGGTGCGCGGGTGCAGACCCAGGCCGACCGGCCGGCCACGCCGCCTGCCGGCGCCGCATCGGGTGCCCACCGGCGCAGGCAGGGCGGCGGCGCGAGGGCGGGAGGCCAGGCGCCTGCTGCTGCAACGACCGCGCCGGCAACGGCAGGCGCACCTGCTGGTGCAGCCGCCACGCCGCCAGCTGCCGCGGCGCCGGCGCCTGCGCCTGCAACCACGGCCGCCGCCAAGCTCCCCACCGCCGAACAGCGCCAGCGCATGCTCGATTCGGTGAAGGACAACCCCGAACAGCTCGAACGCCGCAAGCGTTTCCTCGAAGCGCTCGACAAGGGCGACCCGGCGGCGCTGGAGCGCTGGCAGCGCATGTCGGAACGTCAGGGAAAAACGGAATGAGCGCGTGGGCGGACTTTTCCCTCCCCCGCTGGGGGAGGGTCAGGGTGGGGGCACGGCGGCCGTTGAACAGCCATGGCGTGGTTGACGCCGCTTGCCCCCATCCCAACCTTCCCCCGGAAGGGGAAGGAGCAAGACCATGAGTCCCTCACGCCCCTTCATCCTGCGACCGGTGGCGACCTCGCTGCTGATGGTCGCCATCGTGCTGGCCGGCATGGTCGGGTTCCGCTTCCTGCCGCTGTCGGCATTGCCGCAGGTCGACTACCCGACCATCCAGGTGCAGACGCTCTACCCCGGGGCCAGCCCCGAGGTGATGAGCAACACCGTCACCGCCCCGCTGGAGCGCCAGTTCGGCCAGATGTCGGGCCTCGACCGCATGAGCTCGACCAGCGCGGCGGGCGTGTCGATCGTCACGCTGCAGTTCTCGCTGGGCCAAACGCTCGACGTCGCCGAGCAGGAAGTGCAGGCCGCCATCAACGCCGGCGGCTCGCTGCTGCCGGCCGACCTGCCGGCGCCGCCGGTGTACGCCAAGGTCAACCCGGCCGATGCGCCGGTGCTCACGCTGGCCATCACCTCCGACACGCTGCCGCTCACCGAGGTGCAGAACCTCGTGAACACCCGGCTCGCGCAGAAGATCAGCCAGGTCTCGGGCGTGGGGCTGGTGTCGCTCAGCGGCGGGCAGCGCCCGGCCGTGCGCATCCAGGCCAACACGCAGGCGCTCGCGGCCAACGGCATCGGCCTGGACACGCTGCGCACCGCCATCAGCGCGGCCAATTCCAACGGCGCCAAGGGCAGCTTCGACGGCCCCAAGCGCGCCTACACCATCAACTCGAACGACCAGCTGCTCACGGTCGAGGACTACAAGAACCTCATCGTCAGCTACAAGAACGGTGCGCCGATCCGCATGGTCGATGTGGCGCAGGTGGTCAACAGCGCCGAGAACACGCAACTGGGCGCCTGGGCCGGCACGAAGACGGCCGAGGGCGGCGAAGGCAAGCTCACCCCCGCCATCATCCTGAACGTGCAGCGCCAGCCCGGCGCGAACGTGATCGCGACCGTCAATGCCATCAAGAAGCAACTGCCCGAGCTGCAGGCGGGCTTTCCGGCGGGCCTGAAGATCGAGGTGCTGAGCGACCGCACCGCGGGCATCCGCGCCTCGGTGCAGCACGTCGAGATGGAACTGGTGCTGGCCGTGGTGCTGGTGGTGCTGGTGATCTTCGCGTTCCTCGGCAGCCTGCGCGCCACCGTCATCGCGAGCATCGCGGTGCCGATCTCGCTCGTCGGCACGCTGGGGCTCATGTACCTGCTGGGCTACAGCCTCAACAACCTGAGCCTGATGGCGCTGACCATCGCCACCGGCTTCGTGGTGGACGACGCGATCGTGATGATCGAGAACATTGCCCGCTACATCGAGGAGGGCGAAAAGCCTTTGCAGGCCGCCTTCAAGGGCGCGACGCAGATCGGCTTCACCATCATCTCTCTCACGGTGTCGCTGATCGCGGTGCTGATTCCGCTGCTCTTCATGGGCGACGTGGTGGGGCGCCTGTTCCGCGAGTTCGCGGTGACGCTGGCCATCACCATCCTGATCTCGGCGGTGGTGTCGCTCACGCTGGTGCCGATGATGTCGGCGCGCTGGCTCAAGCATGAACCGAAGAAAGAGCCCGGCGGCACGGGCTTCGGCGCGCGCGCGCAGCGTTTCTTCGACGGCGTGATGGTGCGCTACGACCGCTCGCTGCACTGGGTGATCGACCACCAGCCGCTCACGCTCTTGGTCGCGCTGCTCACCATGGTGCTCACGGTGGTGCTGTACCTCACGATTCCCAAGGGCCTGTTCCCCACGCAGGACACCGGCCAGCTGCAGGGCCGCATCCAGGCTGCGCAGGACGTGTCGTTCGACCGCATGGCGCAGCTGCAGCAGCAGGCGGCCCGCGCGATCCTCGACGACCCGGACGTGGAGAACCTCAGCTCTTTTGTCGGCGTGGACGCCGCCAACAACACCATGCTGCACACCGGCAGCATGCTCATCAATCTGAAGGGCAGCCACGACAGCCAGCAGGAAGTGATGGACCGGCTGCGCGACCGGGTGCGCGAGGTAGCCGGCGTCACGCTGTACCTGCAGCCCACGCAGGACCTGACCATCGACGCCGAGACCGGCCCGACCGAATACCGCGTGTCGCTCGAAGGCGTGAACAGCGCGCTCATCACCGAGTGGATGAAGAAGCTGGTGGCGAAGCTGCAGGAGTCGGACAAGGTGCGCAACGTGAGCAGCGATGCCGGTGCGCAGGGCCTGGCCGCGTTCGTCAACGTGAACCGCGACACTGCGGCGCGCCTCTCGATCACCGCGAGCACGGTGGACGATGCGCTCTACAGCGCGTTCGGGCAGCGCATCGTGTCGACCATCTTCACGGAGACGAACCAGTACCGCGTGATTCTCGAAGCGCGGCCCGGCATGGTGAACACGCCGCAGACGCTGGGGCAACTGAACCTGATCGCCGGTTCGGGCACCGCCACGCCGCTGGCCGCGATTGCCGATATCTCGGAGCAGCAGGCGCCGTTGCAGATCACGCACGTGGCGCAGTACCCGGCGAGCACGCTGAACTTCGACACGGCGCCGGGTGTGTCGCTCGGGCAGTCGGTCGATGCGATTCGGGCGGCGGCCAAGGAAATCGGGATGCCGGGGAGCGTGACGATGACCTTCCTTGGGGCTTCGGGGGCTTACGAGCGGTCGCTGTCGAATCAGTTGTGGCTGATTCTGGCGGCGGTTGTTTGCGTGTACATCGTGCTGGGGGTGCTGTACGAGAGCTATGTGCATCCGCTGACTATCTTGTCTACGCTGCCTTCCGCTGGTGTTGGGGCTCTGCTGGCGTTGATGATCACGGGGAATGACCTGGGGGTGATCGGGATCATCGGGATCATTCTGCTGATCGGCATCGTGAAGAAGAACGCGATCATGATGATCGACTTTGCTATCGATGCTGAGCGGACGGAAGGGAAGTCGCCTCGGGAGGCGATTCACCAAGCGGCTTTGCTGCGGTTTCGGCCAATCTTGATGACGACGCTGGCTGCTCTGTTTGCGGCTGTGCCTCTGATGTTGAGCTTTGGCGAAGGGGCTGAGTTGCGGCGGCCGCTTGGGCTTGCGATCTTTGGCGGGTTGATCGTCAGTCAGCTGCTGACTCTGTTCACTACGCCTGTTATCTATCTGGCGTTTGATCGGCTGGGTGGGGGGAGCGCGCGGCGGGCGGTGATCGAGGAGGAAGCGGCTTGATCCGTTTTTCCTCCTGTTCATTGTTTTCTTTCCGAGGCCGGGTCTCGCCCCGGCAGGCGACCTACTTTTCTTTGCTTCGCCAAAGAAAAGTAGGCAAAAGAAAGGCGACCCTGCTGTCTGCGTCCCTCCGCTTCGCTGCGGGCAACCTGCGGTGCTCGCGTTTCGCGGGGTCTCGCAGAACTCGCTTCGCTCAAACAGCTGCGATCCCTGATCCGCGAAACGCTGCGCTCCTCGGCGCAGCCAGAAGGGATTTAAAGAAACACGCCATCGCTGCGCTCGGCTTCGCAATACCAACAGCCAATACAACAGCCAATACCAGGCTGACACGCTCCGCGTGTCAGCCCTTCGTGCCGAGCGAAGCAAAGGCTCGTGTTGTCTCCACCCCCCTCTGGCTGCGCCGAGGAGCGGAGCGTTTCGCGGATCAGGGCCGCAGCTGTTTGAGCGAAGCGAGTTCTGCGGACCCCGCGAAACGCGAGCACCGCAGGTTGCCCCGTAGCGCAGCGAAGGGGTCGCAGACAGTGGGGTCGCCTTTTCTTTGCTTACGTTCTTTTGGCGAAGCAAAAGAAAGTAAGTCGCCCGCCGGGGCGAGACCCGGCCTCCGTCCTCCGCGAGGGAGCAAGCGATGAACTTGTCGCTACCCTTCGTCAGAAGACCCATAGGCACAGTCCTGCTGACCATCGGCATCGCCTTGGCAGGCATAGCCGCGTTCTTCGTCCTCCCGGTCTCGCCGCTCCCCCAGGTCGACTACCCAGTCATCTCAGTAAGAGCCTCGATCCCCGGAGCCAGCCCCGAAACGATGGCAACCAGCGTGGCAACGCCCCTGGAACGCCACCTGGGAACAATCGCAGGCGTCAACGAAATGACGTCCACAAGCTCGGTGGGCTCCTCCCGAGTAACCCTCCAGTTCGACCTGAGCCGCAACATCGACGGCGCCGCCAGAGAAGTGCAGGCCGCCATCAACGCGAGCCGCGTCGATCTGCCAGCGACCCTCAGAAGCAACCCGACCTACCGCAAGGCCAACCCCGCAGCCTCGCCAGTCATCATCCTGGCCCTCACGTCAAAGACAAAGACCCCAGGCCAGATCTACGACGCCGTCTCGAACATCGTCAGCCAGCGCCTCTCGCAAGTAGACGGCGTAGGCGACGTCGAAATCGGCGGCGGCTCGCTCCCCGCCGTGCGCATCGAACTCTTGCCGTTCGCACTCAACCGCTACGGCATCAGCACTGAGGACGTGCGCGCCGCCATCCAGGCCTCCAACGCCAACCGCCCCAAGGGCATGGTTCAGGGCGATGGCCGGAAGCTCCAGATCTACACGCAGACACCGGCCCTGCGCGCGAGCGACTACGCCTCGATGGTGGTGGCATGGCGCAACGGCGCGGCGGTGCGGCTGCAGGACGTGGCCGAGGTGATCGACGGCGTGGAAGACACGCGCACGCTCGGGCTCTTCAACGGCGAGCCGGCGATCATCATCCTCATCACGCGGCAGCCCTCGGCCAACATCATCGAGACCGTGGACAGCGTGCGCGCGTTGCTGCCCGAGCTGCAGGCGCAACTGCCGCCCGACGTGACGCTGCAGGTCGCCTCGGACAGCACCAACTCCATCCGCAGTTCGCTGCACGAGGTCGAGGCGACGCTGGTCATCTCGGTGCTGCTGGTGGTGCTGGTGGTGAGCCTCTTCCTTCGCAGCGTGCGCGCGACCATCGTGCCGGCCGTGGCCACTATCGCGGCGCTCCTGGGCACCTTCGGGGTGATGTACCTGCTGGGCTTCAGCCTCAACAACCTGAGCCTGATGGCGCTCACGGTGGCGACCGGCTTCGTGGTGGACGATGCGATCGTGGTGCTGGAGAACACCAGCCGGCACATCGAGTCGGGCATGTCGCGCATGAAGGCGGCGCTGCTCGGGGCCAAGGAGGTGGGCTTCACCGTGCTGTCGATCAGCGTGTCGCTGGTGGCGGTGTTCATTCCGCTGCTCTTCATGGGCGGGCAGGTGGGGCGGCTGTTCCGCGAGTTCGCGATCACGCTGTCGGCGGCGGTGATGATCTCGCTGGTCATCTCGCTCACCACCACGCCGATGATGTGCGCCTGGTTGCTCAAGCGCGGCGGCGAGCACGACAAGAACAAGCCGCAAGGGCGCCTCGGGCGCATGGCCGCGCGCAGCTACGACTGGGTGCTCAAGCGCTACGAGTACAGCCTCGACTGGGCGCTCGACAGCAAGGCGCTGGTCATGCTCATCCTGGTGGCGGTGGTGGGGCTGAACGTCTACCTCTTCAGCGCGGTGCCCAAGGGCTTCTTCCCGCAGCAGGACAGCGGCCAGCTCAACGGGGGCCTCCGCGCAGACCAGAGCATTTCTTCGCAGGCGCTGGCCGAAAAACTGCGGCAAGTGATCGACATCATCCGCAAGGACCCGGCGGTCGACACCGTGATCGGCTTCACCGGCGGCTCGCGCGCGGGCGGCGGCTTCATGTTCGTCAACCTGAAGCCGGCCAACCAGCGCACCGAGAGCGGCCTGGCCGTGATCGCGCGGCTTCGGCCCCAGCTCAACGAAGTGACGGGCCTGCGCGTGTTCCTCGGCACCGTGCAGGACGTGCGCTCGGGCGGGCGCTCGAGCAACTCCACCTACCAGTACACGCTCAAGAGCGACAACCTGGCCGATCTGCGCACCTGGGCCACGAAGCTGTCCGACGAACTGAAGCTGCAGCCCTTGCTCACCGACGTGGACACCGACCAGGACCAGAACGGCGTGGAGACGGTGGCCAAGGTCGACCCGGACAGCGCGCGTCGTCTCGGCCTCACATCCACAGCTATCGACAACGCGCTCTACAACGCCTTCGGCCAGCGGCAGGTGGCGACCATCTACACCGAGCTCAACCAGTACCACGTGGTGATGGAATGGGCGCCGCGCTACACGCGCAGCCCTAATTCGCTGAGCGACGTGTATGTGCCGGCCACCCGTACGTCGGTGATCGGCGGGCAGACGGTGACCACGCAGGTGGCGGCCACAACCACCACTACCTCGACCACCGGCGGGGCCGCATCGACCGCCACGCCCGCGAGCACGACGGTGCCGGTCTCGGCCAATGCGGGCCTGCGCGGCGCATCGACCGGCAATGTGCTGAGCAACACGCCGACCACGCTGGTGCCGCTGTCGGCGGTGGCCAAGTTCGAGGAGCAGTCCGTCGCCACCTCGGTGAGCCACGACGACGGCGAACTCGCAACCACGATCTCGTTCAACCTCGCCGAGGGCGCGAACCTGGGCGATGCGCGCGAGGCCATCGCCAAGGCCGAGGCCAACATCGCTATGCCCACCAACGTGCGCGGCGCATTCGCCGGCACCGCGGCCAGCGCGCAGCAGTCGCAGAGCCAGCAGGTGATGCTGATCCTGGCCGCGCTGGTGGTGATCTACATCGTGCTGGGCATCCTTTACGAAAGCCTGGTGCATCCGATCACCGTGCTGTCGACGCTGCCTTCGGCGGGCGTGGGCGCGGTGCTGGCGCTGCTGATGTTCCGCATGGAGTTCTCGATCATTGCGCTGATCGGCGTGTTCCTCCTGATCGGCATCGTGAAGAAGAACGCCATCCTGATCATCGACTTCGCACTGGAGGCCGAGCGTTCGCGCGGGCTCACGCCGCTCGAGGCGGTGCGCGAGGCCTGCCTGCTGCGCTTTAGGCCCATCCTGATGACCACGCTGGCGGCCGCGCTCGGCGCACTGCCGCTGGCCATCGGTTTCGGCGAGGGCGCGGAGTTGCGCCGGCCACTGGGCGTGGCCATCATCGGCGGGCTGATCGCGAGCCAGTTGCTCACCTTGCTGACAACGCCGGTGGTCTATCTCCTGCTCGACAAGCTTCGCCGCCGTGGCAAGAACGAACATGAATTGAGCCGTGCCACGCCCGCTTGAGAACAACACCATGAACGCATTGCTTTTTCCCCTTCGCCCGAACCGCTTCGCGCTCACGTCGCTCGCGCTTGCTGCGCTGCTCACGGGTTGCGCGGTCGGGCCGGCCTACCAGGTGCCGACCTCCGCGGCGTCCACCGCGTGGAAGGAGCAGCAGACCGCCGAAGGCTGGCTGCCCGCTGCGCCGGCCGATGCGCTGGACCGCGGCGAATGGTGGAAGCTTTTCGCCGACCCCACGCTCGACGAGCTGGCTGGCCGCGTGCAGGTGTCGAACCAGAACATCGCCGCCGCCGTGGCCAACTACACGCAGGCCCAGGCACTGGTGCGCGGCGAGCGCGCGGCGCTGTTTCCCTCGGTGTCGTTCAGCGGCAGCGGGCGCCGCAGCGGCAACGTGAACAGCAACAGCGACACGGCCAGCCCGTCGAACAGTTTCTCCGCCTCGCTGAATGCGAGCTGGACGCCCGACGTCTGGGGGCGCCTGCGCGAAGCGGTGAGCAGCGCGCAGGCCAATGCGCAGGCGAGCGAAGCCGACCTCGCGGCGGCGCGGCTCTCGGCCATTGGCGACCTCGCGACCAACTACTTCTCGCTGCGCGAGGCCGATGCCGAGATCGTGCTGCTCGACGAAACCATCGCGGGCTACCAGCGCGCGTTCGAGATCACCAGCAACCGCTACGCTGCCGGCATCGCCGCGCAGACCGACGTGCTGCAGGCGCAGACGCAGCTCGTCAACGCCAAGGCCGACCGCGTGGGCCTGACCCGCACGCGCGCCACGCTGGAGCACGCCATCGCGATGCTGGTGGGCGTGGCGCCCGCCGACTTCACGCTGCCCGCCGCGACCTGGACACCCACGGTGCCCGGCATCCCGACCGGCGTGCCCTCGACGCTGCTGCAGCGGCGCCCCGACATCGCGGCGGCGGAGCGCTCGGTGGCCTCCGCCAATGCGCAGATCGGCATTGCGCGCGCCGCGTACTTCCCGAACATCCCGCTCACGGCATCGGTCGGCAGCAGCAACGCGAGCCGCGTGAAGGACCTGTTCAGCTCGGCCAACACGCTCTGGTCGCTCGGCTTCTCGGTGGCGCAGGTGGTGTTCGATGCGGGCGCGATCGGCGCCAGCGTCGATGCCGCCAAGGCCGGCCATGAAGCCTCCGTGGCGCGCTACCGCCAGACGGTGCTTAACGCATTCCAGGCGGTGGAAGACCAGTTGACGACCGGCGCCACGCTCGCGCAGCAGGAAGGCCTGCGCCGCGAGGCCTCGGCGGCGGCCGACAAGACCGAGCAGCAGTTGCTCAACCGCTACCGCGCGGCGCAGGTGAGCTACACCGACGTGGTGACGGCGCAGGCGGCCGCACTGAGCGCGCGGCGTGCGCTGGTGCAGTTGCAGGTCAACCGCCAGGCTTCGGCGATCGCGCTCATCCAGGCGATGGGCGGTGGCTGGCAGGCCGGCTGGATGAACAACCCGGACGGCACCGCGGCCACGGCGCAACAACAACCCGCCGTCCCTCGCGCGCAATAGGAAAGACGGGGAGGGCGGTTTCGCGGATGGGCATCGTGCTGCCCATCCAGTCGGCCTCACCGCGTGCGCGGCAGGCCTCGTTTCACGGCGCGCTCGTTCAGTGCGCCGGACGGTTCATCATCCCGCCAAGGTAGTCCTTGTCGGTCACCAGCACCCAGAGGGCGAGCACCAGGATCAGCGCGGCCACGAGCACCGCGTTGACCATCGCCGTTTCCATCGCGGCGAAACCGACCAGCCACGGCGATGCGGCAAGCCACACCGCCAGGGCGACCTCGGTCCACTCTTCCCACTGCTTCGGCACGAAGGTCGCGCCCAGTGCCACGGCGCCCAGCACGATGCCGGTTGCCACCATGGTCCACATGGCGGGCGAGATGCCCTGAAAGCCCAGAACCCAAGGCGAGACGATCAGCCAGGCGCCGGCGACGGCGTTGACGGGGTCTTGCCAATGCTTCACTTGCTTCATGGTCATTACCTCCTGTCGCGACAAGGCGCCGCGACAGAAGTTGGACACCCGCGTTCGTGCAGGGTTCCGTCGCCGGACGACCTCTACCCGCGTGCGACGGGAGGCAAAAGGTACGCACCCGATTCGAACAGCTGCGCCTCCGCCTGGTCGATGCGCTTGATGCCCGGTTTGCCCGCGCGGCTCGCGAGCAGTTCGACCAGCGCCTCGGTCACCGCCACGCCGGCCGCGACCGAGGGAAAGAAGGACGGGCTGTTGATCGTGAAGAGCAGCGTCTCGTCGGCCAGGAGCGAGAGCGGCGAGGTCACGCTGTCGGTGATCGCGACGATGCGGCAGCCGGCCGCCTTGGCCGCTTCGGCCACCTGCAGCGCCTCGCGCGAGTAGGGAGCGAAGCTCGCCACCACCAGCGCATCGCCCTTGGCGAAGGCGCGCTGCTGCATCTCGAGCGAGCCGCCCTGGCCATCGACCAGGTGCACGCTGGCGCGGAAGAGGCGGTACACATAGACGAACGAGAACGCGATCGGAAAACAAGCGCGAAAGCCTGCGGCATGCACGGCCGGCGCCTTCTCGATCAGCGTGCAGGCCTTCTGCAGCGCCTGCTCGCTCTGCTGATGCGTGGCTTCGAGGTTGCGGCGCTGGACTTCGAACATCTCGCCGGTGAGGCCGCGGTCCTGTGAGCGGCCGACGAGTTGCTTGGCGCGTCCGCCATAGGTCTCGCTGCCCAGGCCCATGTCGCCCGCGAAGGCCTCCTTGAGCTGCGGCCAGCCCGCGTAGCCGAGGTGCTGCGCGAAACGCACCAGCGTGGCGGGCGTGCTCTGCGCGCGCGTGCCGACGTTGCGCATCGAGGCGGTGATCACTTCGTTGGGGTGGTCGAGCACATAGCGCGCCACCTGCTGCAGGGCGGGGCTCAGTTCGTTGAAGCGCTGGCGGATCTGGTCTCTGGCGCCCATGGCGGTGTCTCTCTTCTGGCTGCTGTTGGAACGAATGTACCGGACATGGAACGATGAAACAGTTGACGGAACAAATGTTCCAAACAATAATTCGACCGAAACGTTAGTTCCAATCTCTGTTCCAAGATTCGCCGCCATGACGCACGTCTTCCACCGTCACCTTCGCCAGACCCCGCCCGTTGCCGCCGGTTCGCACGGCATGTTCATCCGCGATGCCGAAGGCCGCGAATACCTCGATGCATCGGGCGGTGCAGCCGTTTCGTCGCTGGGCCATGCGCACCCCGAGGTGCTGGCCGCCATGCACGCACAGCTCGACAAGCTCGCCTATGCACACACCAGCTTCTTCACGAGCGAAGTGGCCGAGCAGCTGGCCGACGAGTTGATCGCCTCCGCGCCCGAAGGCATGAGCCACGTGTACCTGGTGAGCGGCGGTTCCGAGGCGGTGGAGTCGGCGCTCAAGATGGCGCGGCAGTACTTCGTGGAGATCGGGCAGCCGCAGCGCACGCACTTCATTGCACGCCGCCAGAGCTATCACGGCAACACGCTGGGCGCGCTCGCGGTGGGCGGCAACGCCTGGCGCCGCGAACCGTTCGCGCCGATCCTCGTGCCGGCCACGCATGTGTCGCCGTGCTATCCCTACCGCGAACAGCGAGCCGACGAGAGCGCCGAGCAGTACGGCTTGCGCCTCGCGGCCGAGCTCGAAGCGGCCATCGTGGCGCAGGGTGCCGACCGCGTGATCGCCTTTGTCGCCGAGACGGTGGGCGGCGCCACGGCCGGTGTGCTCACGCCCGTGCCGGGCTACTTCAAGGCGGTGCGTGCCGTGTGCGACAAGTACGGCGTGCTGTTGATCCTCGACGAGGTGATGTGCGGCATGGGCCGCACCGGCTCGCTGCATGCGTGCGAGCAGGAGGGCATTGCGCCCGACCTGATCACCATCGCCAAGGGCCTGGGCGGCGGCTACCAGCCGATTGGGGCCGTGCTCGCGCAGCACAAGATCGTCGAGGCCATGTCGAAGGGCAGCGGCTTCTTCCAGCACGGCCACACCTACCTCGGGCATCCGATGGCGTGCGCGGCTGCGCTCGCGGTGCAGCAGGTGATCCGCCGCGACGGCCTCGTCGCGAAGGTGCGCGAAGACGGCGTGGCCTTCGGCGCGATGCTGGCCGAGGCGCTGGGCAACCACGCGCACGTGGGCGACATCCGCGGCCGCGGCTTCTTCTGGGGCATCGAGCTGGTCGCCGACCGCGCGAGCAAGGCACCGTTCGATCCGTCGCTCAAGGTCAACGCGCTCATCAAAAAGGACGCGATGTCGCGCGGCCTGCTGTGCTATCCCTTCGGCGGCACCGTCGATGGCCGCCAGGGCGACCACGTGCTGCTCGCACCGCCTTTCATCGCCACACGGCAAGACCTGCAGGAAATTGCCGCCCGTCTCGCGGCTTCCATCGATGCGGTGACGCGCGCTGCCGCGCGCTGACAGCGACCCCGTTTCCCTTCACCGTTTTCTTCAACCCGCCGTCCCGAGGAGCGCCTCCATGCCCAAGCCACGTCTGCCGATTTCCTTCGGTGCTGCCGCCCTCGCGGTGGCCTGCACCCTGTTGCCGTTCGCTGCCGCGCAAGCGCAGGAGAGCGACACGCTCGCCAAGATCAAGGCGAGCGGCGCCATCACCTTCGGCTACCGCGAGTCGTCGTTCGGCTTCTCGTACCTCGACGGCAACCTCAAGCCGGTGGGCTACAGCATCGAGATCTGCAACCGCATCGTCGAGGCGGTGAAGACCGAGCTGAAGCTGCCGGCCGTCGAGATCAAGTACCAGGCCGTGACGTCGGCCAACCGCATTCCGCTGGTGCAGAACGGCACGGTGGACATCGAGTGCGGCTCCACCACCAACCTGGTCGAGCGTCAGAAGCAGGTGGCCTTCTCGCCCGATATCTTTCGCTACAACGTGCGCATGCTGGTGAAGGCCGATTCGGGCATCCGAAGCATTGCCGACCTGCAGGGCAAGACGGTCGCCACCACCAGCGGCACCACCTCATTCCGCCTGCTGCGCGAGGCCGACCGCGGCCGCAGCCTCGAGGTGACCAACCTCGCGGGCAAGGACCACAGCGACTCCTTCCTGCTGGTGGAGAGCGGCCGCGCGCAGGCCTTCGTGCTCGATGACATCCTGCTGGCCGGGCAGATCGCGAACGCGCGCAACCCGAAGGACTTTGTCATCACTGGCGAGAGTCTGCGCACCGAGAACCAGTCGCTCATGTTCCGCAAGGACGATGCGGCCTTCAAGGCGCTGGTGGACCGCGTGGTGTCGGGCATGATGAAGTCGGGCGAGATGGAGAAGCTCTATGCCAAGTGGTTCATGTCGCCGATTCCGCCGAAGGGCATCAACATCAACTACCCGCTCAATGCCGAGACGAAAGAGGCCTTCGCCAATCCGTCGTCCAAGGGCATCTGAGCTGATCGCCTGACTTCATGACACGCATCGCCCTCATCCACGCGCTTTCGCATTCGGTCGCGCCCATCAACGAAGCCTTTGCGCGCGACTGGCCCGAGGCGGTGCGCATGAACCTGCTCGACGACAGCCTCTCGGCCGACCTCGCGCGGAGCGGGCGCGGGCTGGACGCGGCGATGCACGAGCGGTTTCAGCGCCTCGCGCAGTACGCGGTCGACACCGGTGCCGAAGGCATCCTCTTCACCTGCTCGGCCTTCGGGCCGTGCATCGAGGCGGTGGCGCGGCGGCATGCGGGCATTCCGGTGCTCAAGCCCAACGAGGCCATGATCGCCGAGGCGATGCAGGTGGAAGGGCGGCTGGGGTTGATTGCAACGTTCGCGCCCACGCTGGCTTCGATGCCGCCCGAATTTCCCGTCGGCGCCGCGCTGGAACTGGCGCTGGCCGACGGCGCGCTCGATGCGCTGAACGTCGGCGACACGCAGCGGCACGACGCATTGATTGCCTCACAGGCCGCGGTGCTGCGCGATCGCGGCTGCACCCGCATCGCGCTCGCGCAGTTCAGCATGGCGCGCGCCCGTGCCGCCTGCGAAGAGGCCAGCGGCCTGCCGGTGCTCACGACGGTCGACAGCGCCGTGCGCGCCTTGCGCCAGCGGACCGGGCAGCCGCGCTCAGTGTGAGCCGCCGTGGCCGATGGCGCTGACCAGCGTGGTCATCGCGATCTGCGCCGCATCGCTGCGGCCCAGCATGCGGCAGAGGCCCGTTTCGCGGTCGGTCGCTTCCAGGCCTTCGGCCAGGCGCCGGTAGATGTCCGACGAAGGCATCGTGGCCGCGGTGCCGAGCGCATCGCAATAGGTGCGGGTGAGAAGTCCGGTGAGCTCTTCGCTCTGTGCGTTCGACAGCTTCATCGTGTCGCCGCTGAACACGGCCGCGATGCAATGCATGAGGTAGGCCTGCGTTTCGAGCGAGAAGGCTTGCTGCCGCACATAGTCTTCGACGGCCGACCAGAAGAGCGGGTCGGAGGTGCGGCGCCAGCTCTCCAGCACCTTGCGCGCCTTGGCCACGAGGTCGGCATGCGCGTCTTCGGGCTCGCTCGGGCGCAGCGCCAGGCCCTGCAGCGTGAGCGAGGCCACCGGGCCGGCCGCGCCGAGGATAAAGCTCCAGAACTTCCAGCGCGCGTACCACTTCTTGTCGTGCGCCGGGTTCAGCGGCTCGAGCAGGCCGAGATCGATGCGCTGGCAGGCCTCGGCCTGCTGCCCGGCGATGCAGCCGTCGCCCAGGTCGAGCAGCTGCACCTCGGCCTCCATCCGGTCGGCGGCGATGTTGCCCTGCGCGACGATGCCCGCGCTCTTGCCGGAGCGGTCGATGTCGACCAGCCGCTGCATCAGCAGCCTGAGTTCGTGGGTCGAGGCGCCGGTCGCGCCGGTCACGCGGCGCATCGATTCGCACTGCTCCTGCTCGATGGCCAAAGGGTGTTTGCGCCGGTCCCGGCCGTGGTCCTCGAAGGTCGATTCGCGCTCGTCCGTGGGGGTCAACGTTCGCATGGCAAGGCTCCTGGGACACATGAATGGATCGACGTTCCAATATGTGCCGGTGTCGAGCAGGTGAACATCCCCGAAATTAGGTATTCGGTACTCGTTCGCTACCTGAACCAGAGCTGACCGATGCCCTCGCCATAATTGGTGCTCTTTGTTGAAGGAGCACGCGTGGATATTGTTTTGCTGGTCAAGGCCGCGATCATGGGCATCGTCGAGGGGCTGACCGAGTTCCTGCCGATCTCGTCGACGGGACATCTGATTCTTGCGGGGTCGCTGCTTGGCGGCTTCGGCGACAACCGGGGCAAGGTGTTCGAGATCGCCATCCAGACCGGCGCGATCTTCGCGGTGATCCTGGTCTACTGGCAGAAGATCAAGTCCACCGTCGTGGCACTGCCGCGGCAACCCAAGGCGCAGCGTCTTGCGCTCAACATCCTCATCGGCTTCCTGCCCGCGGTGGTGTTGGGCCTGCTGTTCGGCAAGGTGATCAAGGCGCACCTCTTCATCCCGACCGTGGTGGCCAGCACCTTCATCATCGGCGGCTTCATCATCCTGTGGGCCGAGAAGCGGCCGCCGGGCTCCGTGCGCGTCGAGCACGTGGACGACCTCACGGCGTGGGATGCGCTCAAGGTGGGCCTCGTGCAGTGCTTCGCGATGATCCCCGGCACGAGCCGCAGCGGCTCGACCATCATCGGCGGCATGCTGCTGGGCCTGTCGCGCCAGGCGGCGACCGATTTCTCTTTCTTCCTCGCGATCCCGACCCTGATCGGTGCGGGCGCGTACAGCGTCTACAAGGAGCGCGCGCTGCTCTCGGCGGCCGACATCCCGCTGTTCGCCGTGGGCCTGGTGTTCTCGTTCATCAGCGCATGGCTGTGCGTGCGCTGGCTGCTGAAGTTCATCAGCACCCACAACTTCATTCCGTTCGCCTGGTACCGCATCGCCTTCGGCATCGTGGTGCTGGTGACGGCGTGGACCGGCACGGTGGTCTGGGCGGACTGATCCTGCCAATCCTTCGCGGCGCTCAGGCGCCGCGGCCGCCCTTTTCGCTGTATCCGAGGATGGCACTGGCGGCCCGGGCTTCCTCCCGCACGGCGGTGGCGATCGGCCCGTCGATGGCCGGATCGAAACCGCCCGTCGCACCCAGCGCCGTCAGCACGGCGCACACGCGGCCCGCGTAGTCGTACACCGGCGCCGCCACCGCGCTGATGCCGCGCAGGTAGGTGTCCTTCACGCTGGCGCAGTGCGCCTTCTGCACATCGCGGCGCAGCTGGCCGATGGGGTCCGCCGCGTCGAGCGTGGCGCGCATGTCCTCGGGCGCCTCCGCCAGTTCCTGCTCGGCCAGCGCCAGCACCCGCGATTCGTCCAGCAGGCCGAGGAACGCGCGGCCGGTGGCCGACCAGAGCATCGACATCACCGAGCCCGCGCGCACGTTCACCGTGACCGGCAGGCCCGGCTCCTCGAAGCGCACGATGGTCGGCCCCTTGTTCCCCATGACCGCGACGAAGCAGGTCACCTCCAGCGATTCGCGCAGGCGGATCAGGCAGGGCTCGGCCGCGCGGATCGGGTCGGCCTGCCGCATGGCGGCCAGCCCGATCTGGATGGCTTCGGTGCCCAGGTAGTAGTGCTGCGATGCGGCGTCCTGCAGCACCAGGCCTTCTTCCATGAGGCTGGCGAGGTAGCGGTGCACCTTGGCCGGGCTCTCGGCGACGTGGGTCGACAGCGCCGTCAGGCTGCTGCGTCCGCCCAGGTGCGCCAGCCCCTTGAGCACCGCCATGCCGGTTTCCGCGGACTGGACGCGCTGGCGTCTTTCGCGGGCTGCAGCGGGGGGAAGGGCGGTGGGCGAGGGTTCCGTGGAGAGGGTCATGTCGGGCTCATGTTAGGTGCTCGGACCGGTCGCGCCAGGCCGGCGAGGGGTGAGGGTTATCCCGGAAATTTGAATTACGCAATGCGTATGATACTTACGCAATACGAAATCAAAGACCCGGAGACACCCCATGAAGAAGCACTTCGTCCGTTGCATCGCCGCCCTGTCGCTCGCCGCCCTCGCGGCGGCGGCCGGCGCACAGACTTTTCCCGCCAAGCCGATCCGCTGGATCGTTCCCTATGCCGCCGGCGGTGGCTCCGACTTCCTCGCGCGCACGGTGGCGCAGACGCTCTCCACCCAGGTCGCGCAGCCGGTGCTGGTGGACAACAAGCCCGGCGGCAACACCGCGCTGGCCGCCGCCGAGACGGCGCGCGCGCCGGCCGACGGCTACACGCTGCTGTCGGCCGACAACGGCACGCTGGTGTTCAATCCGGCGCTCTACAAGTCACTCACCTACAGCCCGACGAAGGACCTCGCGCCCGTCACGCTGATGGGCAAGTTCCCGATGATCCTGGTGGTGGGCGCCAACTCGGACTTCACCACGGCCAAGGACTTCATCGCCAAGGCGAAGGCCCGGCCCGGCGGCATCAACTACGCCTCGGCCGGCGCGGGCAGCCCGCACCATCTCGCGATGGAACTGCTCAAGGTGGAGGCGGGCCTCTTCATGGTCCACGTGCCATACCGCGGCGCCGCGCCGGCGCTGGCCGACGTGGTGGGCGGACAGCTGCCGGCCATGATGGTCGACCTCGCGGCCGGGGCCGGATTCATCAAGGGCGGCAAGGTCCGCGCACTGGCGGTGGCCAACCCGACGCGCCTGCCGCAGTTGCCCGACGTGCCCACCTTCGCCGAACTCGGCTACAGGAACGTGGAAGCCGCCGCGCTGGTCGGCGTGGTGGTGCCCTCGGCCACGCCGCCGGAGGTGGTGAACACGCTCAACCGCCAGATCGTGGCGGCCATCAACGAGCCTTCGGTGCGCACGCGCATGATCGATTTCGGCGTGGAGCCCGTGGCCAACACGCCCGCGCAGTACGCCGAGCTGCTCAAGAGCGAGACGGTGCGCTGGCACAAGCTGATCCGCGACCTGAAGATCACGCTCGACTGACGAACCCGGAGCCCCGCCCATGCCCGACGCCGCCATTTCCCCTCGTGCTTCCGGCTGTCCCGTCGCACACGGGCCGCTGTCCGCGCAGCGCACGCCCACCGGCTGCCCGGTGAGCCTGCGCGCCGCCGATTTCGATCCCTTCGAGGACGGCTACCAGCAGGACCCGCCCGAGTACGTGCGCTGGGCGCGCGAGAAGGAGCCGATCTTCTACAGCCCGAAGCTGGGCTACTGGGTGATCACGCGCTACGACGACATCAAGGCGGTGTTCCGCGACAACATCACCTTCAGCCCCTCGAATGCACTCGAGAAGATCACCCCGACCGGCGAGGAGGCCAACGCGGTGCTGGCCTCCTACGGCTTCGCGCTGAACCGCACGCTCGTGAACGAGGACGAGCCGGCCCACATGCCGCGCCGCCGCGTGCTGATGGACCCGTTCACGCCCGAGGCGCTCCGGCACCACGAGCCGCTGGTGCGCGAGCTCGCCCGCACCTACGTCGACCGCTTCATCGACGAGGGCAAGGCCGACCTCGTCGATCAGATGCTGTGGGAGATCCCGCTCACGGTGGCGCTGCATTTCCTGGGCGTGCCCGAGGAAGACATGGACACGCTGCGCAAATACTCCATTGCGCACACCGTCAACACCTGGGGCCGCCCCAAGCCCGAGGAGCAGGTGGCCGTGGCGCACGCGGTCGGCAACTTCTGGCAGTACGCCGGCAAGGTGCTCGAGAAGATGCGCCAGAACCCCGACGCCCCCGGCTGGATGCAGTACGGCATCCGCAAGCAGGCGCTGCACCCCGAGGTGGTGACTGACTCGTACCTGCACTCGATGATGATGGCCGGCATCGTGGCCGCGCACGAGACCACGGCCAACGCGACCGCCAATGCGATGAAGCTGCTGCTGCAGCATCCGGAGGCGTGGCGCGAACTCTGCGAAGACCCGGGGCTCATTCCCAATGCGGTGGAAGAGTGCCTGCGCCACAACGGCTCGGTGGCCGCATGGCGGCGCCTCGTCACGAAAGACACGCAGCTCGATGGCGTCGATCTGCCCGCGGGCTCGCGGCTGCTGATCGTCACCTCGTCGGCCAACCACGACGAAGCGCATTTCGCCGATGCCGACCTTTTCGACATCCGCCGCGACAACGCGAGCGACCACCTGACCTTCGGCTACGGCTCGCACCAGTGCATGGGCAAGAACCTGGCGCGCATGGAGATGCAGGTCTTCCTGGACGAATTCACGCGGCGGCTGCCGCACATGCGCCTGTCGCAGCAGCGCTTCAGCTATGTGCCGAACACCTCGTTCCGCGGCCCGGAGCACCTGTGGGTCGAGTGGGACCCGGCCATCAATCCGGAGCGGGCGAACCGCGGTGTGCGCGACGTGCCGGTGCCGATGCCGGTGCGCATCGGCGAGCCTTCGCGGCACGCGATCGCACGGCCCGTGGTGGTGGAGCGCGTGACCGCGGTGGCCGACGGCATCGTGAAGCTCCGGCTGGTTTCGCCCGACGGCAAGCCGCTGCCGCGCTGGACCGCGGGCTCGCACATCGATGTGGAATGCGGCACGCCCGACCTGTCGCGCCAGTATTCGCTGTGTGGCGACCCCGACGAGGCCGGCGTGTTCGAGATCGCCGTGCTGCACGAGCCCGCCGGGCGCGGCGGCTCGGCGTGGGTGCATGCGAACGCGAAGGCCGGCGACCGGCTGCGCATTCGCGGCCCGCGCAATCACTTCAGGCTGGACGAATCGCTGAAGAAGGCGATCTTTATCGCGGGCGGCATCGGCATCACCCCGGTGAGCGCGATGGCGCGCCGCGCGAAGGCGCTGGGCATGGACTACGAACTGCACTACAGCGGCCGCAGCCGCGCGTCGATGGCCCTGCTCGACGAACTGGCCGCGCTGCACGGCGAGCGCCTGCGCATCTACGCCGCGGACGAAGGCCGGCGCAACGACATGGAAGCTTTGCTCGGCCAGCCCGAGCCCGGCGTGCAGGTCTACGCCTGCGGACCGCTGCGCATGCTCGAAGCACTCGAACACTGCTGCGCGGCCTGGCCCGAAGGCGCCTTGCGCGTCGAGCATTTCGAGTCGACGCTCGCCACGCTCGATCCCTCGAAGGAGCATGCCTTCGACGTGGAACTGAAGGACTCGGGCATCGTCGTCACGGTGCCGCCGGACCAGACCCTGCTGTCGGCCCTGCGCGCCGCCAATGTCGACGTGCAGAGCGACTGCGAAGAGGGCCTGTGCGGATCGTGCGAAGTGCGCGTGCTCGGCGGCAAGGTCGATCACCGCGACGTGGTGCTGACCCGCTCGGAGCGCGATGCCAACACCAAGATGATGGCCTGCTGCTCGCGGGCCTGCGAAGGCCGGCTGGTGCTCGAGCTCTAGGCGCTGTTCAGGCGGCGGGCGCCAGCGGCATCCGCAGCGCCAGTTGCGTCTCGCCCGGCCGTGACTGCAACTGAAGCTCGGCACCCAGGCGGCGCGCCCGGGCGCGCAGGCTGCGCAAGCCGGAACCGGCTGCCTTGTCGGCCGCGTCCACCGCGAAGCCGCAACCGTCGTCGCGCACGCTGAGCTTCAGCTCGGCGCCGTCGCGCATCACCGCCACATCCACGCGCCGGCTCGCGCTGTGCTTGAGCACATTGGTCAGCGCCTCCTGCAGGAAGCGCAGCAGGTCCAGGCTTTGCGAGGGCGGCAGTTCCAGCGTCTCGAGGTTCGACACCTGCCAGCGGCAGTCGATGCCGTTCGCATCGAGCAACTGCGAGGTGCGGTGCCGCAGCGGCGCGAGAAGTTCGCCGAACGCGCGTGCGCCGTCGTGGCGGCCGGTGGCTTCGATGATCAGCCGCAGGTCGTCGCGCAGGCTCTTGAGCATCGCGAGAAGTTCGGGGGCCGAGAGGTTCTCGGGCGTGCGCTCCAGCGTCGCGATGCTGCCGACCAGCATGCCGCCGAGGCCGTCGTGCAGGTCGCTCGCGAGGTTCACCCGCTCGCCGATGCGCGCATGCGCGAGCTCCAGCGCATGCTGCTGCGCGAGCGTGGCGGCCAGCTCGGCCTTGGCGGCGTTCACTTCCTCGATCAGCTCGGTGTTGAAGTTCTCGATGCGCTTCAAGTTGCTCACGAAGCGCCCCGCCTGCGTCAGCGCCATGCCCAGCAGCAGCACGTAGGACGACATGGTCGTGTAGTAGATGTTGCTGTCGATCACCTGCGTGAACACCAGCAGGTCGTGCGCGGCCGTTGCCGCCGAGACGGCCATGAAGGGCGCGAGCGAACGCATGGGGCTCGCGCGGTGGCGCAGGGCGTGCACGATCGACGCGCTGTTCACCGCAATGATGGTGAGGCCGCCCACCAGCGTCCAGGCGGCACGGTGCACCGGCAGGCTCTGGCCGCTCGTGAGCCACAGGTCGAACACGCCGGCCAGTGCCACCAGCAGCGCCACGGCTTCCAGGCGCGGCATGCGCCATGCACAGAAGCGCAGCGCGAAGACGATGTAGGACACGCTGAAGGCGAGGAACAGCGAGGTGTTCAGCGCCTGCCAGCTGTGGTTGCTGGCAAAGGGCCACGGGCTGGTCGCGATCTGGTTGTAGCCGAACAGCAGCCACAGCACCGACATCACAGCGAACCAGCCGTAGGCCGTCTCGCGTCGGCGCAGCAGCCACAGCGCCGCGAAGAAGGCGGAGACCGCCGCGCTCACCGCGAGGCCCAGCACCTGCAGGTCGCGGCGCACGAGCCGTTCCTGCTCGTAGTCCGCCTGCAGGGTGTCGGGCGGCCCGAGGCTCACGGGACCCAGGCCTGCCTGGTAGGCGAACAGGCCCGAGACGCGCACCAGCAGCGTGTTGTCGGCGCCGGGCCTCAGAAGCGGCGGCGCCAGCAGCCAGTAGCGCGGCACGTTCCAGGCGCGGGTCAGCGGCTCGACCAGGTGCTCGTCGCGCGAGATCGTCGTGCCGTTGAGCGACACCTCGCCGGCCATGTTGAGGTAGTGCAGGAGCAGGCCGGCTTCGGCGGTCTGCGCGGGCTGCTTCCAGGTGAGCCGGTACCAGACCACACCATCGAAACCGGGCCAGCGTTCGGCCCAGCTGTCGGGCAGGGTGACGGGCGTCCAGCCGTCGGTGGGCGGGGCGGTTTGATTCCAGCCGGTGCCGCGCACCGCTTCGACGTGAAGCACGGGCGGCGCGGGCTGCTGCGCCTGCGCCATCGACGCGCTGGCAGCAAGCAGGAAGGAGACGGCGAAAAGAAAAAGAGCGCCCAAGGCCGAGGCAAGCCGCGCCTTTTGCGGCCGCTGGGCCGGTCGGCTCGATGGCGCGCATCGCGGCCCATCGTGCGGTCGAGGTTCTAGGCGTGGCATCGCATTTACCAGTTCTCGGGGATGGCCCCGTTGATAACAGAAAGACACACTTCGTCGCGTTTTTGTCCCGTCCATTTCAAGAAAGAAGAACGCCATGCCCGTCCAGAACCACGCCCTTCGTGCCCAGGAAGGGCCGCGCAAGAAGATGGGAGGCCAGCGATTCGCGCGGACGCTTCGGCTCCTGCCCACGCTGATCCTGCTGCTGGCCGGCAGCGCCCATGCGGCCGGATTCGTGGGAGGGACGGCGGGCGGCGGCGGCCCGGGGCAGTCCGGCGGGACCGGAGGTGCCGGAGGCGGGGCGGCCGTTGTCTCGGGCGACGGTGCCACATCGCTGGGGGCGGGCGGCGACGGGGGCCCTGGCGCCGCCGGTGGAACCGGCGGCACGGGCGGCAGCGGTGCTGCGGCGAACGCCAACGGTGCCACGGCGATAGGTGGCGGCGGCACGGGCGCAAGGGGCGAGGCGGGCGGCACGGGCGGCGCCGGGGGCGCCGGTGCCCGGGCCTCGGCGTCCGGTGCGATTGCCGTCGGCGCGGGGGGCGAGGGTGGGACAGGCTGTTGCGGCAATCCTGCGCCCTCCGGCGGCAGCGGCGCACAGGCCTCGGGCACCTCCGCGATCGCCATCGGCAGCGCCTCGGGCTCCAACCAGGGCGCCGTGGCGTCCGGCAATGCCAGCACGGCGATCGGCGGCGCGGGCAATGGCGCCTCGGGTGCCGCGGCACTGGCAGCGGGCGGGGTGGCCATCGGGTCGGGCAGCCAGGTGGCGAGCGGTGCGAACGGCAGCGTGGCGATCGGCGCGAACTCCGTCGCCACGGCGGCCAACACGGTGTCCTTCGGTTCCGCCGGCCAGACGCGCACCCTGGTCAACGTGGGTGCCGGCGCGGTGAGCGCCACCAGCACCGACGCCGTCAACGGCAGCCAGCTGAACAACGTGAAGCAGACAGCCGACACCGCACTCGGTGTGGCGCAGAACTCGGCGCAGTACGGCGCGGGCGGCACCTCGCTGCAGCTCAATGCCAACGGCGGCGCCGGCACCGTCATCCACAACGTCAGCGCGGGACAGGCCGCCACCGATGCCGCCAACGTCGGTCAGCTGAACACCGTGAAGCAGACCGCCGACACCGCACTCGGTGCGGCGCAGAACTCGGCGCAATACGGCGCGGGCGGCACCTCGTTGCAGCTCAATGCCAACGGCGGCGCCGGTACCGTCATCAGCAATGTCAGCGCGGGACAGGCCGCCACCGATGCCGCCAACGTCGGTCAGGTGCAGCAGGCGCAGCAGACGGCCGTCACCACGGCCAACAACTTCACGCTCCAGCAGGTGATCGCGCTGCAGACGCTGATGAACCAGGCCCTGAGCAGCGGTGTCTGCGCGGTGGGTGCCGGCGGTGCGGTGGCCTGCGGTCCCGGCGCCAGTGCGGGCGGTGCCGGCAGCACGTCCATGGGGACCAACGCACAGGCCAACGGCGAGAACACCGTGGCCATCGGCAACGGCGCGAAGGCCGATCACGCGGGCTCGGTCGCCATCGGGGCGGGCGCAAAGGCGCTGGCTGATCCGACCACGGCCGTGGGCAACAACGCGGTGGCGGCCGGCAACAACGCCGTGGCGCTGGGCGCCAACACGCTGGCCACGGGCAGCAATTCGGTTGCGCTGGGCCAGGGCTCGGTGGCCGATCGCGACAACACTGTGTCGGTGGGCAACGCGGCAACCAACCAGTTGCGCGGCATCGCGAATGTCGCGCCCGGTGTGCTGGGCACCGACGCCGTCAACGTCAACCAGCTGCAGCAGGCGGTGAGCAACGCGACCAGCCAGGCGAATGCCTTTGCCGCACAGGGCGTCGCGGCTGCGCTGGCCATGCCGTCGATGCCGACGCTGCCGGTGGGCCAGAAGTGGATGGGGGCGGCTGTCGGCAACTACGCCGGCGCATCGGCCGTCGGCTTTGCCTTCGGCTACCAGGTCAGCGACAACCTGAACCTGGGGGTGGGTGTTTCCACGGCGACCAGCAGCGGCAGCAACAACCGCATCGCTGCACGCGTGCAGGCGGGCTACGCCTGGTGAGGTGAAGCGCGCCGGTCAGCGCAGCAAGCCGTGCCTGCGCCCCTGGAAGACCGCCTCGGTGCGCGAGGTGACGGCGAGCTTCCGGTAGATGTTCTTGGTGTGGCATTCCACCGTGAGGCGCGAGATCGACAGCGCTTCGGCCATGTCGCGGTTGCTCAGCCCCTGCGCCACGAGTTCGAGGATCTTGCGCTCGCGCGGCGTCAGCGCCACGGGCAGCGGGGGCGGCGCATCGGTGGCCAGCACCGCGGACAGCGAGGGCTGCTGCGCCGCGAGCCAGCCGAGGATGCGGCGTGCAATGGCCGGATCGATGGGCGCGCCGCCTTGCTCGATGCTGCGCAGCGCGATGCTCAGTTCCAGGTCGTCGCGCTCCTTCAGCAGGTAGCCGATGGCGCCGGCCCGCAGCGCCGCGAAGATGACTTCCTCGGTGCGCCAGGCCGAGACCACCACCGCGGGAATCCTGGGGCAATGCGCCTGCATCCAGCCGATGAGTTCGACGCCGCTGCCGTCGGGCAAGCCGATGTCGACCAGCGCCACGCCGAAATCCCGCTCCTCGAGCAGTTCCTTGGCGGCGGTCACGCTCTCGGCCCAGGCGATCTGCGGCTCGTCGCAGCCCAGGGTGGACAACACGTAGGCAAGCCGCTCGCGCATGGCTGGATCGTCTTCGACCACCAGCGCGGGACTCAAGGAAACGACTTCGACGTCTTCCAGCTGCGTATTGGACATGTGGGCGCGATTCTGAACGGTGCCTGACTTTTGCTAGGACGTTTTTACTTATATGCGGGATTGTTGCAGAGTATTGCCATTTGTATCCTGGAGTCACCCGGTTGAAAAAAGGGGAACTCGCGAGCCGGCAGGAACTATCGCTCTATTTGGAATGTTTCGCTTGGAAGACGTGCGACAGGATCGTCGGCGCGGTGGTCAAGGACCACCGCGCGGCCAGAGGGTCAGTCCAGCGTGACACCGCCGCTCAGGTTAACCACCGCCCCTGTCATGGCGCCCGCATGCCCGGACGCCACGAATACCGCCGTATTCGCCACCTGGTCCAGCGACGGCAGCCTTTTCACCAGCAGCCCGGCCGGTCTGGCCGCGAGCATCTGCTCGACCGTCATCCCCATGCGCTCGGCTGCAGGGCGAAAGACCTCATGGCTGTGCGACCCCGCGGCGGCGGCTTCGGGAATCGCGTGCGAGCGGATGCAGACGCTGCGGATGTTGAAGGCCGCCAGCTTGCCGGCCATGTGCCGCGTCAGCGCCTCCCCGGCAGGCGCGAAGCCGGCGTGGAGACTGAAACGGGGCGCAAAAAAGTCCCATGGACAATGCCTCGCATGCCCGACCTCCACGAACTGACCCGGCAATTTGCGCATTCCGGCCGCCTCGACGCCATCCTGCTGCGGCCGGCGCGCCGGGCGCCGGTGCGGTCGGTGAACGAGGCCGTGGCGGTGGAAGGGCGCGGGCTGGAGGGCGACCGCATCGGCGCCGCGCGGCCCGGCGGCAAGCGGCAGGTCTCGCTGATCCAGCAGGAGCACCTGCCGGTGATCGCCGCGCTCACCGGCCATGCGCGCGTCGAAGCCGAAGGGCTGCGGCGCAACCTGGTCGTCTCGGGCCTGAACCTGCTGGCGGCGCGCTCGCTGTTTCGCGACCAGCCGCTGGTGCTGGCCGTCGGCGCCGAGGTGCTGCTCGAAGTCAGCGGACCCTGCGAGCCCTGTTCACGGATGGAAGAGCTGCTCGGCCCGGGCGGCTACAACGCCATGCGCGGCCATGGCGGCGTGACGGCGCGGGTCATCCGTGGTGGCGTGCTGCGCGTCGGCGACGGCATCGAATGCCGACCCGGCCCTGCCTCACAGCAGATTGCGTAGCGCCGCCTCGACCGCCGCCGCAGTCGCCAGCGGCTTTTCCATCGGAAACAGGTGCGTGCCGTCGAGCATCGCGATGCGCCCCTTGGTCACCTGCTCGGTCATCGTCATGCCCACCCGTTTCATTTCGGCCGATTGACGTCCGCCGATGAACGCCGCCTTGCACTTGAGCGGGTGCCTGCGCAGCAGCGCGCCCAGGTTGTGGGGCAGGGTGTTGTAGATCGTCGTCTCCACGTCGCGGTCGAAGCTGAGCTCGCGCGTGTCGTCCCCGTCGAAGGTGCCGTGGTCGATGTAGTCGTGCAGCACCTGCTCGTCCCACTTCGCGAACGCCTTCTTGCTGCGGAAGTGCTCGAACACCGCCTCGCGGTCGGCCCAGATGTTCTTGCGTTTGCGGCTGATGGCGCCGGGCGAGATGCTCTTCATGAGCGGCGTGCGCTTGACCACATTGAGCGTGTTCGCGCGCCAGCCGCCGAGGATCGGCGAATCGATCAGCACCACGCCGCGCGCGAGCGCCGGGTGCAGCGCCGCGCACATCAGGCTGAGGAAACCGCCGAGCGAATGGCCGATGAGAAACACCGGCCCGCCCGCGCGATCGGCGCGCACCCGCGCGAAGTCGGCCAGCTGCTGCACCAGGTGCGGCCAGTTGTCGGTGACGGGGTACTTCGGGTCGTGCCCGAATTTCTCGATGGCATCGACCTCGAAGCCGCGGTTGCGCAGGCTGTCGAGGACGACGCGGTAGGTGCTCGCGGGAAAGCTGTTGCCGTGCGAGAAGACGACGGGCGGCATGGCCATGGCCGATGCCGCGCTCAGATGAGCTTTTCGTCGGGCGTCGAGATCTTGCGCAGCGGGCTGTGCCGCGTGGCCGGCATCTTCAGCGGATGCTCGGTGGCACTGTCGTCCCACACCGGGTCTTCGATGCTGTCGAACACCTCGCGCAGCTTCTGGCCCCAGCTGTTGTGCATCATGCGGTAGTAGGGGTTGTCGGCATCGATGCAGATCACCCGGTCGGTCTCGAACTTGTTGGCTTCGTACACGACCAGGTCGAGCGGCAGGCCCACCGAGAGGTTCGACTTCATCGTCGAGTCCATCGACACCAGCGCGCACTTGGCGGCTTCGTCCAGCGGCGTCTCGGGCGTGAGCACCCGGTCGAGCACGGGCTTGCCGTACTTCGATTCGCCCACCTGGAAGTAAGGCGTCTCGGTGGTCGCCTCGATGAAGTTGCCTGCGGCGTAGACCAGGAAGAGGCGCATGCCCTCGCCCTTGACCTGCCCGCCGAAGATGAAGGACACGTTGAAGTCGAGCCCCGCGTGCTTCAGCGCCTCGGCATCGCGGTCGTACACATGGCGCACCGCCGAGCCGAGCACGCGGGCGGCGTCGAACATGCTCTTGGCGTTCCAGATGGTGATCGGGTCGCCCTGCGTGCCGTCTTCACGGGTTTCGCGAAGCTCCTCGATCTGGAGGATTTCGCGCACCGACTGCGAGATGCTCAGGTTGCCCGAGGACAGCAGCACCATGACGCGGTCGCCCGGCTGCTCGTAGACGATCATCTTGCGGAAGGTGCTGATGTGGTCCACGCCCGCGTTCGTGCGCGAGTCGGAGAGAAACACCAGGCCGGCGTTGAGTTTGATGCCTACGCAATAAGTCATGAGTTCGTCTCGCATGAATCAGGCCCGCTCAGGCGGCACTGCGTTCACGCGTGTTCAGTTTCTGGAGGGCATAGAGCGCGTCGAGGGCCTCGCGCGGGCTCATGGTGTCGGGGTCTAGCGCGGCCAGCGCGGATTCTACGGCGCTGGCCAGAGGCGTTTCGGCCACGGGCGGGGGCGCGAACAGGTCGACCTGTGCACGAGTTTGCGCATGCTGCGACTCAAGTGCCTCGAGCGCCTGGCGCGCATGGTTGACCACCGCCGCGGGCATGCCCGCGAGCCGCGCCACCTGGATTCCGTAGCTCTTGCTGGCCGGGCCGGGCTGCATTTCGTGCAGGAACACGATGTCGCGACCCGCTTCGGTTGCGCTCACATGCATGTTCACCGCGCCATGGTGCGTGGCCGGGAATTCGGTCAATTCGAAGTAGTGGGTCGCGAACAGCGTGAAGGCCTTGCTGCGGTCGTGCAGTTGCGCCGCGATGCCCGCGGCCAGCGCCAGCCCGTCGAAGGTGCTGGTGCCGCGGCCGATTTCATCCATCAGCACCAGCGACTGCGCGGTGGCGCTGTGCAGGATCTGCGCGGCCTCGGTCATCTCGAGCATGAAGGTCGATTGCGCATTGGCCAGATCGTCCGCCGCGCCGATGCGGGTGTGAATGGCATCGATCGGCCCGAGCCTGCAGGCCGCGGCCGGCACGTGCGAGCCGATGGAGGCGAGCAGCACGATGATCGCCACCTGCCGCATGTACGTCGATTTACCGCCCATGTTCGGGCCGGTGATGACCTGCATGCGCTGCTGCGGTCCGAGCTGCGTGTCATTGGCGATGAAGCCGCCCGACGACTTTTCGGCGAGCCGCGCTTCCACCACCGGATGCCGGCCCTGCTGGATCTCGATGCAAGGGTGCGACACGAAGGTCGGTGCGCGCCAGTGCAGCGTGTGCGAGCGCTCCGCCAGCGCGCACAGCGCATCGAGCGTCGCGATGCCGCCGGCCAGTTGCGTGAGCGCATGCACCGAGGGCTGCAGCGCATCGAGCAGCTGCTCGTAGAGCCACTTCTCGCGGGCCAGCGCGCGGTCTTGCGCGCTCAGCGCCTTGTCTTCGAAAGCCTTCAGCTCGGGCGTGATGAAGCGCTCGGCGTTCTTCAGCGTCTGGCGGCGGCGGTAGTTGTCGGGCACCTTCGAGAGCGCGCTCTGCGTCACCTCGATGTAGAAGCCGTGCACGCGGTTGAACTGCACCCTGAGGTTGCTGATGCCGGTGCGCTCGCGCTCGCTCACTTCGAGCTTGAGCAGGAAGTCGTCGCAGTTGTCGCTGATGGCGCGCAGCTCGTCGAGCTCGGCGTCGTGGCCGGTGGCGATCACGCCGCCGTCGCGCACCAGCGCCGACGGGTCGGGCTTGATCGCGCTCACCAGCAGGTCGGCGCAACCCGGCGGCGGCGCGAGCCGCTCGGTAATGCGGGCCAGCAGCGGGGCGGAAGCGGGAAGCAGCGGCGCCAGTTGCTCGGCCTTGTCGAGCGCGAGGCGCAGCGCCAGCAGTTCGCGCGGACGCACCTGGCGCAGCGCGATGCGTGCCGCGATGCGTTCCACATCGCTCGTGTTCTTCAGTTGTTCCCGCAGCGTGCGCCAGGGCGCGGCCGTGCCGCCGAGCACTGTGGACTGCAGCGCGCCGATGGCTTCGAGCCGCGCCTGTGCCTCGGTGCGGTCGCGACGAGGCGAGAGCAGCCAGCGCTTCACGAGCCGGCTGCCCATGCCCGTCATGCAGGTGTCGAGCAGCGAGAACATCGTGGGCGAGTCTTCGCCGCGCAGCGTCTGCACCAGTTCGAGGTTGCGGCGCGTGGTGGGCGGCAGCTCGATCAGGTCGCCGTCGCGTTCGACCGAGAGACGCTGCACGTGCGAGAGCGCGCGGCCTTGCGTATGTTCGGCGTACCCCAGCAGCGCGGCGGCTGCGGCGTGCGCGTTGGAGAGCGATTCGGCGTTCCACGCGGCCAGGCTGTTGCTGCCCATCTGCTCGCTGAGCTTGCGCTCGCCGAGGCCGCCGTCGAACTGCCACGCGGGGCGGATCGAGAGCGTGAAGGGCGTTGCCGCACGCGCGGCTTTCAGGCGCTGCTCGAAAGCCGGCGTCACCTCGGCGCTATAGAGCAGTTCGCTCGGAGCGATGCGCGCGATCCACGCTTCGAGCGCGTCGGCCGGGCACTCGGCCAGCCGCAGTTCGGCGCCCGTCACGCTCAGCCACGCGAGCCCGCAGAAATTGCGCGTGCCCGCATGTACCGCGAGCAGCAGCGATTCGCTCTTGTCGTTGAGCAGTTCCGAATCGGTCAGCGTGCCGGGCGTGACCACCCGCACCACCTTGCGTTCCACCGGCCCCTTGCTCGCGCCGACCTCGCCCACCTGCTCGCAGATGGCGACGGATTCGCCCAGCTTGATGAGGCGCGCGAGGTAGGTATCGACCGCATGGAAGGGCACCCCGCACATCACCACCGGCTGGCCGGCCGACTGGCCGCGCTGGGTGAGCGTGATGTCGAGCAGGCGTGCCGCCTTTTCGGCATCGGCCCAGAACAGTTCGTAGAAATCGCCCATCCGGTAGAACAACAGCGTGTCCGGATGGTTCGCCTTGAGGCCCAGGTACTGCGCCATCATCGGGGTGTGCCCGGAGAGGTCGCTTGTCGGGGGGAGGGGTTGGGCAGTCGTCGTTTTCACTCGGGGGATTATCGGGGACGGGAGAGGGCTCAGCCCACGATCAACTTCACCGGCTTGCCGATGCGGCTGAGCATCTCGACCAGCGTGTCGATGGTGAATTTGGACGTCTTCCTGTTGACCACGTCGGAAACTCGAGGGCGCGACACCATCAGGATTTCGGCTGCTTCAGCCTGTTTCAGGTGATGCGCTTCGATCCAGTTCGACAGTTCTTCCATGAGTTGCTGTTTCAACAGCCGCGTGTCGTTGATCTGCTTTTGCGATGCTGCCTGCAAGCGCTTGGCCTCAGCCGCCGGAAAGCCCAGCTCGAGAAAGATATTGGCGCCGGGTTTGGTGACGTGCTGGATGGCGGTGTCGGTCTTCATGGTCGGTGCTTCCTTGTTTCAATCACCGCGCGATAGCGCGCCTCGGCGATGGCCTTGTCCTGTTGACTGGTCGCCTGCGTCTTTTTCTGGAAGCAATGCAGGACATAGATTGCTTCTTCAAATTTGGCTACGTACATCACTCGGTAGATGCCGCTCGAATCCCTGAGCCGAATCTCGCGCGTGCCGGCACCTATGTCGTTGAATGGCTTCCAGTCCGTCGGGTCCAGCCCGGCCTGGACCTTGCCCAGCTCGAAACCGGCTGCTCGGCGCGGCTCCACGGGAAAGGCCAGCAGATCCACATAGGAAGAGCCAACCCAGCGGATTTCTTTTTCGTCCATCGACGTGCCCGTCTGTATAAGATTTTATACGCGAAAGCCAAGTGCGACCCGTGCGCGATGGCTCCCCTCCCTGATCGCGCATTGTCCAGACGAGGCGGATGCTTTCGCTCCGCATGGCGTTATCCCGATTCCGATTACCGTGAACTTTGCGGGACCGATGACGATCAACCGCGTGACGTCACGAAACGGTGCCAGGCTCGTTGACGTCCCGGCCCATCGCTCCGCATCCCCCGCTCTAAAATCCCCCCGCGCAAACCCCGCGTGAAGAACAAGGCGCCCATGGCCCCCCCGGAAGAATTCAAAGGCCCTGAAGCGGATGCGCTCCCCGACACCGCCACCTTGCCCGCCGAACTCGCCGCGCTGTATCTCTGCATCTCGCCGGCCCAGCTGGCGGACCTGCGCAAGTCGAAACGGCCCGAGAAGGGCGCGAGCAACGGCCCTTCCATCATCAGACCCGTGGAAGGCGGCCCGGCCGGGCCCAAGGACCCGGTGCTCTACCAGCTCGGCACCCTGCGCGAATATGCGAAGGCGCACGCCGCTCCCTCCGACTTCGACACCGCATTGAAGAGCGGCATGCTCGGCTGGGTGTCCGCCAAGCTGCCCTTCTTTGCCGAGCGCGAGCCGCGCATCAAGCGCGGCAAGCGCGTGCTCATCGGCGGAGCCTGGGACCGCGCGGACCCACTGCGCGAGAAGCGCTTCATCGATCTGGCGAAGGGCCGCATCCGCTTCACGTCGCTCACATGCGCCGAAGCCGCGGTGAGCTTGTGGGCCGACGTTCCAAGCCACGCTGCGTTCGCCGAAAAAGGCCTGGCCCTGCTCAGGAGCGAGACACAGGCCATCGAGGCATCGCTCGCAGAAACCGCCCAACTGGCCGCGACCGCCAAACCCGACGCGGCCGCCTGACAAGAACCCCGACATCGAACATGGACGAGCACCGATGCTGATCAACTGCGTGGCCTACGAAAACGGCGCCAAGCTCGCCGACATCCCCGTCGAGGACATCAGCGACTACATCACCCGACCCGGCTGCTTCGTCTGGGTGGCATTGAGCGACGCCACGCCCGAAGAGCTGGCCGAGATGCAGAAGGAATTCAACCTGCACCCGCTCGCAGTCGAAGACGCCCACCACGGCCACCAGCGCCCCAAGGTCGAGGAGTACGGCGATTCGCTCTTCGTCGTCATGCACCTCGTGGAGCCCTCGGCCGAAGGCGAGCACTGCGTGAACGTGGGGGAGGTCGACGTGTTCGTCGGTCGCAACTACGTGCTCTCGGTGCGCAACCGCAGCCAGCAGGGCTTTTTGGGCGTGCGGGAACGCTGCGAGCGCGAGCCCGAACTGCTGCGCAACGGCGCGGGCTTCGTGCTCTATGCGCTGATGGACGCGGTGGTCGACCGCTACTTCCCCGTCATCGACGCGCTCGAAGTGGAGCTCGAATCCATCGAGCAGCAGATCTTCACGCAGGGCGGCGCGGCGCGCGACAAGATCAAGCAGCTCTATGACCTGAAGCGCCGCAGCATGATCCTCAAGCGTGCGGTGGCGCCGCTGGTCGAGGCGGCGGGCAAGCTGCACGGCGGGCGCGTGCCGCAGATCTGCATGGGCTCGCAGGAATACTTTCGCGACGTGGGCGACCACCTGGGCCGCATCAACGGCTCCATCGACGCGATGCGCGACACCGTCGGCACGGCCATCTCGGTGAACCTCTCGATGGTCACGATCGAGGAGAGCGAAGTCACCAAGCGCCTCGCGGCCTGGGCCAGCATCTTCGCGGTGTGCACCGCGTTCGCCGGCATCTGGGGCATGAACTTCGAGAACATGCCCGAGCTGAAATTCAAATACGGCTATGCGGTGGCGCTGGGGCTCATCGTCAGCACCTGCGGCTATCTCTACTACCGGTTCAGACGTGCAGGCTGGCTCTGAAGACCGGCTTGCTAATTCCAAACTAATAAACATGTAGATAATCCAGTCCCTTATGAAAAGGGACTTCACCCAGCGCTTCGGCTTCCTCGTCAAGAACGTCGGCAAGCTCTACAGCGAAGAATTCGACCGCCTCGCGCGCGAGCGCATCGGCCTCACCAGCGCGCAATGCCGGCTGCTCGGCGCACTCGCCATGCACGGCGATGAAGAGCCGCTTTCGCAAGCCGAACTCGCGCAGCGGCTCGATCTCACCCCCATGGCCGTGGCGGGCCTGTGCGACCGCATGGCGGCTGCCGGATGGATCCGCCGCGAGCCCAGCGCCACCGACCGCCGCGTCAACAGGATCCACCTGCAGCCCAGCGCCGAAAAGGCGCTCGATGCTGCCCTCAGCATCAGCGACGGGCTCAACGCCCGTGTGATGTTGGTGCTCTCGCAGCCCGAGCGCGCGCAGTTGCTGAGCCTGCTCGGCAAGGTGCGCGAAAGCCTCGTGGACATCACCTCCGGCGACGGAAAGAAGCCATGAGCGTCGCGCCCGGAACCACCGTGCCGCACCGCGGCATGATCACCATCTCGATCATGCTGGCGACCATCATGCAGGCGCTGGACACCACGATCGCCAACGTCGCCTTGCCTCACATGCAGGGCAGCCTGCAGGCCTCGCAGGACCAGATCACCTGGGTGCTCACCTCGTACATCGTCGCCTCGGCGATCGCGCTGCCGCTCACCGGGTGGCTGTGCGGCCACTGGGGCCGGCGGCGCGTGTTCATCATCTCGGTGATCGGCTTCACGGTCGCTTCAGCGCTGTGCGGGCTGGCGACTTCGCTCGTCGGCATCGTCGCCGCTCGGCTGTTGCAGGGCGTGTTCGGCGCGGCGCTGGTGCCGCTGTCGCAGGCGGTGCTGCTGGACATCAACCCGCGCGAGAAGGTCGGCCAGGCCATGGCCATCTGGGGCGCGGGCATCATGGTCGGGCCCATCCTCGGGCCGCTGCTGGGCGGCTGGCTCACCGAGAACTTCGACTGGCGCTGGGTGTTCTTCATCAACCTGCCGGTGGGCATCTTCGCGTTCTGGGGCATCGCGCGCTACCTGCCCGAAAGCCGGCCGCAGGGCGAGAAGCTCGACATCTTCGGCTTCGTCACGCTGAGCTTGGCCATCGGCATGCTGCAGCTGTTTCTGGACCGCGGCGAGCAGCTCGACTGGTTCGACTCATGGGAGATCAAGCTCGAAGCCGCCGCCGCGCTCGTGGCCTTCGGCTTCTTCGTGGTCCATACGTGGACGGTGCAGGGCGTGTCGTTCTTCGACCGCGACCTGCTGAAGGACCGCAACTTCGTCACCGGCCTTCTGTTCGCCTTCATCGTCGGCATGATCCTGTTCGCGACGATGGCACTCTTGCCCAACTTCCTGCAGGGGCTCATGGGCTACCCGGTGGTCTACACCGGCGAGGTGACCGCGCCGCGCGGCGTGGGCACCATGATCGCGATGATCATCGTGGGGCGCCTCGTGCAGCGCATCGACGTGCGCGCCATCATGGCCGTGGGCTTCGGCCTCACCGCCTTTTCGCTCTACCAGATGACGCGGCTCACGCTGCAGATGGACAGCAGCCTGATCATTCTCTCGGGCTTCATCCAGGGGCTGGGCATCGGCTTCACCTTCGTGCCGCTGTCGACCGCGACCTTCGCGACGCTCGCGCCTCGATTGCGCAACCAGGGCACGCCCATCTTCAGCCTGCTGCGCAACATCGGCAGCAGCGTGGGCATCTCGATCGTGCAGGCGCTCCTGACCGAAGGGTCGAGCAAGGCGCATGCGGAGATCGCGGCAACCGTGGCGCCGGGCAACCCGGGGCTGATCGGCCTGCCGCCGATGATGTCGCCCGACACCATGACCGGTCTCGCGATGCTCAATGCCGAGGTCACGCGGCAGGGCGCGCTGATCGGCTACCTCGACGACTTCGCGATCATGATGGTGATCACGCTGCTGGCGATTCCGCTGTTGCTGCTGATCCGCAGTCCGCGGCGCAATGCGGCCGCTTCAGGTCCCGTCGAAGTGCCGCATTGAATTTGAATTTCTCCCTCCCCTTCCGGGGAGGGTAGGGGTGGGAGTTCGCGGCCTTCGATGAAGCACTGCGCCTAACAAGCGCCGCTTGCCCCCATCCCAGCCTTCCCCCGGAAGGGGAAGGAGCAAGGCGGGATCACTCGTCGTGCGAATCGTGCGTGGCCGCAGCGCCGCGCCGCCAGTAGCCCGACGCGCGGGTCCACTTCGGGTTGGCGCCGCGCTCGCTCACGAGGTGCGCGCGCAGTGCCTTCGCAATGCCCGACTCGCACCCGATCCACGCGTGGAAATCGCCGGCCGGCAGCTTCGCCGCCTTCAGCGCATCGACCAGCACCGTGCTCACGCCGGCCTCGGCGCCGCGCCGGTACACCCATTGCAGCGTGAGCTCGGCTTGCGTGTCGAACGGAATCTGGTCGGCTTCGCTGTCGACCTCCGCCAGCACCACCACCCGCGCACCGGCCGGCAGTTCGGCCAGGCGCCGCGAGATGGCGGGCAGGGCGGTGTCGTCGCCGACGAGCAAGTGCCAGTCGAATTCGGTCGGCACGATGAACGAACCGCGCGGGCCGCCCACGCCGAGCGTGTCGCCGGGCTTGGCGTTCTCTGCCCATTGCGTGGCGGGGCCGGCGTCGTGCAGGGCGAAGTCGATCTCCAGCGTGTTCGCCTTCGCGTCGAAGCGGCGCGGCGTGTAGTCGCGCATCGTCGGGCGGCCGCTCGCGGGCCAGATCGGACCATCGGGGCCCGCGGTCGGCAGCGTGAGCTTGCCGGTGGTCGCGTCGGGGAAAAAGATCTTCGCGTGGTCGTCGAACCCCAGGCTCGTGAAGCCCGCGAGGTCGTCGCCGGTGAGCACGATGCGGATCAGGTGCGGCGTCACGCGCTGCACCGTCTTCACCGTGAGCTGGCGAAAGCGAAGGTCGTGGCGCACGCGGCGTGGCGTGCGGTCGGGTGTGTTGGAAGAAGAGGGAGTGGTTGTGAAGTCGGTCATTTCAAAAGAAGAAGTTCAGATGCGCTCTAGCTGTTGAGCGGCGCTGTCGAGCACCGCGGCGAAATCGTGGGCTTGTTGTTCGGTGAGGGGCGTGCCCGACAGGCGCATGCGCATGGCGAGCTTGAGGTTCTCGATGGCGCGCGTGACCTGCGGCGGGCGTCCGCCGCGCGGGCCCGCGCCGTCCACGCCGCCCGACATGCGGGCCATCATGGCGTCGGCCATTTCGCGGTTGGCGGCCAGGAACTCCTGCCCGCCGGGGGTGATGGTGTAGCGCTTGCGGCCGCCGTTGTCGGCCGTCTCCACGCTCAGGTAGCCCATCTCTTCGAGCAGCGTGAGGGTGGGGTAGACCACGCCGGGGCTCGGCGCATAGCTGCCGCCCAGGCGGTCTTCGATGGCCTTGATGAGCTCGTAGCCATGCGAAGGCTTGTCGGCGATGAGCTGCAGCAGCACGAAGCGCAGGCCGCCATGGCCGAAGACGCGCCCGCCGCCGCGTCCGCCACGGCCTCCGTGCATGCGCTCGTCGCCGGGGGCGCCGTGACGGCCACGGCCGCCCGAGAAGCCGTCTTCGTGTTCGCCACGGGGGGCGTGGCAGTGGTGGTTGTGGTGGTGATGGCCGAAGTGGGGGTGTCTCATGTCGATGTCTTTCTTGACTGGTATCGAAAGTATTTTAGATATATCGATATAAAAGTCAAACAGATACGCATCCGACCACGCGGAAGGGGCGCTACGCCGTAGCGGCCCGCTGCTCCTGATGCTCCTGAAACTGCGCCAGCATCAGCGCCTCGCCGATGTGCGACAGCTGAGTGGCGGCCGCCTCGGCCGAGCCTTCCGCGATTTCGGCCACGCGCTCGAACATCTGCGTTTCGTAGGCCGCCACGGCCTTGCCCCAGTCCTGTTCCCCGATCAGTTGGGCCGCCAGTTCGGCCGCATCGCGCAGCGCGGCATTCACGCCTTCGCCGCCGAAGGGCGACATCACATGCGCCGCGTCGCCCAGCAGCGTGAGCCCACGCCGGTGGGCCCAGCAGTGCCCGACCGGCAGCGCGTGGATGAGCCGCGTTGCGAAGTTGTCGTTGCTCGCGCGAAAGAGATCGGTGATCGCGTCGTCGAACCCGGCGAATTCCGCGAGCAGCGCGCTGCGCACCGCCGCTGGCGAGGCGAAGTCGAAGCGCTTGGCGGCCCAGTCCGCCGGCACGCGGAAGATCGCATAGCCGCGGATGTGGGCGTTGCCGTTGCGCTGCGCGATGAGCAGCTTGCCATCGCCCTGCACATCGAGCTTGCCCCGCCCGACCAGTTGCGCGACGGCCGGGTGGCTGCGGTCCACGTCGTCGATGCCGAACTCGATGAAGGTCAGCCCGCTGTACTGCGGCTTGTACGGCGACAGCAGCGGACGCACGCGCGACCATGCGCCGTCCGCACCGACCACGAGATCGAAAGGCCCGGCCTCGCCGTCCGTGAAGACGAGGTTCCATCGACCGTCATCCTGCGGCAGCACTTCGCGCAACGCACGGCCCCACTGGACGCAGTCGCCCGGCAGCGACGCAAGCAGCATGTCGCGCAGCGCAGTGCGATCGACCTCGGGCCGGTTGCCCGCGGACGCATCAGGCTCCTCGAAGAGAACGCGCCCCGACTTGTCGAGCAGCCGCGAGCCCTGGTCGTCATAGCGTGCGATGCGCAGGAACTCGGCTTCGAGCCCGGCGCGCCGCACGGCCATCAGGCCCGAGTCTTCATGCAGGTCGAGCGTGCCGCCCTGTGAACGCACGAGCGGACTTTCTTCGTGCTCGAACACGGTGGCCCGGAGGCCGGAGAGGTGAAGCAGGCGCGCCAGCATGAGGCCGCCGGGACCGCCGCCGACGATGGCGATGCGGGGAGTGGAAATAAAAGAAGAGGGATGCATCGGGGTAGCTCCGATAAAGGATAGGTTCCTATCCATATTAACATAGGAGCCTATGTATAAAATAGACCCCATGACCGAAGCCCCCGATCGAAACCCCCTCAAGCTCCTGGGCCGCATCGCCCGTGGATTCACCCGCATCGCAGACATCGACCTGCGCGAAGCCGGCCTGGCTGCGGGCCAGCTGCCCGTGCTCGTGTCCCTCAAGAAAAGCAAGGCGCTCTCGCAGGCCGAGCTCGCGCGCATCGCGCAGGTCGAGCAGCCCAGCATGGCGCAGTTGCTCACCCGCATGGAGCGCGATGGCCTGGTCGAGCGCGTGGACGACCCCGCCGACAAGCGCAGCCGCCTCATTTCGCTCACCCCGCTGGCTGCGCGCCGTCTGCCGAAGGCGAGGGCGCTGATGGAGGCGCATACGCAGCAGGCGCTGACCGGTTTCTCCGAAGCGGAGGTCGACCAACTGCTGGCGCTGCTTCAGCGCATCAACGCGAACGTGGAGCGCATGGGCGGCGGCTGAACCTCGGCCGCCGGGTTTGTCTGGATCGCTTTCTCAGCCTGCCAGCAACCGCCCGTTGAAGAGGATGTTCAACGTGCGAACGGTCAGCGCGAGCAGCACTGCGGTAAGAAGCACGAGCAATCCAACAGCCAATAACTGCAACGGCCACGTCCCTCTCACCCCCGCGTACATCAACCCCGCATTCACCATCGCAGCCAGCGGAAAGCTCACAGCCCACCACCCCGCCCCAAACGGCACGCTCCTGCGAAACACCTTCGGCGCCAGCACCAAGAACAAGAACAGCCCGAAATAGAACAACAGCCCCGCAAACAGATCCACCCGCCCCGTGAGGTTCACATACGCCGTGAACCCCACCTCGAACGGCGCGACAAGAATCAGCAGCGAGGGCGTCATCGCCGGCGCGAGCGGCTCGTGCTGGATCAACCGCGTGACGATCATCGTGAACAGCACGAGCGCCAGCACCGAGCCCACGGCGGCCGACAGCAGCAGCACCTCGCCGGCCCAGGCCATGGGCATGTGGCTGCCGGTGACGGGAATGTCCAGCGCGGCGACGCCCGGAATGATCCACGCCGGCACCGCATGCGCAGGGTGGCCATTGCCGCCCAGGAGGCGCGAGACAACGTGCGCCGCCAGCAGCAGCGTGGCAACGGTGCCGACCACCCAGAGCGCGTTGCCCAGCGCGCTGTTGTAGACGCCCAGCACGGTCGATTGAAGCAGCAGCGCAATGGCGATGGTGCCGAAGAAGTTGCCGGCAATCGGATGACGGAACTCCGCCGTCACGGCCGCCGGGTGGCGCAGCAGCTTGGCGCCGTAGCCCACGAGCAGCACGACGAACACGAAGGTGGCGAAGAGGCCGATCGCATCCGACACCACGCGGGGTACACCGAATTCGGTGTGCGCAAGACGCCAGCCCATCGAAAGGCCCGAGAGGCCCATGACGGCGGCGAACAGGTTGACGGGGAGGTTCTTGATGGAAGCGCTGGCGGCAGGGCGGGTGTCCGCCGCGGCGAGGACAGAGGTGGCGGAAGTTGTCATGCGCGCCAGTCTGGGGCGCATCGACTCGGGCTGTTACTGCCGTGGAGCAGCGTTTTCTGCCAAATGCCTGCGTTGTCTGACATGCGCGCCGCCGATGCTGAATCGGCTTGGCGCGATGGCCGCGCTCAACGCTGCGGCATGTCCTTCACCGAGTACCCCAAACTCACCGTCGCATCCTCCGGAATCGGAGGCATCGTCGCGTTCCACGCATCCCAGTTCGCCCGCATCGCAGCGAGCCGCTCGGGCTCTTTCTTGCCGAGGTTCGCGCGCTCGCGCTCATCCGCCGGAATGTTGAACAGGTACTCGTTGCCGTCGACCTTCAGGTACTTCCAGTCGCCATCGCGCATCGCCTGCTGGCCGCGGTGATTCATGCGCCAGTGCAGCGGGCGGCGGAAGCTCTGCGTCGCGTCCTTCAGCACGGGCATGAGCGACACGCCATCGAGCGGATACGCCGCATCGGCCTTCACGCCGGCCGCGTCGAGCATGGTCGCGGACCAGTCCATCGTCATGCACAGCTGCGTGCTCTCGCCGCCCTTGGCGATCACCGCGGGCCAGTGCGCGATCCATGGCACGCGGATGCCGCCTTCGGTCAGGTCCATCTTGCCGCCCACGAGCGGCCAGTTGTCCGAGAAGCGCTCGCCGCCGTTGTCGCTTGTGAACACCACGAGCGTGTTGTCGGCCATGCCGTGCTTCTCGAGCGCGGCCATGATCCAGCCGATGCCTTCGTCCATGTGATGGATCATGCGGCGGTACACGTGGATGTTGCCGCCGGCCAGGTCGAAGAGGTTGTCCTTCACGGCGGGCGCCTTCTCGGCGTCGTCGCGGGTTTCCCAGGGCCAGTGCGGGGCGGTGTAGTGCAGGCTCAGGAAGAAGGGTTGCTCCTGCTTTGCCATGCGCTCCACGTAGTCCACGGCGCGCTTCGAAAGGATGTCGGTGAGGTAGCCGTCTTCCTTCTTGTCCTCTTCTCCGAACCACAGGTCGTGCTTGCCGGTGGAGTCGCAGTGGGTGAAGTAGTCGACTCCGCCCGACATCGGCCCGAAGAATTCGTCGTACCCCGAGCGCAGCGGCCCGAAGTGCGGCGGGTAGCCCAGGTGCCACTTGCCGATGAGCGCGGTCTGGTAGCCGCCGGCCTTGAGCAGCGAGGGCAGCGTGGGGTGGTCGGTCGGCAGGCCCAGCGTGGTGCTGCCGCGGCTGCTGCTGCGGATCGGCTCTTCGGCCGCGCCGCGCAAGCGGTATTGATACCGCGCGGTGATCATCGCGAAGCGCGTGGGCGAGCACACGGGCGAGTTCGAGTAGCCCTGCGTGAGCTTCAGTCCGTTCGCGGCCAGGCCGTCGAGCACGGGCGACACGGGGCCGAACGCGGCATCGCGGCCGCCGTAGCAGCCGAGGTCGGCATAGCCGAGGTCGTCGGCGACGATGAAGATGATGTTGGGTCTGGTCATGGGCAACGAATGAGTTTTACGGCTGGTAGCCGGACTTCTGGACGACGGGCGCCCACTGCGTCTTGTACGCCTTCAGCATCGCGGCAGTTTGCGCCTGCGTGCTCACCACCGGGGTCATGCCCGAGTCCTTGAACTTGCGCTGCGTGTCCGGGTCCTGCATCACTTCGCGGATGGTCGCGGCCAGGCGCTCGACCTTGTCCTTGGGCATGGTGGCGGGCGCGAAGAAGGTGTTCCAGCCGGTGGCGGCGAGGTCCAGGCCCGCTTCCTTGAAGGTCGGGATGTTCGGCGCGAACGGCGAGCGCTTTTCGCCCGAGAGCGCCAGGATGCGCAGCTTGCCTGCGTTGTGCTGCGGCAGCACCACGTCTTCGGTGTCCACGGCAATGGGCACCTGGCCGCCGATCAGGTCGTTGAGCAACGGCGCGGAGCCGCGGTAGCCGATCACCTGCGTCTGCACCTTGGCCTTCTCGCCGACCATGAGGCCGAAGAAGTGCGGCAGGCTCCCGGTGGCGGGCACGCCGACGTTGGCCTGCTGCGGGTTGGCGCGCATCCACGCGAGCAGGTGCGGCAGTTCGCGCACGGGCAGGGTGGGCGACACGGCCAGCGCGAAGTCGTAGGCGTTGACGTGCGACACGGGCACGAAGTCGCGCTCGGCGTCGTAGTTGTTGTCCTTGAAGACCAGGGGCGCGACCACCATCACGGCCGGGTTGGCGAGCATCAGCACGTTCTGGTTGGCGGGCGTGAGCTTGACCTGCTGCGCCGCCAGGCGCCCGCCCGCGCCGGGCTTGTTGTCGACGATGACGGGCACGCCCAGCTTGGTGCCGAGCTTCTCGCCGACGATGCGCGCCACGCGGTCGGTGGCGCCGCCGGGGGCGTAGCCGACGACGATGTGCAGGGGGCTGTCGAGCGTCTGTGCGCCCACGCCGGTGGCAATGGACGTCATGAGGCCGGCCGCGGCCAGCAGGCCAGCGACGCGGCGGGTGATGGGATGGTTGGGGTTCAGCATGGTCTAGGTTCCTCCTCGATCAGTCGTTCAGTTGTGTTCAATCATTGGCTTGGAAATTCACGGCTTTCATGATGCCGGCCCAGCGTGTCGTGTCTTCGCGCATGGTCTTCAAGAGTGCTTCGCTGCCATCGGCGATGGGGTACATGCCGTTCTGCAGCAGAAGTTGCCGCACCTCGCGCGTGTTCACGGCGCGGGTGATCTCGGCGCGCAGCTTGTCGACGATGGCTGGCGGCGTCTTGAGCGGTGCGTAGTACGCGAACCATGCGGTCGCCACCACGTCCTTGTAGCCGGCCTCCACGAAGCACGGCAGGTTGGGCATGAGCGGCGAGCGCTTCTCGCCGCTGGTGGCCAGCACCTTCACGCGGCCCGAGGGCAGCATCTGCTGCGCGCCGCCGACGGTGTCGAAGTACACGGGCACGGTGCCGCCCATGAGGTCCTGCCGCGCAGGCGTGGAGCCGCGGTAGGGCACATGCACCATCTGGAGGCCGGCCGCGCGGTTGAGCATTTCGCCGAGAAAGTGCGAGGGCGTGCCCGCGCCGTAGGAACCGAAGCTCAGCTTGTCGCCCTGTGCCTTGGCCCAGGTGATGAATTCGGGGAGCGTGTTGGCGGGCACGTCCTTGTGCACGGTGAGCGCCAGTTCGAAGCGGGCCGCGTTCAGGAGCGGAACGAAGTCCTTCACCGGGTCGTACGAGAGATTGCGGTACGCGCTCGGGAACATGGTCATCATGCTGGCCGTGCCCAGCAGCAGGGTGTGGCCATCGGGCGGCGCGGTCTTCACCGCCTCGACCGCGATGCGGCCCGCCGCACCCGAGCGGTTGTCGATGATGAGCGGGCCGAGCGAATCGCGCACCTGCTGCGCGATGGCGCGGGTCAGCACATCCTGCGTGCCGCCGGCGGGCACGCCGATCAGCACCTTGATGGGTTGGCCGGGCACGAAGGCCTGCTGCGCCCGAGCCATCGGCGCGAGGGCCAGGCTGCCCAGGGCTGCGAGTGCATGGCGGCGGTCGAAGGCAAGGCGGCTGGGCATGGTCGGTTCTCCGGTTCTCTCTCGGTTGGTGGCGAACGACTTTAGAGACGCTACATTCGATTGATCTAATCAACCATCCCCCGGACTAACCCCCAGATGCCTGCTGCCGCCGCGCCCCGCCGTCCGCTGGACGACCTGCTGCTGTACCGGCTGTCGCGGCTGCTCTCGGTGGCGGGGAGCATGGTGATCCGGCTCTGCGAGGGGCGCTTCGGCATCACGCGGCGCGAATGGCGGCTGATCGCGGTGCTGGCGAGCAAGGGCGAGCTGGGTTCGTCGCAACTGGCCGAGCATGCGCAGCTGGACCGGGCGCGCACCTCGAAGGCGGTGGGCTCGCTGGTCGCCAAGCAACTGGTCTCGCGGGTCGCCAGGGCGGGAGACCGGCGGCAGGTGCAGCTGGGCCTTACCGAGGCGGGGCAGGCGCTGTACGACGAGCTCTTTCCGCTGGTGACCAAGATCAATGCCGACCTGATGGGCGCGCTGGATGCGGACGATGCGGCGCGCTTCGATGCGTCGCTGAACCTGTTGCAGGCGAAGGCCGGGCGCATGGTGGAAGAAGCCGTGCTGCCGAAGGCGGACCGGGGGCGCCGCGGTACGGGCGGCGCCAGGCCATAGGGCCGCGACGATTTCCCGCAGTTGCGCGCAGTCTGTGCGCTGACGGACCGACAGCGAGGTCACGCATGGCCAGACTGTGGCCATCCATGACCCAAGACACCCATCCCACGCTCGCCCCCGCATCGCTGCAGCAGATCGACGCCTACTGGCGCGCCGCCAACTACCTCTCGGTCGGCCAGATGTACCTGTGCGACAACCCGCTGCTCAAGCGTCCGCTCGCCCTCACGGACATCAAGCGCATGCTGCTCGGCCACTGGGGCACGACGCCGGGGCAGAACTTCATCTACGCGCACCTGAACCGCGCGATCGTCAAGTACGACCTCGACATGATCTATGTCAGCGGTCCAGGCCACGGCGGCCCCGCGGTGGTGGCCAACACCTACCTCGAAGGCAGCTACAGCGAGGTTTATCCCGACATCGGCCAGGACGAGGCCGGGCTGCAGAAGCTGTTCCTGCAGTTCTCGTTCCCCGGCGGCATTCCGAGCCACGCCTCGCCCGAATGCCCGGGCTCGATCCACGAGGGCGGCGAGCTGGGCTATTCGCTCAGCCATGCCTTCGGCGCGGTGTTCGACAACCCCGGGCTCATCGTGGCCTGCGTGGTGGGCGACGGCGAGGCCGAGACCGGCCCGCTGGCCACCGCGTGGCATTCGAACAAGTTCCTCGACCCGGTGCATGACGGCGCGGTGCTGCCGATCCTTCACCTGAACGGCTACAAGATCGCCAACCCCACGGTGCTGGCGCGCATCAGCCGCGAGGAGCTGGATCAGCTGTTGCGCGGGTACGGATGGACGCCGTGTTTCGTCGAAGGCTCCGACCCCGCGCTGATGCACGAGGCCATGGCGAAGGCGATGGATTCGGCGGTCGAGCAGATCAAGGCCTTTCAGCAGGGCGCGAGATCGGGCGGCCAGGCCGAGCGGCCGCGCTGGCCGATGATCGTGCTCGCCTCGCCCAAGGGCTGGACCGGGCCGAAGGTGGTCGACGGCAAGCAGATCGAAGGCAGCTTCCGCGCGCACCAGGTGCCGATCTCCGATCCGTCGTCGCACCCCGGTCATCTCGAGCTGCTCGAAAGCTGGATGCAGAGCTACAGGCCGCAAGAGCTGTTCGATGCGCAGGGCCGGCTGGTGCCCGAACTGGCCGCGCTCGCGCCCAAGGGCAAGCGGCGCATGGGCGCCAACCCGCATGCCAACGGCGGCGTGCTGCTGCGCGACCTGCGGATGCCTTCGTACCGCGACTACGCGGTGGAGGTGCACGCGCCCGGCGTGCGCGGCATCGGCGACACCCGCGTGCTCGGACCGTTCCTGCGCGACGTGGCGAAGCTCAACGACGCGCAGCGCAACTTTCGCGTCTTCGGGCCGGACGAGACGCTTTCGAACGGGCTGGAAGCGGTCTTCGAGGCGACGCCGCGCCAGTGGAACGCAGAGACCCTGCCCACCGACGAGTTCCTTGCGCGCACCGGCCGCGTGATGGAAATGCTCAGCGAGCACCAGTGCGAGGGCTGGCTCGAAGGCTATCTGCTCACCGGGCGGCATGGCGTCTTCAACTGCTACGAGGCCTTCATCCACATCGTCGACTCGATGTTCAACCAGCACGCCAAATGGCTGAAGGTGACCTCGAACATCCCGTGGCGCCGCAAGATCGCCTCGCTCAACTACCTGCTGGCCTCGCACGTCTGGCGGCAGGACCACAACGGCTTCACCCACCAGGACCCGGGCTTCATCGACGTGGTGGTCAACAAGAAGGCCGAGGTGGTGCGGGTCTACCTGCCGCCGGATGCCAACTGCCTGCTGTCGGTGATGGACCATTGCCTGCGCAGCCGCCACTACGTGAACGTCGTGGTCGCGGGCAAGCACCCCGCGCCGCAGTGGCTCGCGATGGACGAGGCCGCGAAGCATTGCGCCGCCGGCATCGGCATCTGGGACTGGGCGAGCAACGATGGCGACCAGGCGCCCGACGTGGTGATGGCCTGCTGCGGCGACGTGCCCACGCTGGAGACGATAGCCGCCGTGTCCATCCTGCGCACGCACCTGCCCGAGCTGAAGGTGCGCGTGGTGAACGTGGTCGACCTGATGAAGCTGCAGCCGAATACCGAGCATCCACACGGGCTGACCGACAGGGCTTTCGATGCGCTGTTCACGAAGAACAAGCCGGTGATGTTCGCCTTCCATGCCTATCCGCGGCTGGTGCACCAGCTCACCTACCGCCGTGCCAACCACGACAACATCCATGTGCATGGCTACAAGGAGGAGGGGACGATCACCACGCCTTTCGACATGACGGTGCTCAACGAGATCGACCGATTCCATCTCGCGATGGACGCCATCGACCGCCTGCCGCAGACCGGCGACAAGGGGCTCTACCTCAAGCGGCAACTGGAAGACAAGCTCGCGGCGCACAGGCAGTACATCGTGCGCTACGGCGAAGACATGCCCGAGATCCGCAATTGGATGTGGGGCAGTCCGGGCTAGCCGGGCTACCGGCCCTTTGCGAAGCGCAGCAACAGTCCGCTGCGCGGCAGGTCCCGCATGAACGGTGGCACCGACAGCGCCAGCAGCAGCGCCGCCAGCGGCACCACGCACACGAACCCCACGTACTTGAACCCGAGCGCGCCCACGATCCCGCCGAGCACGAACATGCCGATCAGCCCGGCCGCCCTGTGCATGCGGCTGCGGTCGTGGTGGACCGCGACCGCATGCGCGGTCTTGCCATTCCAGTAGAGCAGCTTGCCGATCTCCATCCCCAGGTCGGTGATGTTGCCGGTCATGTGCGTGGTGCGGATGCTGCCCCCGGAGGTCTTGGAGGCGACCGCGTTCTGCAGGCCCATGATGAAGGACAGCAGCAGCACGGTGAGCGGCACCGCGAAGGGCGTGGCCCAGGTGAGGGTCACGGCGCCCATGAGGCCGAAGGGAAGCATCAGCGCGGCCTCCAGCAGCAGCGGCAGCGCATACACGCTGTGCAGGCGGTGCTGTCGCCCCCAGTTCACCAGCACCGCGCACACGGCCGCGCCCGAGAGAAAGGCCAGCACCGCGCCCAGCGCATTGAGGAGCAGCTTGGCGTTGCCCAGCACCAGCCCATCGGCCAGTTGCGAGGCGAAGCCGGTCATGTGCGAGGTGTACATGTGCAGCACCAGAAACCCGCCCGCGTTGACCGCGCCGGCATTGAACGCCAGCAGCAGGCCCAGCGCCTTGTTGGTGGAGGGCGCACGGTGCCGGCTGGTGAGAAAGCGCAGTCTGCGCATGGGTGGATGGGGCCCTGGGGTGGAGGCGCCTATTGTCGGCCTTCGGGACCGGGTTTCCTGTTGCACGACGGGCCGGGCGCGCGGATGGCCTACGTGCGGGGCGTGGGGCGGGTGCTAGAAGTTGTTGATCGATTCAACCCACTCAGGAGCATCCCCCAATGGCAGCCTCGAAGAAATCCAAGTCCACCGCGAGCGCGTCGGCCGCCCGCTCGAAGCAGGAAGTCAAACCCGATCTCGACCAGAAGAGCCACGAGACGCAGCGCTACGGCGAAATCGTCAAGCTGCCCAACGGCCTCTCCGAGAAGGTCTGCAAGGAAAGCGTGGCGCTGCTGAACCAGTGCCTGGCCGACACCATCACCCTGCGCGACATGTACAAGAAGCACCACTGGCAGGTGGTGGGCCCGACCTTCAACCAGCTGCATCTGATGTACGACCAGCACTACGAAGGGCAGGTGCTGCTGGTGGACATCGTGGCCGAGCGCATCCAGCTCCTGGGCGGCATCGCGCTCGCGATGGCGGCCGACATCGCCGAGACCACGAAGATCGCCCGCCCGCCGCGCGGCCGCGAGCCGGCGGCGGTGCAATTGCGCCGTCTTGCCGAGGCGCACGAGCACATCATCGTGAATGCGCGCGAGGCCGCCGAGAAGGTCGACAAATCGGGCGATGCGGGCAGCAACGACGTGTTCGTGAGCAATGTGCTGCGCACCAACGAACTGCAGGTGTGGTTCCTGACCGAGCACCTGGTCGCTGCGTCGCCGGTGACGGCCTGAGCGCGTTTTCAGCGGGCGGCGCGGTCGCCTGTGCTCACCCGTGCTGTCTGGCTGCGCTCAGCCCCTTGGCGGTGACGCGCATGACCGTCGCTTGCCCCGAGTAGACGGTGCGCCCGCGTTCGTGAAGAACGGGCGGCAAGTCCGCCTCGATCAACTGCGCGGCGCGAAGCACATCGCACTTCTGGATGTCCAGCTGGTCGTGCAGTTGCATGGGCAGCCGCGCGCAGCACAACTGGCCGAGGAGTTTCATCGGCATCTATATCCCCTCGGCCGAGAGCGGCGCGCGCCCGGCATTGCCGTGGCTGGCCAGCGGCGGCAATGGTACGGGCCGGATGGGCATCAGCAGGCGTGCCCGCGTGGCGACGGCGTGGTTGTCGATATCGGTCGTCAGCGTGTCGTCGAGCAGCGGCAGCTTGCCGGCCGAAATCCGCATTTCCACCGCCCACACGATGGCGTCGTACAGGAGCGGGGGCATCGTTCGCCCGCGCAGGTACGTGCGCACGGCCTCATCGGCTGCAAGCTCGGAAGGGGTCTTCGGGGAGGGCATGGTGTTCTCCGGTCGATGGAGGCTCTGAGACCCACGCTACCCGGAAAGCGCCCGGCGCACCGTTCGCCAGCGCACGCTGGTGGCCAAGAAATAGCCTGCTTCTATGTGCGGCATCGCACAGACGCCAGGGTATCGGTCGCAGAATGATCCGAACTTTGGAATCCCCTTCCGCCATGGCATCGTCCCCGCATCCGTCTTCCCCGCGCGCAGCCGTGGCGCGCAACAGCCTGCTGGAGGTCATGCCGCCGGAGGTGCTGTCCGGCCTCATGCCGCTCCTGGAGTCGGTGCCGCTCAAGCTGGGCGAGGTGCTCTACGAATCGGGCGTGGTACAGCAATACGTTTACTTCCCGACCGACTGCATCGTCTCGCTGCTCTACGTGCTGGAGAACGGGCAATCGGCCGAGATCGCCGTCGTCGGGTTCGAGGGAATGGTGGGCGTGTCGCTGCTGATGGGCGGGGGCAGTACCCCCAACCGCGCGGTGGTGCAAAGCGCGGGCAACGCATTCCGGCTGAGCGCGAGCCACATCAAGCAGCTCACGGACAACGGCGGGCCGCTCCTGCACCTGCTCTTGCGCTACACGCAGTCGCTCATCACGCAGATGTCGCAGACGGCGGTCTGCAACCGCCACCATTCGCTGGAGCAGCAGCTGTGCCGCTGGCTGCTGCTGAGCCTGGACCGGCTGCCGGGCAACGAGCTGGTGATGACCCAGGAGCTGATCGCCAACATGCTCGGCGTGCGCCGCGAAGGCGTGACCGAAGCGGCCGGCAAGCTGCAACGGCTCAACCTCATCAAGTATTCGCGCGGCCACATCACGGTGCTGGACCGCCCGGGCCTGGAGAAGCAGGTGTGCGAGTGCTATGAGGTGGTCAAGCGCGAGACGGATCGCCTGCTGCCCCGCAAGCTGAGCACGGCCTGAGCACGGCGGCCGCGCCGCATTCGGTGCGCCTGCGCACAGACGCGCGGAGGGTGGTCGGCAACAATGCGCCCGGTTGCGCATTTCCGCGCTCGTTCTTCCCAACAGGCGGTTCCGTGACACCAGCAGACCCGCTTCGCCCCATCCTCAATCGCCTGCTCGAGGCGCTGCCGCTCGCGGACAAGGCGCACCTGCTCGAACGCTGCGACAGCGTGGAGCTGGCCACGGCGCAGATCCTGTACGAGCCGGGCGACGTCATTCATCACATCCACTTTCCGACGAGCGCGTTCGTCTCGCTGGTGTCCACCGTGGACGGCCACGACGGCCTGCAGACGGGCATGGTGGGCAACGAAGGGGCGCTGGGCTACGAGCTTTCTCTGGACGTGCAGAGCGCACCGCTCAGGGCGCTGGTGCAGGGCCCGGGCATGGCCTGGCGGCTCACTGCGCAGTCGTTCGCGCAGGAGCTCGTGCAGAACACGATGCTCAAGCGCATCCTCAACCGCTACGTGTGCGTGCTCCTGATGGAGTTCGGCCGCTCGGGCCTGTGCAACCGCTTCCACCAGATCGAGGAGCGCCTCGCGCGCTGGCTGCTGACCACGCAGGACTGCGCGCATTCGGCACAACTGGCGCTCACCCATGAGGTGCTGGGCCGCATGCTGGGTGTGCGCCGGGTCGGCATCACCAATGCCGCCACGGCGCTGCACACGCGCAAGCTCATCGACTACCGGCGGGGTGTCATCACCATCACGGACCGCGAAGGGCTGGAGAACGCGGCGTGCGATTGCTACCGGGCCAACCGGCGCAGCTACACGCATCTGATCGCGTAGCCGGCGGCTGGCGGGCGCGTTGTTTACGCGCGCAGGTCGTTCTCGCGCAGCATCACGGGCTCCATCGAGCCCTGTGCGATCCGGCGCCGCACGGCGGCATCCATCTCTTCGACATGCTGGCCGAAGGTGTCCAGGGGGTTGGCGTCTTCGGCGGTGCGGTAGTGGTAGCGCAGCACCTCCCGGCCGATGCTCGCGTTCACGGTGCGGTCCTCGACCGTCACCGAGAAGCGAACCGTCCCCGAAGCGTCATGAATGAAGGGCGCGTCGGCCATCGTTCAGCGGGCGGGAGGAACGACGACAACCGTTCCACCACCGCCACCCGTGCTGCCGGTGTTGCCCCGGGCGCCCGTCGCGCCGGTATTGCCGGTGTTACCCGTGTTGCCCTGGTTGCCGGTTTCACCGGTGGCGCCTGTATTACCGGTGCTGCCGGTATCACCCGTGGCACCTGTATTGCCGGTGTTGCCGGTATTGCCGCGAGCGCCGGTGGCGCCCGTGTAGCCGGTGCTTCCTGTATTGCCCGTGTTGCCTTGGGGGCCCATGGGGCCGGTGCAGGCACCCAGGGCGAGCAGGGCGAGGAGAGCCAGTGAAGGCATTGCGTATTTCATGGGAATTCCTTTGGGAGCGATGCGCAGAAAGACTTCCGCGTTGGGCACTCTCGCCCGCAATGAACGCCGCGTCTGTTCGCTCCCACGCTTAGGCCGGATCCGGCCGAAAGGCATATCGGACAGCGGTGATGCCGGCGGTATGCTTTCCGCGGAGCAAAACCCCCAGGGGAAGGACAAGCCGATGAGTTCCATGGAAGAAGTCTGGGCGTACCGCGAGGAGACGCTTTACCCGCAACTGTTCGGCGAGAAGCGAAGCGGCATCTACGTGCTGGACTTCGACGTCTTCTCGTCGCTCGGCGCCGAGGACATCGACCCGGCCTGGCTGCACCTGGGCGTGTTCGAGTTCGAGCCGACGCCCGCGCGCAACTCATGGCTCTACGTCACCTCGGGAGGATCGACCCCTTGGGGGACCGAGCCCGACGAATACGACCCCGAAGAATATTCATGGCTCGGCTCCGAGCTGGTCATCGAGGTGCATTCGCAGCCCGAGGACCAATGGGCCATCAAGCTCCTGCGCCGGCTGCTGGCCTTCAACGTGCTGCTCGCACACGGACGTTTCGGCGAAGACAAGCCGCTGCTCGACTACGGTGACCGGATCCCGATGGGCGACGTGATCCGCGAGAAGGGCGCCGTGGGCCTGCGCAACATCGTGCTGGCCGAGCCGAAGCACTACCCCGCCACGGCGCAACTTGCCTCGGGCAAGTTCGACTTCCTGCACGTGGTCGGCATCACCGATTCCGAGAAAGACTGGGCCAAGGCGCACAGCTCCGAAGCGCTGGTGCGCCTGCTCGAAGTGCACGGCGGTTTTCCCGTGACGGACCCGGGGCGCAAGGCCGTCGCCTGAACCCGATCAACCGCTGACGTATGCCGCGAGGTGCTTGCCTGTGAGCGTGGCGCGCGCCTTGACGAGCTCGGCCGGCGTGCCTTCGAACACGATCTTTCCGCCGTCGTGGCCCGCGCCGGGCCCGAGGTCGATGATCCAGTCCGCATGCGCCATCACCGCCTGGTGGTGCTCCACCACGATGACCGACTTGCCCGCATCGACCAGCCGGTCGAGCAGGCCGAGCAGTTGCTCGACATCGGCCAGGTGCAAGCCGGCGGTCGGCTCGTCGAGCACGTAGACGCCGCCTTTCTCGGCCATGTGCGTGGCCAGCTTGAGCCGCTGCCGCTCGCCGCCCGAGAGCGTGGTGAGCGGCTGCCCAAGGCTGAGGTAGCCGAGGCCGACATCGGCGAGCCGCGCGAGGATGGCGTGCGCGGCCGGGGTGCGTGCATCGCCTGCGCCGAAGAACTCGGTGGCCTCGGTGACGGACATGGCGAGCACTTCGCTGATGTCGCGCTTGCCGAGCTTGTGTTCCAGCACCGAGGCGTGGAAGCGCTTGCCTTCGCACTCTTCACAGACCGTGGCCACGCCGGCCATCATCGCGAGGTCCGTGTAGATGACGCCCGCGCCGTTGCACGCAGGGCACGCGCCTTCGGAGTTGGCGCTGAAGAGCGCAGGCTTCACGCCGTTGGCCTTGGCGAATGCGTTGCGGATCGGATCGAGCAGCCCGGTGTAGGTCGCAGGGTTGCTGCGCCGCGAGCCGCGGATCGAACCCTGGTCGACCGACACCACGCCCGCACCGGCAGGAATGGAGCCGTGCACGAGCGAGCTTTTGCCCGAACCCGCCACACCGGTCACGACGACGAGCACGCCGAGCGGCACGTCGACGCTCACGTTGCGCAGGTTGTGCGCTTTCGCGCCGCGGATCGGCAGCTTGCCGATGGGCGTGCGCACCTTCTTCTTGAGCGTGGCGCGGTCGTCCAGGTGCCGGCCGGTGAGGGTGGTGCTGGCGCGCAGTTCGTCGACCGTGCCCTCGAAGCAGATGGTGCCGCCTGCCGAGCCCGCGCCGGGCCCGAGGTCCACGACGTGGTCCGCGATGGCGATGGCCTCGGGCTTGTGCTCCACCACGAGCACGGTGTTGCCCTTGTCGCGCAGCCGCAGCAAGAGGCCGTTCATGCGCTGGATGTCGTGCGGGTGCAGGCCGATGGTGGGCTCGTCGAAGACGTAGGTCACGTCGGTGAGCGAGGAGCCCAGGTGCCGGATCATCTTCGTGCGCTGCGCCTCGCCGCCCGAGAGCGTGCCCGAGGGGCGGTCGAGGCTCAGGTACCCGAGGCCGATTTCCACGAACGAGTCGAGCGTGTGCGCGAGCTTCTCGAGCAGCGGCGCGACCGAGGGTTCGTCCAGGCCCCGCACCCATTCGGCGAGGTCGCTGATCTGCATCGCGCAGGCATCGGCGATGTTGATCTTCTTGATCTTCGATGAGCGTGCGCCTTCGCTCAGCCGCGTGCCGTTGCATTCGGGGCAGGTGCTGAAGGTGACCGCGCGTTCCACGAAGGCGCGGATGTGCGGCTGCATCGCATCGAGGTCCTTCGCGAGAAAGGACTTCTGTACCTGCGGAATCAGGCCCTGGTAGGTGAGGTTGATGCCGTCGACCTTGATCTTGGTCGGCTCCATGCGCAGCAGGGCGTCGAGCTCCTTCTTCGTGAACTTGCGGATCGGCTTGTCGGGGTCGAAGAAGCCGCAGCCGTTGAAGATGCGGCCGTACCATCCCTCCATGCTGAAGCCCGGAATGGTGAGCGCGCCTTCGTTGAGCGACTTGCTGTCGTCGTAGAACGCGGTGAGGTCGAAGTCCGTCACGGCGCCCCGGCCCTCGCAGCGCGGGCACATGCCGCCGGTGCGGTTGAAGGTCTGCTTCACCGTCTTGCTCGCGCCGCGCTCCACGATGATGGCGCCGGTCGCCTTCACCGAGGGCACGTTGAAGGCGAAGGCGCCGGGCGAGCCGATGTGCGGCTTGCCGAGGCGACTGAAGAGAATGCGCAGCATCGCGTTGGCATCGGTCGCGGTGCCGACGGTGGAGCGCGGATCGCCGCCCATGCGCTCCTGGTCCACGATGATCGCGGTCGTGAGGCCGTCGAGCACATCGACCTCGGGTCGCGCAAGGGTGGGCATGAAGCCCTGCACGAAGGCGCTGTAGGTCTCGTTGATGAGCCGCTGCGATTCCGCGGCGATGGTGCCGAAGACCAGGGAGCTCTTGCCCGAGCCGGAGACGCCGGTGAACACCGTGAGCCGGCGCTTGGGAAGCTCGACGCTGATGTCCTTGAGGTTGTTCACGCGCGCGCCTTGCACGCGGATCATGTCGTGGTGGTCGGCGGCGTGGGGGGTGTTCTTCGGCGTGTCCTTCTTCGGAGCTTTGCTCATCAGGTCTCCATCGTTTTCTTGTTGGGTGGGTCAGCGCAGTTGCTGGATGCGGATCATGTTGCCCGCCGGGTCGCGCACCGCGCAGTCGCGCACGCCGTAGGGCTGGTCGGTCGGCTCCTCGACGATCTCGGCCTTGCCGGCCTGCAGTTTCGCGAAGGCGCCGTCGAGGTCCTTGGTGGCCAGGAGAATCGTCGCGTAGGTGCCCTTGGCCATCATCTCGGCGATGGTGCGGCGCTCGTCGGCGGTGATGCCGGGCGTGGCGGTCGGCGGATACAGCACGATGGAGATCGCGGGCTGGCCCACGGGGCCGACCGTGATCCAGCGCATGCCCTCGTAGCCGACGTCGTTGCGCACCTCGAAGCCGAGGGTGTCGCGGTAGAAGGCGAGGGAGGTCTCCGGATCGGTGTGCGGAAGGAAGCTCGAGTGGATGGTGATGTTCATGGCAGTGGTTCTAGGTAGGTTGGGGCGCCGATGCTAGTTGCGGGTCGGGTTCCGGCGCTTCTCGATTCCTGATCGGTCGCGTCACCTGCCGGGCCACACACGACGGAATGCCCTCGGTCGCGTTCGCGTCCTGCCGCCGGTAGACGCCGGGCGGCACACCCACCAGCTCGGTGAAGCGGGTGGTGAAGGTGCCCAGCGAGCCGCAGCCGACCGAAAAGCACACCTCGGTCACGCTCATGTCGCCGCGCCGCAGCAGCGCCATCGCGCGCTCGACGCGCCGCGTCATGAGATAGGAGTAGGGCGGCTCGCCATAGGCGATGCGGAACTGGCGGCTCAGGTGGCCGGCCGACATGCCCGCGTCGCGCGCGAGCGTCTCCACGTCCAGCGGCTGCGCGTAGTCGCGGTCGATGCGGTCGCGTACGCGGCGCAGCCTGGCAAGATCGCGCAGGTGCTGCGCTTCGGTGGGTCTGCTGGTCATCCGCGGGATCGTGCCATGGCGCACCGAAGTGCTCAAGCCGGCCCCGCGCTGCGCGGGGTTGTTGTCAGGCCGCGGCCGGGCCCTGGACTTGCGTTGCCGCGGTCATCGCCGGATCGGCCTCGACGCGCATCTTCGGCAGGTGCTGCGGATACTCGCGCTGCATGAAGTCGATGAGCCCTTCGCGCACGCTGCAGCGCAGGTCGAAGGCCAGGCCCGAGGTGGCGGCGGTGCACAGCACGCGGACCTGCATCGTGCGCTCGGTGGCGTCGGTCACGCGCAGGTTGAAGAAGCGGCCGTCCCACTCGGGCGCGGCCTTCACGATGCGCTCGGCCTCCGCGCGCAGCGGCGCGAGCGGCATGCCGTAGTCGACGTAGATGAACACCGAGCCGAGCAGCTGCGCCGAGTGGCGCGTCCAGTTCTGGAACGGCTTCTCGATGAAATAAGTGAGCGGCAGGATCAGGCGCCGGTCGTCCCAGATGCGCACCACCACGAAGGTGCCGGTGATCTCTTCCACGCGGCCCCATTCGCCCTCGACCACCAGCACGTCGTCGATGCGGATCGGCTGCGCCAGCGCGATCTGCAGGCCCGCAATGAGGTTGCTGAAGACCGGCTTGGCCGCAAGGCCGGCCACGATGCCGATCACCCCGGCCGAGGCCAGGAGGCTCGCGCCGACCTGGCGCGCGCCCGGAAAGGTCATGAGCATCATCGCGCCGCCGGCCACGATGACCACCGACATGGCGGTGCGCGCGAGCACGCGGGTTTGCGTGAGCACGCGGCGCGCCTGCAGGTTGTCGGCCACGTCGGAAGGGTGCTGCGCCAGCACGCCGTCGGCGAAACCGCTGATGGCGCGCACGATGAGCCAGGTGGTCGCGGCGATGAGCAGCAGGCCGTTCAGATGCCGCACGCTGGCGATAAAGCGCAGGTCGTCGGGCGCGGCCTGGAAGATCAGCAGCAACGCCACCAGCGGCAGCACCAGCCGCGCGGGCGACTGGCAGTTGACGACCATCGCATGCACCGCGGGTGCAGGCCGCGTGATGCGCCCGAGAACGAGCCCGCCGATGCGGTGGACCAGAAGAGCGAGCGGGACGGCGATGAGGACGGCAAGCCAGGTGCCGAACCAGGGGTGGGCAAGAATCTCTCGGGTCATCAGGCGGGGGTGGTCGCTGTTTCTGTTGTCTCGTTCAGGTGTTGAAGAATGCGCGCCGCGTCGTCGCGCAGCTGCGTGGAAAGAGCCGTCGCCAGGTCCAGGCGCCGCAGCAGCCAGGGGCTGATGTCGTTGTCGAACGGATCGGGCAGCGGGATTGGGCCGCCCACGGCGGTCGAGCCCAGGCTCTCGGGTTGAGAGGGGCCGGTGGTCGGAGTAGTTCCGATGGCGGCCTCGATGCGCTGCGCGGTGCGTGCGAGCGGGCCCTCGACCTCGCCCGGCGTGAGGCGGTCGCGCCGTAGCACCAGCATCGATTTCACGGCGCTCAGCTGCGCGAGCATCTGGTAGCTGTGGGCCTGCAGGTGTTCGAGCGGCTCGAGCGGCGGCTGCACCGCGCGCGGCTCGGACAGCGCGCGCTGGGTGGCCTGCACGAGCGCCGAGAGGCTGTCGAAGGCCTCGCGGCGGGCGAGCCGCCATTCGAGCTCGGGGCTGCTGTCGATGGCCTGCAGTTGGCCGAGGCCCAGCGCGAGCCGGGCATGCCGCGCCTGCGCGGTGAGCACGCGCGCCACCAGCGCCGGGATCTGCGTGCGCTCCCACGAGGGCAGCACATAGCAGAAGCCCCAGGCGAGCGCGGCGCCGATGAGCGTGTCGGCGATGCGCTCGAAGAGCGCGAAGATGGGCGCGGTGCCGGTGTTCAGCATGTGCGCCTGCACGAGGCCCAGCACCGTGGCGGCCACCGCGGTGATGAGGTAGCGCCGCACCGCGAAGCTGTGGGCAATGGCTTGCGCCACGGTCACGATGACCAGCAGCCACAGCGCCGAAGGGTGCGCCGAGAGCAGCCCCACCGCGAGCACGCAGCCCAGCAGCGTGCCGGCCACGCGGGCGTTGCGCCGCTCCAGCGTCTGCGAGAGGCTGCCGCGCAGCACCACCACGATGGTCAGGAGGATCCAGTAGTCGTGCGAGCCCCAGGGCATCGACACCGCGATGGCGTAGCCGGCCGCGATGGCGAGCGCCGCGCGGATCGCGTGGCGCAGCGGCGGCTGGTCCCAGCGCCACAGCGTGAAGAAGGGGCGCCACGACCAGTCGGTCGGACTCACGAAAAGCTGCCAGTTGGCGCGCACCACGGCCAGGTTGGGCTCGGCATCGCCGCGCGCCATGGCCGAGAGGCGCAGCACCTCGTCGTTGATGTGGCCGATGCGGCTGGCAAGGCCGCGCGCGAGCATCGCGGCCGTGGGGCCCGGCTGGCCGTGGTGGTGCTCGTCGTCCGCCGAGACATGGATGGCCGCAAGGCGCGGGCGGCGGTCGGTCACCGGGTCGGGGTGGCGGCGCAGCATGAGCGCGTCCGCGAGGGCGACGGTTTCGTCGGAAAGCTCTTCGAGCACGCGGCGCATTTCCATCAGCGCGTCGGCATGGGCCGGGTGGGCCAGGAGCGCTTCGAGGTCGAGCTCGCTCGCGAGGAGTTGGTCGCGCATCTCCAGCACGATCACCAGCATGGCCGCCAGGCGCTGGCGGCGCGGCGTGCGGGGCGATTCGAGCACGATGTCGCGCGTGGCCTGCAGCTGGTCGGCCAGCGCGGCCTGTTCGCGCAGCAGCTGGCCCAGCACCGGGGCGGGGGTGTCGCGGATGTCGCGTGTCTCGTCCTGCGGGGTGAACTGGCCGGCCTCGGTGCGCATCAGCGCGGCCAGCGAATACAGCACGTCGGCCACCGACTGGGTGCGAAAGCGCCCGTTGAGCACGAGGTTGGCGAGCGTCGCCCAGATCACGTAGAGGCCAGCGCCCAGCCCGAAGTGCCAGGTGCGCAGCACGGCCTCGGCCATGTCCACTGGTGCGGGCGTGGCCATCGAGAAGACCATCGAGAACATCACCGCGATGGCGATCGGAATGCCGCGCTTGCCCCAGGCCATGGCCAGGAAGGCCATGAAGGTGGCCGGCACCAGCAGGAGCCCGAGGCGGATCGGCGCGCTGTGCAGCATCTGCACAGCGAAGAAGAGCGGCAGGCCGATGAGCGGTGCCGGCAGCATCTGGAAGAACTTGCCGCGGCGCGGGCCGGGCAGGTCGGGCGGCGCGGTGACGATCACGCCGGTGGCCGCGGCCGATGCGGCGATGGTGCCGAGCCAGAGGTGTACGCCGCCCGAGATGAACAGCAGGCCCAGCGCGACCGTGAGGCCGCTGGCCACGTAGTGGCTCAGCGCGATGCGCAGCGCGGCTCGGATGCGGTCGGCGGCGCGGGGGCCGAACATCACTTGGCGGAAGCGTCGCCCTCGGAGGGGCTGGAAGGGGCCTCGCGGCGGATGCGCGTGAGCTTGCGCTGCACGGGCTTGGCGGCCACGGCAGGCGCTTCGCCCTCGGCCGCTTCGTCGGCGAAATCGACCACCGTGCTGCGGGCGTAGAGGTCGACCGAAGCGTCGTCGGCGTTCGACTTGGTCGAGGCCGACACGGCGCGCACGCGGTCGCTGGCGCGCAGCTTGTCGTCCACGTTGGCGAACTTCGAGTACTTGGCGAGCAGCGGCACGATCTGGCCGTAGATGCGCGGGGCGCCGGCGAGGCACTCGCGCTGCTCGAGGAAGTCGGGCTCGCCCGTGAAGTTGCCGATGAGGCCGCCGGCCTCGGTGACCAGCAGCGAACCCGCGGCCACATCCCAGGGGTTCAGGCCCGTCTCGAAGAAGGCGTCGGTGAAGCCGGCCGCCACGTAGGCCAGGTCGAGCGCGGCGGCGCCGGGGCGGCGCAGGCCCGCCATGCGGGGCATCATGTCCGCCATGATGGCCAGGTACTGCTTGAAGTTGTCGCCGGTGCGGAACGGGAAGCCCGTGGACACCAGGCACTCGGAGAGGCGGGTGCGCTTGGAGACGCGGATGCGCCGGTCGTTCATGTAGGCGCCGCGGCCCTTGGTGGCGGTGAAGAGGTCGTTGCGGCTCGGGTCGTAGATGACCGCCTGCTCGATCTTGCCGCGCACCGACAGCGCGATCGACACGCAATAGACCGGGAAGCCGTGGATGAAATTGGTGGTGCCGTCGAGCGGATCGATGATCCAGACGTAATCGGAGTCTTTTGCACCGTATTCGGTGCCCGATTCTTCGGCCAGGATGCCGTGCCCCGGGTATGCGCCAAGCAGCGTTTCGATGATGGCTTTCTCGCTGGCGTGATCGACTTCGGTGACGAAGTCGTTGACCTGCTTTTGCGAGATGCGCACGGACTCGACGTCGAGGGCGGCGCGGTTGATGATGGCGCCGGCGGCGCGTGCGGCCTTGACGGCCACATTGAGCATGGGATGCAGGTTGGGGGACGACATTCTGGATTGTGAGAAGAACGGTGGGAGTGGTCCCCAAAATGCGAACTCTTGGCGACCCTGCGACCCGGCGATGCGGGCGGCGAGAATCGGGCATTTTACCGGCTCTGCCCGTTAGTGTCTCCAAACCCCCCATGCGCACCCGTTTCATCCTGATCCAGACCAGCCACGCCGGCAATGTGGGCGCCGCCGCCCGCGCCATGAAAACCATGGGTTTCGACGACCTCGTGCTGGTGGCGCCGCGCTGGGCCAACGTGCTGCGGCGGGAAGAAACCATCCAGCGCGCGAGCGGTGCGCTGGACGTGCTGACCAACGCCCGCATCGTCGAAACGCTGGACGAAGCGCTCGACGGGGTGACCCATCTGTGCGCCACGGCGATGATTCCGCGCGACTTCGGCCCGCCCACCCGCACGCCGCGGGAGCACCTGGAGCCGCTGGCGAAAACGGGCGATGCGCAGCACGTCGCCTTCCTGTTCGGCTCGGAGCGTTTCGGCATGCGCAATGAAGACGTCTACCGCTGCAACGTTGCCCTGAGCATTCCCACCGATCCGAAATTCGGCTCGCTCAACCTGGGCGCGGCGATCCAGGTGGTGGCCTATGAATGGCGGCTGGCATTGGGCGGCTACGAGGTGCGCGACGCCACGGCCCCCGTGCAGGCGGCCGATGCGCAGTCGGTGGCGGGCATGCTCGACCACTGGGAGCGCTCGCTGGTGGACATCGGTTTTCTCGACCCGGCCGCGCCCAAGAAGCTGATGCCGCGGCTGCAGCAACTGTTCAACCGGGCCCAGCCGACGCCCGAGGAAATCCACATCCTGCGCGGCATCGCCAAGGCCATGACCGATGCGGCCAAGGGCCCCAAGGGCGGCTCTGCGAGCTAAAACCCCATCGAAAGTACGCGAAGACACCGGGCTTTAGACTGCCCGCCCACTATCGATATAACGACAACAAGGGCAGCGATGTTCTCTCGACTGCGCGCCGACATCCGGTGCATCCTCGAACGCGACCCGGCCGCCCGCAGCGCCTGGGAAGTGATGACGGTCTACCCGGGCTTTCACGCCGTGGTGCTGCATCGCTGGGCGCACGCCTGCTGGACGCACGGATTCAAGTGGCCCGCCCGCTTCATCGCGCACTGCGCGCGGTGGATGACCGGCATCGAGATCCATCCGGCCGCGAAGATCGGCGAGCGCGTGTTCTTCGACCATGCCATGGGCGTGGTGGTCGGCGAGACGGCAGAGATCGGCGACGGCTGCACCATCTACCAGGGCGTGACGCTGGGCGGCACCTCGCTCTACAAGGGCACCAAGCGCCATCCGACGCTGGGAAAGAACGTGGTGGTGAGCGCGGGTGCCAAGGTGCTGGGCGGCTTCGTCGTCGGCGACGGCGCCAAGATCGGCAGCAACGCGGTCGTCATCAAGCCGGTGCCGGCCGGGGCGACGGCGGTGGGCATTCCCGCACGCATCATTCCGTCGAAGACCGGCGAGAGCGCCGACGTGTCCGAGCCGCAGAAGTTTTCGGCCTACGGCATCACGCAGGACGACGACCCATTGAGCCAGGCCATGCGCGGCCTGATCGACAACGCCTCGAGCCAGGAACACCAGATCGCGCTGCTGTGGCAGGCGATCGAGAAGCTGTCGGCCCAGCCCGGGACCAAGGATTGCGTGCCTGGGGATGCGGCGCGCGACGGAAGCTTCGAGGCGGAGAAGCTGACGCAGCTGGTGGGGAAGTAGCGCGCCTCCCGGGCGGGTGGCCCTGATCCCGACTGCCAGCAGAGGTCGGGCATCGGCGAGACAATCGCGGCGCCTTTGACCACCCGGCGTGCGGTGGCAAGAAACCGACCGCTCTCCCCATGTCATCTCCGCCCGCCGCGTCGACTTCGTCCTCCACGCCCTCGTTCTCCCTGTGGCGCATCGCCATCCCGGCCTTTGCGCCCTCGCTGCTGTTCGGATTGGGCGAGGGCGCCATCCTGCCGATCGTGCCGCTGACGGCGCGCGACCTGGGCGCTTCCGTGCCCATGGCCGCTCTGGTCATCGCGATGATCGGGATCGGATCGCTCTTCAACAACATCCCGGCCTCGATGATCACCATGCGCTGGGGCGAGCGCTGGGCCATCGTCGCGGCGGGCGTGTGGAGCGGCCTCGGCATGCTCCTGTGCGTGCTGACCTCGCACCTGGGCCTGTTCGCCACGGGCTGCTTCATGGTGGGCATGTCGCAGGCGGTCTACAACCTGGCGCGCCAGAGCTACATGACCGAGGCGGTGCCCATCGAATACCGCGCGCGGGCGCTGTCGACGCTGGGCGGCGTCATGCGCATCGGCATGTTCGCGGGGCCCTTTCTGGCGGCCGGGGCGGTGCATGCCTTCGGCCTGTCGGCGGCCTATGTGGTCGGCATCGTGGCGGTGATGGCGGCCGCGGCCATCGGCGCGCGCATCCCCGACCTGGAGGCGCCACCGGTCCCGGCCGGGCAGGCCGCACCGGCCTCGACTTCCATCGTCTCGACGCTGAAGGACCATCGCCATGTGTTCCTCACGCTCGGTGTCGGCGTGGTCCTGGTCAGTGCGGTGCGCGCTTCGCGCCAGGCCGTGATCCCGCTGTGGGCCGACCACCTGATGCTGGCGCCCTCGGTGGCTTCGCTGATCTACGGCCTGGCGGGCGGGGTCGACATGCTGGTGTTCTATCCGGCCGGCAAGGTGATGGACAGGAAGGGCAGGCGCTGGGTCGCGGTGCCGTCGATGCTGATCATGGGGCTGGCGATGCTGCTGATGCCCCTCACGTCCGGCGTCGTGACGCTGTTGATCGCTTCGCTGGCGATCGGTTTCGGCAACGGCATCGGCTCGGGAATGATCATGACCTTGGGCGCCGACCACTCGCCGCGCCACGGGCGCGCGCATTTCCTTGGCATATGGCGCTTGATGTCCGACATCGGCTCTTCGTGCGGGCCGGCGCTGCTGTCTCTGCTGGCGGGTGGTTTGTCGCTGGCTGCGGGGATCGCGGTGACCGGGCTGATCGCCTTTGCTGCGGCGGGGATGCTGGGATATTGGATTCCGCGGCATGCGAGTGCGGGTGGCAAGGGGCGGGGAGTGGCGAGCTAGTCCCGCCCGACAACGAACACGGGCGAAGGACGAGCCAGTGCCACCTGCCGTCTTCTAGCCGTTCAGCACGAGCGACCCCTGCGGATACTGCGCGCGCATGAAGTCGACGAACGCCCGAACCTTGGGCGCGGGCAGTCGCCTCGATGTATGCAGGACCCAGAGCGCGACCTCCACGCCTGAAACCATGCCCCACTGAACCAGTTCTCCGCGCGTCAATTGGTTCCACGCGATGGACTGCGGCATCAGGGCAGCGCCGGCGCCGGCGATCGCAGCGTCGCGAATCATCAGGAACGAGGAAAGCCTCAGCCGTGGGATCGGCTCCAGGACCAGGCGTCCGTCGTCGAGCGTCCAATTCCCGTCTTGAAAGCTCGTTGAAACGATGGCGGGGACCGGGCTGACCTTGCCTGGCTTCGGCATGGGCACCGAGGGCGCGGCCACGACCACCAGCCGGTCCTTGGCGAAGCACCGGCCCACGAGGCTGCTGTCCGGGGCTGGATTGATCCGGATCGCGGCATCGAACTGCTCCTCGATGAGGTCGACCAGGCGATCGTCCGCCACCACTTCGCAGCTGACCTCCGGGTAGGCCGTGCAGAACTCGGCGGAGATGCGCCCCATCGCGAGTTGAGAGAACAGCACCGGCGAAGCGATGCGCAAGCGCCCGCGCGGCACCGACAAGCCCTCGCGCGCGGACGTCATGGCGTCGGCCACTTCGTGCATCGGCCCTTCGGTGCGGTCCATCAGCATCTGCCCGGCTTCCGTGAGCTTGAGCCCGCGGGCGCTGCGCTCGATGAGCCGCACGCCGAGCTGCTCTTCCAGGTCGGCGATGCGCCGGGACAGCGTCGCCTTCGATCGGCCGCTCGCGCGGCTTGCTTTGCCGAGGCCGCCGTTCATTGCGACGAGCGCGAAGTCGCTCAGTGCGTTCAGGTCCATGGTGTTCCGGATTTGAAACGAGGTGTCTTCATTTTCTGGTCTTTGTTTTACCAATGCAACGGCCTATCTTCTCCCCATCGCAACTCAACAGGAGAAACTGAAATGACCACCACCCTCAACGACACGCAACGCGCTGTGCTGATCCGGACCTATGGCGGCGCTGCCGCCGCCGAGGTCGCCGAGATCGCGAGGCCTATGGCCGGACAGGGCCAGGTCCTGGTCCGCGTCCGGGCCGCCGGCGTGAACGGCATCGACTGGAAGGTGCGCGAAGGCTTCGTCAAAGATGCTTTCCCGCTTCAACTTCCCGCCGTGCTGGGCATCGAACTGGCTGGCGTCGTCGAAGCGCTGGGCCCCGGCGCCACGCGTTTTCGCATCGGCGATCGCGTCATGGGGCCGCTTGGCGGCCCGGGTGCCTATGCCGAGTTCGTGGCGGTCGACGAGGTGAAGCTCGTGCGCACGCCGCAAGACCTGGACGACGTTCATGCGGCCGCCATCCCGGTGGCGTCCGTGGCAGCCTGGCAAAGCTTGCATCACGCAGGTCCGATTGCCGCAGGCCAGCGAATCCTGGTCCACGGCGCAGCGGGCGGGCTGGGCGGCTATGCGGTGCAGTACGCCAAGCGGGCGGGCGCCGAAGTCTTCGCAACGGCGTCGACCGCGCACGTCGAATACGTGCGCAGCCTGGGCGCGGACCACGTCATCGACTACCGCACCGAACGCTTCGAATCGGTCGCGCGGGACATCGACCTGGTGCTCGACTACGTCGGCGGCGAAGTGCTCGATCGCTCGTGGCAGGTGCTGACGAAGGACGGCGCGATCGTCGGCACGTCCTCGCCGGACATCCTGGCACGCACGCCTTCTGGCAGGCGCGGGCTGTGGTTCATGAGCAAGCCGGACACCGCGCTCCTGGAGCGGCTGGCGATGGAAATCGCCCAAGGCGCGCTGATCTCGAAGCTCGACGAAGTCGTGGGCTTCGACGACATCCCCGCGGCCATCGAACGCAATCGCACCGATCCGCGCATTGGCAAGGTCGTTGCGGATTTCTCGCGCTGATCGACCTCGTTACCTCTTTTCCCCTTCAACCCGTTTCCTTCAACCCCCTGGAGATTTTTCCATGAGCATCCTCGTCACCGGTGCCACCGGCACCATCGGTTCCCTGGTCGTCCAAGGCCTGGCCCGTGCCGGCGCCGAAGTCAGCGCCTTCGTCCGCACGCCCGGAAAGCAGAGCTTCCCGGCCGGCGTCAAGGAGGTCGTCGGCGACCTGACCGACGTGCCTTCGATGCGCGCGGCGCTGTCGTCGGTGCGCACGCTGTTCCTGCTGAACGCCGTCACGCCCGACGAAGTGACGCAGGCCCTCGTTGCGCTGAGCCTGGCGCGCGAGGCTGGCATCGAGCGCATCGTCTACCTCTCGGTCATTCACGCGGACAAGTTCACCGATGTGCCGCACTTCACCGGCAAGCACACGGTCGAGCGAATGATCGAGAGCCTCGACATTCCCGCGACCATCCTCCGGCCGGCCTACTTCATGCAGAACGAGCGCATGGTCCAGCAGGTGATCCAGGGCTACGGCGTCTACCCGATGCCGATCGGCTCCTCGGGCGTCGCGATGATCGATGCGCGAGACATCGCGGACGTCGCCGTCGCCGAACTGCTGCGCCGCGACCTCGCGGCCGCACCGTTGCCACGCGTGACGCTGGAGCTGGTCGGGCCCGAGCGGTTGACTGGCGAATCGGTGGCCGAGGTCTGGAGCGCCGCACTCGGTCGTGAAGTGGCCTACGGCGGGGACGACGTGGCGGCCTTCGAAGCACAGATGGCCGCATTGGGACCGTCCTGGCTTGCCTACGACATGCGCCTGATGATGGCGGGCATCCAGAAGTTCGGCATGCATGGCGCGGACGGCGCAGCGGATCGCCTGCAGGCCATCCTCGGGCGTCCCCTGCGCAAGTACTCCGACTTCGTCAAGGAGACCGTTGCCGCATCGTAGGCTGCGCGCCTCGGGTGTCCGTTCCGTGTGGCAGCGGTTGCCGGCGGAAGCATTGCCCTGCATGCACCCCTCAACCTGGCCGCTTCCCCGCCGTGTTGTGCAGCGACCCATGCACATGCCCCGCGTGCTGCCCGAAGGTCTCGGGCGCGAGTGCGGCGGTGTCCAACTCCTGCAGGATGCCGCAGGCACTCGCCGACTCCGGCCCGCAGCACTGCAGGCGCAGTGCCTTCAATTGCTTTTCGAGCGTCTTCAGTTCGGCGATGCGCGCGGCCACGTGGCCGATGTGGTCGTCCAGCAGCTGGTTGACCTGGCCGCAATCGTCCTGCGGCGCGTCGCGGAATTTCAGCAGGCTGCGGATTTCGTCGAGCGTCATGTCCAGCGAGCGGCAGCGCCGGATGAAGCCCAGGCGCTGGGCGTGCTCGTCGTCGTAGATGCGGTAGTTGCCGTCGGTGCGCGCGGGTTCGGGCAGCAACTGCTCGCGCTCGTAGTACCGGATGGTTTCGACCGGCGTGTTCGCGGCCTTGGCCAGTTCACCGATTTTCATGATGCGGCAAATCGAAAGTGAAGGGATTCTGCGTTTGACTCTACACCTGCTTCAGGGTTTCCAATTGCCTTCATGACGAACCAGAACGCCCTGAAGCCCGTGACGCCGGCCCTCCATCATGACCACGACCATGGTCACGATCACTCGCATGAGCCTGCGCACGTCCATGCCCACGCCCATGCCGAAACGGCCTGCTGCGGCAGCCCGGTCTGCGGTTCGTCGTCCGCCGCCGTGGACACCTCCGACGTTCCCAAAGGCGCCTTGCTCTTTCGCATTCCCACGATGGACTGTGCGGTCGAGGAGTCCGAAATCCGCCGCGCGCTCGAGCCAGTGGCCGGCATTCAGGGGCTGCGCTTTCGCCTCGGCGAGCGCACGATGGCCATCACGGCCGACGACGGCGCGCTGCCCCATGCGCTCGATGCGATCCGCAAGGCCGGCTTCAAGCCCGAGCCTGTCGGTGACACGGCCGCCCCGGCCGCCCCTGCGCGCATCGCGGGAATGAGCACAGGCCTCGCGCGCCTCGTCGCCGCACTGGTGCTGGCCATCGCGGCCGAGTCGATCTCCTTCCTGGCCCTGGACGGCATGGGCTTCATGGCCGCCGAGATGGGGCTTGCGCTCGCAGCCATCGGCCTGGCGGGCCTCGACACCTACAAGAAGGGCTTCGGCGCACTGCTGCGCGGCCGCCTCAACATCAACGCGCTGATGGCCGTCGCCGTGACCGGCGCCTTCGTCATCGGCCAGTGGCCAGAGGCGGCGATGGTGATGGCGCTCTATGCCATCGCCGAGCTCATCGAAGCGCGCGCCGTGGACCGTGCCCGCAATGCGATCCAGAGCCTGCTCGCGCTTGCGCCCGAACAGGCCGAGGTGAAGCAGCCCGACAGCAGCTGGCAGACCGTGATGGCCGACACCGTGGTGCTCGATGCCATCGCGCGCATCCGTCCCGGCGAGCGCGTGCCGCTCGACGGCGTGGTGACCGCGGGCCTCAGCGCCATCGACCAGGCGCCGGTCACGGGCGAGAGCATTCCGGTCGACAAGACCGTGGGCGACCCGGTCTTCGCGGGCACCATCAACCAGACCGCCGCGCTGGAGTTCCGGGTCACGGCGGTGGCCGCCAACACCACGCTTGCGCGCATCATCCACGCGGTCGAGGAAGCGCAAGGCACGCGCGCGCCCACGCAGCGTTTCGTCGATAAATTCGCCGCCATCTACACGCCCACGGTCTTCGTGCTGGCGCTGGCGATCGCGCTGTTCACGCCGCTGTTCATGGACTGGACCTGGCTTCAGGCCCTCTACAAGGCGCTGGTGTTGCTGGTCATCGCCTGCCCGTGCGCGCTGGTGATCTCGACGCCCGTCACGGTCGTGAGCGCGCTCGCATCGGCGGCGCGGCGCGGCATCCTGATCAAGGGCGGCACCTATCTCGAAGAAGCACGCAAGCTCAAGGCGGTGGCGCTCGACAAGACGGGCACCATCACCGAAGGTAAGCCGAAGCTGGTCGAGTCGATGCTGCTCGATGCATCGGGCAACGAGGCGGCGGTGTTCGCGATGGCCGCGAGCATCGCGGGCCGCTCGGACCATCCGGTGTCGAAGGCCATTGCCGCGGGCCTGAAGGGCGAGCGCGAAGAAGTCGGCGACTTCACCGCGCTGCCGGGCCGCGGCGTGCAGGCTGTGCTGGCGGGGCAGCCCTACATGCTCGGCAACCACCGGCTGATCGAGGAGAAGGGCCTGTGCACGCCGGCGCTCGAAGCCGAACTCAAGCGCCACGAAGAAGCGGGTCGCACTGTGACGCTGCTCGCATCGAGCCAGGCGGTGCTTGCGCTGTTCGCCGTGGCCGACACCATCAAGGAATCGTCGCAAGCCGCAGTGGCCGAGCTGCGCGCCCTGGGCGTCGTGCCGGTGATGCTCACCGGCGACAACGCCGCAACCGCCAGGACCATCGGCGCCCACGCCGGCATCGAGGACGTGCGCGGCAACCTGCTGCCCGAGGAAAAGCTCGGCGCGATCAAGGCCATGCAGGAACGCTACGGCGCCGTCGCGATGACCGGCGACGGCATCAACGACGCACCGGCGCTCGCGCAGGCCGACATCGGCTTCGCCATGGGCGGCGCGGGCACCGACACCGCGATGGAAGCGGCCGACGTGGTCATCATGAACGACGACCTGCGCCGCATTCCCGAGGCCATCCGCCTCTCGCGCCGCGCGCACGCGGTGCTGTGGCAGAACATCACGCTCGCGCTCGGCATCAAGGGCGTGTTCTTCGTGCTCGCGGTGTTCGGGAGCGCGACGATGTGGATGGCGGTGTTCGCCGACATGGGCGCGAGCCTGCTGGTGGTGGCGAACGGGCTGCGGTTGATGCGAGCCGAGAAAAACCAAGGCTGAGGCCTACCAGCGCGCTGCCCACGTCTCCAATGGCACGCGCGCCGCATTGCACACATAGCTGACCGCGTGGTACCACCCCGCGATCATCATCAGCTCGATGAGCTGCGCATGGCTCCAGTGCGCGCTCAATGCATCCCAGAGCGCATCGTCCACATGGCTCGTGTCGTGCAACTGATCGACGAGCTGCACCAGCAGCCGGTCGCGCGGCGCGAGCAGTTCCACGTCTTCGTCCATCGACGCCATCACGCGCCGCTCGACCGCATTGAACCCTGCCGCATCAGCGAAAGCTGCAACGTGCACGCCCCATTCGTACTCGGCGCCGCAGCGGGCGCAGGCGCGCGTGATCACCACCTCGCGGTCGCGCAGGCTGACGGCGGCCTTCCGACCCAGCAGGTAGCGGCCCAGCCCCAGCGTCCGCTCTGCGAGCTCCGGGTTGATGGCGAGCACGCGGAAGAGCGCGAGTATCTCGGGCCTTCCGGGTGGATTCATTCGCGTCAGCAGGTCGGCGATCGGTTCGGGGAAGGGCGCTTCGAGCGGTGGAATGCGAGGCGCGCGAGCGCTCTGCCGGGCGGCGGTCGTCATTGTCGGAATCCTTCGTAGAATGCGTTGAAATCGCTACGGAAATCGTAGCGATCCGGCGCAGTCTATCGCTACGCAATCCGTAGCGCAATAAGGGCCATTCGATCACCGGAAGCACGACATGGAAAACGAAGAAGCATCGACTTCGCAGCCTGCGCCCACCGCGGCGCGGCGGCCGATCATGCAGTTGCTGGAGCAACTGGGCCGCAAGGGCACGCTGCGCATCCTGTGGGAGCTGCGCGACGGCCTGCCGCAGAGCTTCAGGGCGCTGCGGGTGAGCACGGACCAGATGTCGCCCTCGGTGCTGAACGACCGGCTGAAGGAGCTTCGCGCGGCGGGCGTCGTCGACCTCTCGGGCACGGGCTACCTGCTCACCGAGGCGGGCGGCGAACTCGTCAAGCGGCTGACACCGCTCAACCAGTGGGCCAACCGCTGGATCGTGCCGGGCGAAGAGAACTAACATCGGCCTTCTTTTCCCGCCTTGATCCGCCATGTCAGTCACCACCCTGCTGCTGCAACTCGTCGTCATCCTCACCACCGCGCGCATCTGTGGCTGGGTGCTGCGCTACCTGGGCCAGCCGAGCGTGGTGGGCGAAATGGCCGCGGGCCTGATGCTCGGGCCGGCAGTGATGGGAGCACTCTTTCCTTCGCTGCATGCGCAGCTGTTCGGCAAGGACCTGCTGCAGGGCCTCTCGTCGCTGTCGACGGTGGGGCTGGTGCTGTTCATGTTCGTCGTCGGGCTGGAGCTGCGCGCTTCGCAGAACATGCGCGCGCAACTCAAGGCGGCGGGCGCCGTGGGCGTGCTCAGCGTGATCGTGCCGTTGGCGCTGGGCCTGGCGATCTCGCCGACGCTGTATCCCACGCTCGCGCCGGCCGGTGTCGCGTTCTGGCCATTCGCGCTCTTCATGGCGGCGGCGCTGTCCATCACCGCCTTTCCCGTCATGGCGCGCATCCTCAAGGACCGCGGCATGACGCGCACCTCCTTCGGCCAGCTGTCGCTCAGCGCCGCGGCGGTGGTCGACGTGTTCGCCTGGATCCTGCTGGCCTTCGTGGTGGCGCTGGTGGGGGCAGGCGAAGGCTACACGGGCCTCGTCAAGATCACGGTCGGCGTGGTGGTGATGCTGGCCTTCCTGTTCTTGGGGCTGAAGCCGGCCTTTGCCTGGCTGCTGCGCGTGAAGGCGCCCGACGGCGAGCCTTCGACCACGGTGATGGCCTCGCTGATGATCGGCCTGCTGGTCACCGCGCTGCTCACCGAATGGCTGCACCTGCACGCGGTGTTCGGCGCCTTCCTGTTCGGCGCCTGCCTGCCGCGCGACGATCGCCTCCTGCGGTCGCTGAGCGAACGCATCGAGCCCATTTCCATCGTCGTGCTGATGCCGCTGTTCTTCGCGCTTGCCGGGCTGGGCACCACTGCCAGCGCTTTCACGGGTGCGAGCTTGGGCGCAATGCTGCTGATCATCGGCGTGGCCACCTTCGGCAAGATCGCCGGCGGCGCGGCCGGCGCGCGCATGGCGGGCTACAGCTGGCGCGACAGCATGGCCACCGGCTCGCTGATGAATGCGCGCGGGCTGATGGAGCTGATCGTCATCAAGATCGGCTTCGACGTGGGCCTGATCGGCCCCGAGCTGTTCACGATGCTGCTGGTGATGGCGCTCGCCACCACCGCAATGACCGGGCCGCTGATGACCTTGTGCATCGGCCGCAAGACGAAGCCGGCGGCCGATGTGGCGGCCCCGGTCGAAGCCGAGGCGCACGCCAAGCCCTGAGCGTTTGCTTCAGCCGTTCCGGCGCACGGTGAAGCCGATGCGCGTTTCCCCGCCTTCGCTCGACGCGAACACGCGCCCGCCGTGCATGCGCGCGATGGCCTCGACGATGGAAAGGCCCAGCCCGTGGTGCCGTGTCGATCCGTCGCGGGCCTGCGCGGCGCGATAGAAGCGCTCGAACAGGCGGGGGAGCGCAGCCGGATCGATCGGGTCGCCGCGGTTCACGACCGAGAGCGTGAATTCGTCGCTGCCTTCCGCCATCTCGATGCGGATGGTCGACGCCGGCGCCGCGAAGCGGATCGCATTGCCCAGCAGATTGGAGAGCGCGCGGCGCACGAGCGAGGCATCCACGTCGGCCATCGCATCACCGGCCACTTCGGCCTTCAGCCCCGCCTCGTCGAGCATCGCGTCGTAGAAGTCGATCACGTCGCGCGCCTGCGCCGCGAGGCTCACGACGGCGCGCGAGCGCGTCGAGGTGCCGCGGTCGGCCTTCGAGAGAAACAGCATGTCGGTGACGATGCCCGAGAGCCGGCCGATCTCCTCGAGGTTGGAGGTCAGCACGCCCTGCAACTCTTCGTTGGAGCGTTGCCGCGTGAGCGCGAGTTCGGTCGAGCCGATCAGGTTGGCGAGCGGCGTGCGCAGCTCGTGCGCCACGTCGGCGTTGAAGGATTCGAGCTGCACGTACGCGCGTTGCACGCGCAGCAGCAGTGCATTGAACTGCGTGATCCACGGCCGCAGTTCCTCGGCGAAAGCCAGCGCATCGATCGGCTGGTTGGCTTTATCGGGCGCCATGGCCGCGGTCCGGTCGGCCAGCGCCTTCAGCGGGCGCAGGCCGCGCCGCACCAGCCACATGCCTGTGAGCGACACCAGCGCGGTGCCCAGCACCACGGCGCCGAGCAGCGTCCATGCGAGCCGTTCGAGCAAGCGTGCTTCCTGCGCCACGTTCACGCCGAGTTGCACCTGCAAGCTGGTTGTCAGGCCACCTTGCTGCCAGGGCACGGTCAGGTCGCGGCGCAGCCAGCGGCCACCGGCGGTCGGCCGCGACTCGAAGAGCTGTTTGCCCGCATGGGAGATCGACAGGCTCACGTCGTCCTGCATCGAGAAGAAGTCGTCGAGCTTGTGCCGGAGGAAGACGAGGTCGCCACCTTTTTCGGCCTCCTTCAGCAGGTGCTCCACCAGCACCGCTTTCTGGTCGAGTTCGTCCTCCTGTTTCTCGCCGAAGTTCCAGGCCGTCACCAGGTAGATGGCCAGGCAGATCACGCTGAGCCCGAACAGCGTCTGCGCGGCGAACCAGAGCGACAGGCGGCTCTGTATCGATTGCGGCCGGGGGCTCATGCCCAGGATCGGTCTTCCAGCACGTAGCCCATGCCGCGCACCGTGTGCAGCAGCTTCACCTCGAACGGGTCGTCGATCTTGCTGCGCAGGCGCCGGATGGCCACTTCCACCACATTGGTGTCGCTGTCGAAGTTCATGTCCCACACCTGCTCGGCGAGCGTGGTGCGCGAGAGAATCTGGCCGCGCCGGCGCAGCAGCACCACGAGCAGGGTGAACTCCTTGGCCGTGAGGTCGAGCCGCACGCGGTTGCGAAACACCTTGCGGCTGGCCATGTCGAGCTCGAGGTCGGCCAGACGCAGCACGGTGGAGTCCTGCGCCTTGCCGCGCCGAAGCAGCGCCTGCACGCGGGCCAGCAACTCGGAGAAGGAGAAGGGTTTGACGAGGTAGTCGTCGGCGCCTTGCTGCAGGCCCTGCACGCGGTCTTCGACCTTGTCGCGTGCGGTGAGCACCAGCACCGGGACGTTCTTCGTGCGGCGAATCGCCTGGAGCACGGCGAAGCCGTCGATGCCGGGCAGCATCACGTCGAGCAGGACCAGTGCGTACTCTCCCTCGGTGGCGAGGTATCGGCCTTCGATGCCGTCGCGGGCGATGTCGACGACGTACCCGTTTTCCTCCAGCCCTTTTTTAAGGTAATCGCCCAGTTTGGGCTCGTCTTCGATGACAAGAATGCGCATCGGGAGATCGTACCCAATACCTCTCAAAACACTGGTTACCATTTAGTAATCCTATTGACAGACAAAGCCGAACCCTCGCGTCATACATTGCGCCGGGCCCTCGAACCGCAGGGCCTTTCAGAGCGGGGCGTCACACCCCGCTCGATATACTTTTTGGCTCATGCGTCGCTGGCTCCTGATCTTTCTGCTGCTCCTCTTTCCGTTCCAGCTCAGCTGGGCGGCGTCGGCCGCCTATTGCCAGCACGAACGCGACACGCAGCCCGAGCACTGGGGCCACCACCAGGACGAGCCCAACCGCACCGACCGCACGCACACCGACGGCGCCAAGCAAGACACCACCACGCAGCCGAACGGCGCTGTCGGCCACTGCATCGTCAGCCACTTCGGCGCTGCGCAGCATGTGGACATGGCGACTGGCGATGCCGTCGGCGCGGTGCAGCTGCCCCAGGTGCTGCATGCCGGAACGGAAGAGCGTTTCGTTTCGCATGTTTCCGAAGTCCCCGTGCGCCCCGCACGGACTCTCGCCCTCTGATTCGGCGAGAGAACACCCCCCACCACTGATCCCTTTCATCAGCTGAGCTCTCGCCGAATTCGTCCGTCCGTTGTTTCGCAACCCAGGAGAATTCGATGCGCACGCTCTTCGTGCCGCTGGCCGTGTTGGCCTTGGCGGTGCCCCCGGCCTATTCACAGCAACCGCAGCCGTCAGAAGCTGTTGCCGGCCCCCAGTCTTCCTCATCCCGTCCGGGCACCAGAACGCTGGAGCCCGCGGGTCCGCTCACCCTTCGCAGCGTCATCGCGATGGTGCTGCAGTCCAACCCCAGCCTGTCCGCGGCCTCGCGGGAGCAAGAGGCCACCGAGGGCGCCATCGTCCAGGCCGGCGCATGGCCCAACCCGGTGCTCGGCGCTCAGCTGGAAGACCTGCGGCGCGACAACCGCACCACCACGCTCCAACTGAGTCAGCCCATCGAGCTGGGCGGCAAGCGTGCGGCCCGCGTGACCGCTGCGGAGCGCGCGCGTGACCAGGCCGCCTCGGCACTCGTCGCACGGCGCTCGGAACTGCGTGCATCGACCGTCACGCTGTTCTTCGAGGTGCTGACCGCGCAGGAGCGCCTGCGACTCGCACAGGACTCGGTCGGCCTCGCCCAGATCGCGACGAAGGCTGCCGCCAATCGTGTCACTGCCGGCAAGGTCTCGCCGCTGGAGGAAACCCGCGCGCGCGTGGCCGAGGCGGGCGTGCGCGTCGAGCTGCTGCAGGCCGAGGGCACGTTGCGCTCGGCGCGCCAGCAATTGGCCGCGCTGTGGGGCAATCCGGCGCCGCGCTTCACGCAGGTGGAGGGCGCGGTCGATCAACTGCCGACGCTGGCTTCGGCACAGGACGTCGAAGGCCGCCTCTTCGCGGCGCCCGTGCTGCGGCAGGCGCGGCTCGAAGTCGAACGCCGCGAGGCGCTCTCCAGCCTGGAGAGGGCCAAGCGCATTCCGGACGTGACCGTGTCGCTGGGCGCCAAGCGCGTGCCTGCGTCCACCGACACCGAAAGTGCGAGCAGCCGCCGCAACCAGGTCGTCGTCGGCCTTTCGGTGCCGCTGCCGATCTTCGACACCAACCGCGGCAACCTCGCCGAAGCGCTGAGCCGCGAAGAGAAAGCGCGCGACGATCTCGCCGCCGCCGAGCTGCAACTGGGCGCCGACGTGGCGCAGGCCACCGAGCGCCTGCGCTCGGCGCGCGCCACCGCCGAGACCTTGCAGCGCGATGCGCTCCCCGGCGCCGAGACCGCCTACAAGGCCGCGACCAAGGGCTTCGAACTGGGCAAGTTCAGCTTTCTCGAAGCGCTCGATGCGCAGCGCACGCTGTTCCAGGTGCGCAACCAGTACCTCGTCGCGCTGGCCGATGCGCACCGCGCGGCCGGCGAACTCGACCGCCTGCTCGGCACCGATGGCGAAGAAACCCTGCACGCGACGCCTGTCGTGCGCTGACACGGACACCCCAAGATCATGAACACAGAAGAACGCAAGACCTTCGCCGAGCGCGTCGGCAAGAAGCAGTGGATGGCCATCGTGGCCGTCCTGGTCGTGGGCCTCGCGGCCGGTGCGCTGATCCTGCGCACCGCGCCGGCCAAGCCCGAGGCGGCCGGTCACTCGGAGGCCGGAGGGCATGCCGATGGCGAGCACCACGAGGAAGGAAAGGCCGAAGGCAAGGACCATGGCCATGACCACGGTCATGAAGAAGCCAAGGGTCATGCCGACAAGGAGCACCACGGCGAGGAACCCAAGGAGAAGGGCGCGCCTGCCGAAGCGAAGGCCGAGTCGAAGGAGCACAAGGAAGACGAGGAAAAGATCCCCTTCACCGACGAGCAGGTCAAGGCTGCCGGCATGGCGATCGAAAGCGCCGACCCAGCTCGCATCAAGACCTCGCTGCAGCTGCCCGGCGAGATCAAGTTCAACGAAGACCGCACGGCCCACGTGGTGCCGCGCGTGGCGGGCGTGGTCGACAGCGTGTCGGCCAACCTGGGCCAGGAGGTCAAGCGCGGTCAGGTGCTCGCGGTGCTCTCGAGCCCGGGGCTCTCGGAGCAGCGCAGCGCACTGCAATCGGCGCAGCGCCGGCTGGAACTGGCCCGCACCACCTACGAGCGCGAGAAGAAGCTCTGGGAAGAAAAGATCTCGCCCCAGCAGGATTACCTGCAGGCCCAGCAGGCCATGCAGGAAGCGCAGATCGCCGTGGCCAATGCCAACCAGAAGCTGCTGGCGCTCGGCGCCACGCCGGGTTCGGCCGCGCTCGGCCGCTACGAGCTGCGTGCGCCCTTCGACGGCATGGTGGTCGAGAAGCACATCTCGCTCGGCGAATCGGTGGGCGAGGCGGTCAACGTGTTCACCATCTCCGACCTCTCGACTGTGTGGGCCGAGATCAGCGTGGCGGCCAACAACCTGAACCTGGTGCGCATCGGCGAGCCGGTGACCATCCGCTCCAGCGCCTTCGACCAGACGGCGAGCGGCACGGTGTCGTACGTGGGCTCGCTCATCGGTGCGCAGACGCGCACGGCCACGGCGCGCGTCACGCTGACCAATCCGCAGCGCGTGTGGCGCCCGGGCCTGTTCGTGAACGTGGAGCTGGTGGCGTCGGAGGCGGATGCGCCCGTCACCGTGTCGGCCGATGCGGTGCAGACGGTGGAAGAAAAGCCCACCGTCTTCCTCAAGGTTCCTGGCGGCTTCATGCCGCAGCATGTGCAGACCGGCCGCAGCGACGGCAAGCGCATCGAGATCGTCGGCGGCCTGAAGCCCGGTGCGGCCTATGCCGCGAGCGGCAGCTTCGTCATCAAGTCGCAGCAGGGCAAGAGCTCGGCCACGCACACCCACTGAGGACGCCGCATGTTCGAACGCATCATCGGGTTCTCCATCGCGCAGCGCTGGCTCGTCCTGCTCGCCGTGCTCGGCATGGCCGCGCTCGGCGTCTTCAGCTACCAGAAGCTGCCCATCGACGCGGTGCCCGACATCACCAACGTGCAGGTGCAGATCAACACCTCCGCGCCCGGCTATTCGCCGCTCGAAGCCGAGCAGCGCGTGACCTATCCGATCGAGACGGTGATGGCGGGCCTGCCGGGCCTGCAGCAGACCCGCTCGCTCTCGCGCTACGGCCTCTCGCAGGTGACGGTGATCTTCCAGGACGGCACCGACATCTACTTCGCACGGCAACTCGTGAACGAGCGCATCCAGTCGGCGCGCGAGAGCATGCCCAGCGGCATCTCGCCGGTGATCGGGCCGATCTCCACAGGCCTCGGCGAAATCTACCTCTGGACGGTGGAAGCGGAAGAGAGCGCGAAGAAGCCCGACGGCAAGCCCTACACGCCCACGGACCTGCGCGAGATCCAGGACTGGATCATCAAGCCGCAGCTGCGCAACGTGAAGGGCGTGACCGAGATCAACTCCATCGGCGGCTACGACAAGGAATACCAGATCGCGCCCGACCCCGCGAAGCTGCAGGCGCACGGCCTCACGATGACCGACCTGGTCACCGCACTGGAGCGCAACAACGCCAACGTGGGTGCGGGCTATATCGAGAAGCGCGGCGAGCAGTACCTCATCCGCGCGCCGGGGCAGGTGAAGTCGGTGGAAGACATCGGCAACGTGATCCTCGGCAACGCGGGTGGCATTCCGCTGCGGGTGCAGGACGTGGCCGAGGTCGGCATCGGCCAGGAGCTGCGCACCGGCGCGGCCACCGACAACGGCCGCGAGGTGGTGCTGGGCACCGTCTTCATGCTGATCGGCGAGAACAGCCGCACCGTGTCGCAGGCCGTCGACAAGAAGATGCAGGAGGTCAACCGCACGCTGCCCGCGGGCGTGAAGGCGGTGACGGTGTACGACCGCACGGTGCTGGTCGACAAGGCCATCGCCACGGTGAAGAAGAACCTCTTCGAGGGCGCGGTGCTGGTGATCGCGATCCTCTTTCTCTTTCTCGGCAACATCCGCGCGGCGCTGATCACCGCGCTGGTGATTCCGCTGTCGATGCTCTTCACCTTCACCGGCATGGTGAATCAGAAGATCAGCGCCAACCTCATGAGCCTGGGTGCGCTGGACTTCGGAATCATCATCGACGGGGCGGTGGTGATCGTGGAGAACTGCGTGCGAAGGCTCGCGCATGCGCAGGCGAAACACGGCCGGCCGCTCACGCGCAGCGAGCGCTTCCATGAAGTGTTCGCCGCCTCGCAGGAGGCGCGGCGTCCGCTGCTGTTCGGGCAGTTGATCATCATGATCGTGTACCTGCCGATCTTTGCGCTCACAGGCGTGGAGGGAAAGCTGTTCCACCCGATGGCCTTCACCGTTGTGATTGCGCTGGTGGGCGCGATGATTTTGTCGATCACCTTCATTCCCGCGGCCGTGGCGCTCTTCATCGGCAACAGGGTCAGCGAGAAGGAAAACCGCCTGATGGTGTGGGCCAAGCGCGGCTATGAACCGCTGCTGGCGCGCGTGATGACGGCCAAGCCGCTGGTCATCACCACGGCCGTGGTGGCGGTGCTGCTCTCGGGCCTGCTGGCCACGCGGCTGGGCACCGAGTTCGTGCCCAGCCTGAGCGAAGGCGACTTCGCGATCCAGGCGCTGCGCATTCCGGGCACGAGCCTCACGCAATCGGTCGAGATGCAGAAGCAGCTCGAGCGCACGCTGAAGGCGAAGTTTCCGGAGATCGAGCGCGTGTTCGCGCGCACCGGCACGGCCGAGATCGCTTCGGACCCGATGCCGCCGAACATCTCCGACGGCTACATCATGTTGAAGCCCGAGAGCGAGTGGCCTGGGCCGAAGCGCACGCGCGCCGAGTTGCTGACGGCGGTGCAGGAAGAAGTGGAAAAACTGCCGGGCAACAACTACGAGTTCTCGCAACCGATCCAGCTGCGCTTCAACGAGCTGATCTCCGGCGTGCGCAGCGACGTGGCGGTGAAGATCTTCGGCGACGACATGGCGGTGCTCGACGAGACGGCGGCCGAGGTGTCGAAGGTGCTTTCGGGCATCTCCGGCGCGGCGGAAGTGAAGGTCGAGCAGACCACGGGCCTGCCGATGCTCACGGTGAACATCGACCGCCAGAAGACCGCGCGCTACGGCCTCAACGTCGGCGACGTGCAGGACGCGATCTCCATCGCGGTCGGCGGTCGCGAGGCGGGCACGCTGTTCGACGGCGACCGGCGCTTCGACATCCTCGTGCGCCTGCCCGAGAACCTGCGCACCGACCTGGAGGCGATCAAACGGCTGCCCGTGGCATTGCCCAAGGGCGCGGGTGCCGAGGGGCTGCGCACCAGCTTCATCCCGCTCGGCGAAGTCGCCACGCTGGAGCTCGCACCGGGCCCCAACCAGGTGAGCCGCGAGAACGGCAAGCGCCGCATCGTGGTGAGCGCCAATGTGCGCGGCCGCGACCTCGGCTCCTTCGTGGCCGAGGCCGAAGAGGCGATGCGCAAGGTGACCATTCCCACCGGCTACTGGACCGAGTGGGGCGGCCAGTACGAGAACCTCGCCTCGGCCACGCAGCGGCTGCAGGTGGTGGTGCCGGTGTCGCTGCTCCTGGTGTTCACGCTGCTGTTCGCGATGTTCGGCAACCTGAAGGACGGCCTGCTGGTGTTCACCGGCATCCCGTTCGCGCTCACCGGCGGCATCGTCGCGCTGTGGCTGCGTGGCATTCCGCTGTCGATCTCGGCGGCGGTGGGCTTCATCGCGCTCTCGGGTGTGGCGGTGCTCAACGGGCTGGTGATGATCTCGTTCATCCGCAACCTGCGGGAAAGCGGGCTGCCGCTGGACGAGGCGATCCGCGAAGGTGCGCTCACCCGGCTGCGGCCGGTGCTGATGACGGCGCTGGTCGCGTCGCTCGGCTTCGTGCCGATGGCGATTGCCACCGGCACCGGCGCCGAGGTGCAGCGGCCGCTGGCGACGGTGGTGATCGGCGGTATCCTGTCCTCGACCGCCTTGACGCTGCTGGTGCTTCCGCTGCTCTACCGCATCGCGCACCGGCGCGACGAAGACGAAGAACTGCAGGACGCCCGCGAACAGCGTCACGGCGCACCGCTCGATCCTTCTCCAGGTTCTCAAGGAATGACGACCCATGGCACATGACCATGCCCACGCGGTGGGCGGCAACGAGCGCGCACTGCGCTGGGCCTTGCTGCTCACCTCGCTCTACCTCGTGGCAGAGGTGGTGGGCGGGCTGGTGTCGGGGAGCCTCGCGCTGTTGTCCGATGCGGCCCACATGTTCACCGACACGGTGGCGCTGGCGATCTCGCTGGCCGCCATCTGGATCGGCAAGCGGCCGGCGGACAAGCGGCGCACCTTCGGCTACTACCGCTTCGAGATTCTTGCGGCCGTGCTCAATGCGGTGCTGCTGTTCTTCGTGGCGATCTACGTGCTGTACGAGGCGTACCGGCGCATCTCGGCGCCGGCCGAGATCCAGTCGACCATGATGCTGCTGGTGGCCGTGGGCGGACTGGTCGTCAACCTCGTCGGCATGCGGCTGCTTGCAAGCGGCAAGGACAAGAGCCTCAATGTGAAGGGCGCGTATCTGGAGGTGTGGGCCGACATGCTGGGGTCGGTCGGCGTGATCGTCGGGGCACTGGTCATCCGCTTCACCGGGTGGGCGTGGGTGGATTCTGTGATCGCGGTGGCCATCGGGCTGTGGGTGCTGCCGCGCACCTGGCGCTTGCTGCGCGAGAGCCTGAACGTGCTGCTCGAAGGTGTGCCCGACGACGTGGATCTACCTGCCGTCGAAAGCGCGCTGCTGGTAAGCGATGGTGTGGCCAGCCTGCACGACCTGCATGTGTGGGCACTGTCGAGCGGCAAGGTGAGCCTGAGCGTGCATGTGGTGTGCATGCCCGAGGTGGGTGACATGGCGCCGCTGATGCTGCAACTGCGCGCCCTGTTGGCGGAGAAGTTCGATATCCACCATTCGACCGTGCAGGTGGAGCGCGTGCCTTGCGAGCAGGCGGCCGAGAGTCATGGGTTCGGGCCTGCGGTGACGACTGCCCGGGCCACTGTTGGAAATTAGCGCTGCGGCTGTTGCCGACGTTGCAATGCCGCAGATCGCTCTCAAAGGTATCCCCAGAATCCAATCGACCGTCGAACCGGCGCTTGAGGTGTTGCGCGGTGCTGCCGATCCGTCCGATCCGTGACGGGCTCCTTGTTGGAGAGTGACGAGCGATAAAATCGACGGCTACGTTGGGGGCAGGATTGCTGGATATGTCTGCATTGAGGGATGTGCTGCGGCAGCTTGGGGCCCTTTCTGTCAGCAGCCTGTACGGCTACAGTCGGCCAGGACCGGACCATCAACCCCGCCTCACGTAGCGCGGGCGCACTGACCCAGTCTCGGACAACAATCAATCAGCCGAGTCCAGCCAGGAGGAGTGAACACATGCGCTTTCGGACTTTCCTCACTGCCGGCATCGAGGTGCTGCACCTGGGTGCACAGAAGGCGGAGAGCAATGCATGGCCGGCTGAGCACTGGCAGACGGAAAAAGGTCGGTGGAAGCTCTACACGCCGGCCATCGACGCGCATCTGAGCGACTCTCTCCTTCCCATGTCATTCGGCTCATCCATTGAAGGATTTGTTCTATTGCTTGAGGTGGCGGACTTCGCATCGTGGAGCCACAGCAATTTCTTTGCAAAGGCCGACGGCTACGTGTCTTACCGGCACAAGGCTAAAGAGGTCTGGAGTGTTGGTCAGCTCGACTGGCACGAGATAAAAAATCTCACGCCGAAAAGGCAACTTACTGCGTATGCAGAGGCGTTGCGAATCGCGGTTCGCAACACTACGCAAGCTAAGCGAAGGCCGAAAAGCTTTGATGTGGAGCAGTTCGCTCAGGCCACCGCCGATCTACTGCAGCAAGCCAAGGTCTCGCAACTTTCACGTACGACGTACCTCAATTCAACAAGTCCTCGCGTAAGAAAGTTGTCGAGCAGCAACGGGCGCTGAAACGTGCATCGCTGCTGGAGATTGAGGTCGATTTCTCATCGGTGTGCATGCCTTCTGCTAGTTCATAGCGGAAAACTGAGGGGTCACACTACGGCAATCGTATGACCGCTTTCAAGTCGTCCTTATGACTGCTGCGGAGCCCTTTCGCGACAGCAACGCGACCGGCTACAGTCGGCCAACACCGGACATTCCATGCCTGACTCCAAATTGCAGCTAACCGACGTTCAAGAGCTTGCCGTGCGGCGTGCCTTGTCCTATTGGGACGAGCGGTGGGACTGGGAATCTCCTGTGCTTTTCGGCCTCACGCACGACAGGTACCGCAACGTAGCAGCCTCTTGGCCGGGGAACTCCGAAGATCACTTCCTTGCGGCGGTTGGCGCCCTGCGCGAACTGCTTCACGGTGCTTCCGCTATCCGGGAAGATGAAGCTGTGAGGGCCGCCATTGGCGTCGGGAAAGCACAGGGTATTGAGTTGCTTGCTGTGCTTGTACAAGAGTACGACAGGCACCTGCGGCTCGCTTGAGCTTCGACTTGCGGCCAGAAGCGGCTGTTGGCCGCCAGCCTCCACTTGAGACCACGATGAATCCCAAGCTCATCATCGACGGCAGAGTTTTGAGTTCCGCAGCACTGACCGCAGAAACTGCGCTCGCCGCATTTCGCCGCCTAGACGACTCGGCTCAGGACCTCCTCCAAAGCGGCGAGCGTGCCGAAGACGTCTTCTGGAGTCGCTACTACTGGTTTTCTGTTTTTGCTCGTCTCTCCGAGTCGGAGCGTGGGTTCGATGCTGGCATTCAGCAAAACCTGCTCAAGCTGCTTGAGCACCCGCAGCCGACCTGTGCCCCCGACTGGACGCTGCTTGAGGCGGTCGAACGGCAAGCAAGGCAGGAAACGGACCGCTGGAGTTCCAGCAGTTAGTACGATGTCGCCCATCGGCCAGAAGCGGAACTACTGACGCATGACAAAGCTCCTTGAAATCGACCTCCGCCGCAGCGTGCCGGGACCGGAGGCGCGGCCACATCAAGCGGATCTGAACCGGCTGTTCGATGACCCTGCATACGGCCTCCGCCATGGGCAGTCGCAAGAGTCACTTTGGGGGAGGGTTCGGATTACCTTGCTCGATGACCGCGAAAGTCCTCCGGGATTGACAGACTTCATGATGACCGTCCCGTTCTATGTCGTCTCACGACGTTTCGTCGAACTCCTTGTGTCACACAACTGCGACTGCGAATACCTGCCGCTAGAGGCAACGTACAAGCGAAAGGTGCTCCTGGGAGAATTCTTTGCGCTAAACGTCTTGAACATCGAGAAGTCGGCTGCCGACCTTGACCACTCGATATTCGACCGGCGACTTCTCGAATTCGGCCAGATGAGGGATGTCGAAAAGTTGGTGCTGAAAGATGATCCGATGGGTCGAGCGCCTATCGCGTACTTCGAGGAGGTGGGCCGAATCGCGGTGAACGAAGCCCTCGCAGAAGACCTTGCCTTGCTTACCGGTGTACGGCTCGTCGAGCCGAAGGCGTTCACTAGCTAGCAGTGCTCAAAGCAGCGCGTGCAACGACCGCTTTGTGCAAGCGCATACGGCGGCTTCGGGCCCGAACCGGCTGTACAGGTTTCTCCAGAGCGGACCTCCATCGCCTTGCCTTCAGCATTGGTCCGAGCACCGTCTCCGACGTCGAGGTCCAGGTCGAGCGATTCAGATGGATTTCTGCAGTTCGGCCGCTGAAACAACAGGCACAAGTGGGTCCCAATGAAAGAGCTGGACGTATGTGTCCCAACCGGATTCGCCTGAACACATAGCCATGGATGCAACCGCCATGTGCACCTTGTGCTCTGGAGCTTCGTAAATCAGCGCAAGCATCGTGCGCCACAATTCTCCAGGCTGCTCAGCTCCGAAAGTGAAATTGAAGTAGGCCCCGCTATCTTCTCCGCTCTGAAATGCGTGGTGCAGGACAAGGTCTACACGACTCGCCAACTCGGTGAACAGGTCGGTCAGCCGAGCGATGTCTATGCCCGGCGACCTCTCAGGTTGTACCTGGACGGAAATGGATTTCAAATCTACCCTCGGTTGATGCGGGTGCTCGAAGAAACAGCGTTGCGAAGGACCGTTGATGGCCGTCTGCCGTCAGGCACGCCGGCGCCGTACTTCGCTAAAGCGCATGCGCCGTAAGCTGCCTTGCGACTCAAGTTGACCAGACTCGACGAGCAGCGCGAGCCGCTTCACGAAGAAGACATCAGGAATTCCGCTCAGGCGGTCAGGCATCGAAAGCATCGCCATCCCGACCACGCGTGCGACCTTCCTCCAATCGTCGGAGACTTGAGAAAGAATTGCCGCATCGATGCGCGCCAGCACGCCTTGACGCAGCCTGGCAAGCCGTTCGCTTTCAGCGGGTGAAAGCTCGGTGTCTTCGTCATTCATCGTGCTGAATTGTTGGATGTGTCAGCCTAATCGGATGGGCTGCTCGCGGCCGGATTTTTCCCTGCAGCGCGACTGGCTGGTTCTGGCCGATGGAAGTCGAAGGCAGGGGAAGCCAAAGGTCAGATGGAGCCGTACGGCGTTATCCTTACCAGACAGTCGTCAGCTACTTTGAAGTTCCTCAAGATCGATACCCACTAAGGAGTTTGCCTTTATCGCAAGCGCGGTACGCAACCCTACGACGACTTGAAAGGCCTTAAGAGGCACTGAGCCGAACTCGAGGGAGGAGCGATAGACCCCCGCTGCGATGGGTTCGATAAGTTTGCCCAGAAACAACGGGATGGGGACTACTTCATCGAAAAACTGCCCGCACGCTGGGCAGCGTTTTGCACGTTCAGCCGCCGAATATTCCAGTGCTTTTTGCGGGCGCAGCCAGTAGAAATCCGGGTCTGCCGGTAGCGCAATAAAGTCTTCTTTCGTAGCACCGCCCTCCTGGAGCACCCTGCGCAGGCGTTCTGACACCAGGATATAGCCGTCATACGTAGCGGTGATGTCCCTACGACGCTTCTTCACGCGGTACTCGGGACCGATGTAGAGGGCATCGACCTTTACGCCGCATGCCGGGCAAGTCGCCGGATGAGGTCGCCCCACGACTCCGAAGCGCCATTCACCGATTTGATCATCGGGCTCGTAGGTTTCGTCGCCCAACATGTAAGAGTCGTCGTTGTGCCCGAATAGCGTATATGCCCACACTGTCTTGGCTTGCTTCACCTGCCTCCCTTGCATGTAGTCGTGCAGCCGTCGTTGGTCAATTTGTTCCTCTGCTGTGACTGGATTTTGACCACTGGCGCGACTGACCGGTCTTGGCCGACTGTAGCCGTTTGCGGGTATCGACTAGAAGGCGGGCAGCCTCATGTAGACGTCGAACCATCGGGCGCTAAAGCGCCCCCGAGCTCTAGAAACGATAAACACTCGCGCGCTCTGGTCGGGCCCCCTTCGAGTACCGACTGCGTGACCAACGGGGTGAGTTCCCGGGCCAATGCGGCCGCCTCTGTCCACGATAGAACCGTTGCTTCGCCCTTGGGGTTGCGCACGACGGGTTTGCCATATCCCACGCGCACATCATCGCGCAGCTCTACCGGAAGGCTCACCGAATACCTTTTCGAATCAGAGCCTTCGTACAAAAGGAAGTAGGAGCCACCGTCTCTTAAGATGTCGGCCATGGTGACGGAGACAGGTCTCATATGAGTCATGGTCTTGCAGTCCGATAGTTTCACAAACAGTCTGAATTCTGCCGGCACGCTCGTATTTCTTGCCCAGTGGGGGGCGCGGTAAGGTCTGCTTCTGGTCGACTTCAGCTGTATGAGTGCGTCTCTCAGCCTACGTCCCTGGGGGTTTCGCCGCGGGCCATTCGGAGACAGTCTTGCAGGCGCTGGATGAGGGCCTCCACTTCTTGCTCCCCCAGGTCAAGCGGGTCCCCATGCGAGCCGACCGCGATGAGGCAGACGGCGGACCCATCGACCCAGACATCAAGGCGTCCTTGGGCTCCAGAAGCGGGCTGCTCATTCAACGGCACAAGGGCTCCTTGCTCATAAGTTGACCAGATAAATTTCGGTATTCATCTTGATGGGGCACTCAGCGTACCGCCTGAATCAGCAGCTCCGTGGGAATGGCGGCTTCTGGCCGACTGTAGCCTCACGCTGGGGGGCCCGTGAGAGTGGAAGGAGCTACGAGCGCCAAGTGCCTTCACCCGCATGCAGCAGCGCAAAGGAATGGGGATGGACCAAGAAGCCGTACAGTTTTCCTCCCCCCGAGAGCGGCTCCGGCGCCTTGTCGGCTGTGTAGTAGCTGACCACCAGGACCGTATCTGTATCGGCGAGCGCAGCTTGCAGCGCGACACGCTCTTCGTCTGTCAGGCGTGCACGCTCAATGAGGCTTTTTTGAGAGCTGAAGATATCGCTCTCACAGTACACGTGAGCCGAAGCCTCTGCCCAAAGCGGGTGTTCCGAGACAACGCTTCTCGCTCTGTCCGCGTCAGATGGGCTCACCTCTAGGCTCATGTCCGCTCCTTCGATTGAATCTCCGGTCTTGGCCGACTGTAGTCGGTTACAGCTGAGTCACCGCGAGCCCGAAGCGGTCTTTGGTCTTCGCCAAACCACACGCTCAATGCCCTTTTCATTGAACGGATGGGAGGACCGTCACCCGCGGTCGCATGAACTTCAGCGGGTTTTCGATTTCGGTGTCACAAACGCCTCCCACCGGACGTCTTGCTTGCATGGACGCCCATGGGGGGCGTACCTTTTTGACCCCTTTCACCGAGGAATCGACCATGAAGATCGTCATCATCGGAGGCTCCGGCCTCATCGGCTCCAAGCTTTCTGCCCTGTTGCGCCATGCCGGCCATGAGGTCAACGCCGCTTCACCCTCCACGGGCGTCAACACGCTCACCGGCGAAGGCCTGAAGGAGGCCTTGGCCGGCGCGCAGGTCGTCGTCGACGTGGCGAACTCGCCCTCGTTCGCGGACGAGCCGGCGCTGCATTTCTTCGACACCGCGGGGCGCAACCTGCTTGCCGCCGAAGCAGAGGCCGGCGTGGCGCACCACATCGCGCTGTCGGTGGTCGGCACCGATCGCCTGTTGGCCAGCGGCTATTTCCGCGCCAAGCAGCGCCAGGAAGAGCTGATCGAGGCCTCGCCCGTGCCCTGGACCATCGTGCAGGCCACGCAGTTCTTCGAGTTCGTGGCCGGCATCGCCGACGGGAGCGTGCGGGGCGGCGAAGTGCGGCTCTCGAATGCGCTGGTCCAGCCGATGGCGGCGGATGATGTCGCCGCCGCGCTGGCCGTGGTGGTGGGCGAATCGCCCGCACGGCGACGGATCGAGATCGCGGGCCCCGAGGCGCTGCCGCTCGACGCGCTGGTGCGCCGCCTGTTCGCAGCGACCGGCGACAAGCGCCCGGTCGTCACCGATGCAGAAGCGAGCTACTTCGGCGTGCGGCTCGACGATCGATCGCTCACGTCTGACACCGCCCCGCGCCTCGGGACGATCCGTTTCGCGGACTGGCTTGCACAGCGTGCGCGCGCCTGAATTGCCAACCGCTCGCTGTTGGTCCACTCATTCGTTCAAGGCCCGCGACGCGGGCCGGAAAGACAACCCATGACCCGTTTTCAGAAGACCTGCATTTCCCTCGGCCTCGCACTCGGCATGTTCGCCGCGATGCCCGCCCTGGCGGCGCCCGAAGCCGCAGCGACCGTCCTCATGACCAAGGACCTGGCGGACATGCCCGGCAAGGAGGCGATCTCGTTCATCGTGGACTTTCCGCCGGGCTCGGTCGATCCGGTCCACCGCCACGACGCCCACGCCTTCATCTATGTGCTCGAGGGATCGATCGTGATGGGGGTGAAGGGCGGCAAGGAGGTCACGCTGACCCCCGGCCAGACCTTCTACGAAGGCCCGAACGACATCCACACGGTGGGCCGCAACGCCAGCAAGACCAAGCCCGCGAAGTTCCTCGTGACGATGGTCAAGGACAAGGGCGCGCCGTTGCTGACGCTGGTCAAGTAACCGCGGCGTTCAGCGCACCGGCCGAATCGCCGACTTCGGCCTGAAGGCCTTGCAGACCGCGTCGTCGGTCTCCAGGTACGGCCCGCCGATCAGGTCGATGCAGTAGGGCACCGCCGAGAAGATGCCGGGCACGACCTGCGCGCCGTCGGCATCCTTCAGCCCTTCGAGCGTTTCGGCGATCGACTTGGGTTGGCCCGGCAGGTTGATGACGAGGCTCTTGTCGCGGATCACCGCCACCTGGCGCGAGAGGATCGCGGTCGGCACGAAGCGCAGGCTGATCTGCCGCATCTGCTCGCCGAAGCCGGGCATTTCCTTGTGGGCGACGGCCAGCGTGGCTTCGGGCGTCACGTCCCGCAGCGCGGGGCCGGTGCCGCCGGTGGTCAGCACCAGCGAGCAGCCGGCGTCGACCAGTTCGATCAGCGTGGCGCTGATGAGGGCGGTTTCGTCGGGGATCAGCCGGGGCTCGAATTCGATGGGGTTCTTCAGCGCGCGGCCAAGCCATTCCTTCAGCGCCGGCAGGCCCTTGTCTTCGTAGGTGCCGCTGGAGGCGCGGTCGCTGACGGAGACGATGCCGATGCGCACCGGGTCGAACGACGAACTCATGCGTCCTCTTCCCGGTCCTGCGCGGCGGCGGCCGCGGCGTGGTCGTCGCCGCCATGCACGGCCAGTTGCTCCCGCACCAACTGGAAGATTTCGCGGTAGGCCTTGCCCTGGCGGGGCGCTTCGCCGGCCGGGCCGGTCTTCATGTCCTTGCGGGCCTGGCGCACCAGGGCGCGCAGTTGCTGGGAGTCGGTGGCGGGATGGGTTTCGATCCAGCCGCCGAGGGCGTCGTCGTCGGCAATCAGCCGGTCGCGCCAGCGCTCGGCCTCGTGCAGGGCGGCGGTTTCTGCGGCCGGCGTGCTGTTCTGCTCGGTCAGGGCGAGCTTGACGGCTTCCAGCGTGGGCTCGTCGAGCTTGCGCATCAGCTTGCCGATGAACTGCATCTGGCGGCGCTTGCCCTCGAAGTTGGTGATGCGCTTGGCCTCGGCGACGGCGTCGACCAGTTTTTCGTCCAGCTGGAGGGCGTCGAACAGGGCGGCGCGCAGCGTGAGCAGCTCGGTGCCGAGCTTTTGAAGCTCGTCGCTTTCGCGCTTGAGATCGGTGCGGCTGGCATCGTCGGTGCCCTTGAGCTCACGCTTGAGCTCCAGGTCGAGTTCGCTGCCTTCGGCGACGAACTGGCCACGGACGAAATAGCCTTTTTTGGGTTTGCGGGACATGTGGGTGGATTCTGGGCCGCGCCGTGCGGCGTTGCAATGTGCGCAATAGACCGCACAGACAGCGGGAAGCTGGAGGGAAAACCGGGAGATGGGGGCGCAAGTATCATAGCCACCACATGACGACATCCTCCTCGCGCGCCGATTCCGGCTTCGCCTACAGCCGCTCCTTCTTCGAAAACCTGGTCGACACGGCCCTGGCCCATGCCAAAAAGCTCGGTGCCACCGATGCCGGCGCCGAGGCCTCCGAGGGCTGCGGCCTGAGCGTCTCGGTCCGCAAGGGCGAGCTCGAGAACGTGGAGCGCAACCGCGACAAGTCCCTCGGCATCACCGTCTACGTGGGCCACCGCCGCGGCAACGCGAGCACCTCCGACTTCTCCGAAGGCGCCATCAAGCAGACGGTGCAGGCCGCCTACGACATCGCCCGCTTCACCGCCGAAGACCCGGTCAGCGGCCTTCCCGACGAGGAAGACATCGCCAAGGAACACCCCGAGCTCGACCTGTTCCACCCCTGGGATGTGACGAGCGAGCAGGCTGCCAAGCTGGCCCTCGAATGCGAGGCGGCCGCCCTCTCGACCGACAAGCGCATCACCAACAGCGAAGGCGCGGGCGTCTCGGCCCAGCAGAGCCATTTCTTCAGCGCGCACACGCACGGCTTCCGCGGCGGCTACGCCAGCTCGCGGCACTCGATTTCGGTGGCGCCCATCGCCGGCAAGGGCGACAACATGCAGCGCGACGCCTGGTACAGCTCCATGCGTTCGGCCGACGAACTCGCCAGCCCGCAGGCCGTGGGCCGCTACGCCGCCGAACGGGCCTTGAGCCGCCTGAAGTCGCGCAAGATCAAGACCACCGAATGCCCGGTGCTGTTCGAGTCGCCGCTGGCCGTGGGCCTCCTGGGCGGGCTGGTGCAGGCGGTGAGCGGCGGGGCGCTGTACCGCAAGAGCACCTTCCTGCTCGATTCGCTCGGCAAGCCGGTGCTGCCCAAGCACATCGACGTGGCCGAAGACCCGCATGTGATGCGCGGCAAGGGCAGCTCGCCCTTCGACGACGAAGGCGTGACCACCCGGGCCCGCAAGGTGGTCGATGCCGGCCGGCTCGAGGGCTATTTCCTCTCCACCTACTCGGCCCGCAAGCTGGGCATGAAGACCACCGGCAACGCCGGCGGCTCGCACAACCTGACGCTGAGCTCGCGCCTCACGAAGCACGGCGACGACCTCGATGCGATGCTCGCCAAGCTGGGCACCGGCCTCTTCGTGATCGAGCTGATGGGGCAGGGCGTGAACTACGTGACCGGCGACTACTCGCGCGGCGCCAGCGGCTTCTGGGTCGAGAAGGGCCGCATCGCCTTCCCGGTGCAGGAGATCACCATCGCCGGCAACCTGAAGGACATGCTGATGGGCATTGAAGCCATCGGCGCGGATGCCTACACTTTCGGCGCCAAGACCACGGGGTCGATTCTGGTCAACCGCATGAAGGTGGCCGGCGCCTGACAGGCGGCCGCCGCCGGCAACGCCGCATGCTCGGAAGCACCCCAAGGTCACACCCAGGGAGACGCCATGAGCAAATACAACAATGCGCGAAAGCCGGAACTCGAGCATGAACTGATGCGCGACCCCCGGCTCGGTTTCGAGCCGGCGGGCGGCAGTTCGGTCCGCTGCCTGCAGCACGGCGTGCCCTGGCCGTTCGACTGCTGGCACTACCACGACGAGTACGAGCTGCAGATCATCAACCGCAGCAGTGGCGATTCGTACGTCGGCAACCACATCGGCCGCTTCGAGCCTGGCTACGTGGCCCTCGTCGGCGGGCGCCTTCCGCACACATGGATCTCGCACGACGTGCCGCCCGAGGGCATCGCCGACCGCAGCATGGTCATTCATTTCCGCGACGAGCCGCTGCGCAAGGCCTCGGGCCTGTTCCCCGAACTGGAGGCGGTGCTGCCGATGCTCGACCGCGCGAAGCTCGGCATCGAGTTCTTCGGCATCCACGAGCGGATGCGCGAGCGCTTCATGCGCGTTCAGGGCAAGGAGGGCATGGCGCGGCTCTCGGAATTCATCGGACTGCTGCACGAGCTCGCGAACTGGGAAGACTGGCGCCAGATCTCCAGCGCCGCCGGCCCGCTGGACGACGACCCGAGCGCCAACACCCGCATGCGCCGCGTGCTCGACTACCTCGATGCGCACCTGACCGAAGAGCTGTCGCTGCCGGCCGTGTGCGCGGTGGCCAACATGGCCGAGAGCAGCTTCTCGCGCTACTTCCACAAGCACATGGGCAGCACGTTCACCGATTTCGTCACGCGGCTGCGCATCACCAAGGCCTGCGAGATGCTGCAGACCTCCGACCGGCTGGTGAGCGACATCTGCTACGAGGTGGGCTTTGCAAACCTCGCGAACTTCAACCGGCGCTTCCTGCAGCTCAAGGGCATGACGCCTTCGGCCTACCGCCAGCAGGCGCAGGACCGCTTCGGCCTGCGCACCGCGCAGAACACGCCGCTCGCAACCATCGCCTGAGTCTTCAGGCGGTCGAGTCCGGCGGCGTCAGGTGCCGGGTCGCGGCCCAGAACGCCAGCGCGACGCCGCTGGTGACGGCTCCTGCGATGCAGACGCCGTTCCATCCGGCATGGGCATACACCATCGTCGAGGCGATCGATCCCGTGGCGGAGCCGATCGAATAGAAGATCATGTAGCCGGCGGTCAGCCGGCTCTGCGCTTCCGGGCGCACGCGGTAGATCAGGCTCTGGTTCGAAACGTGCACCGACTGCAGGCCGAAGTCGATCGTGACGACACCGATCACCATCGCCCAGATGGACCACGGCAGCATCGCGATGAGCGCCCACGACAGCAGCATGACCACGAGCCCGATGCCGGTGGTGCGCTGTGCGTGACCGCGGTCCGCCTGGCGACCTGCGCGCGCAGCACCCATCGCACCGGCCGCGCCCGCCAGGCCGAACAGCCCCACCTGCGTGTGCGAGAGCGAGAAGGGCGGCGCCGTCAGCGGCAACACCATCGGCGTCAGCAGCATCGTGATGGCCATGAAGATCAGCATCGCGAGCACGGCGCGGATGCGCAGCACGGGCTCTTCGACGAAGAGCGTGAACACCGAGCGGATCAACTGCGGATACGGGATGCGCACCCCAGGCCGCACGTTGCGCGGAAGCGCCTTCCACAGCAGGCCGGCGACGACCAGCGTGGCCGCGGCCGACACCAGGTACACCGAGCGCCAGCCGAAGAGATCCGACAGCGTGCCCGACACGGCGCGCGCCAGCAGGATGCCGATGATGATGCCGCTGGTGACGATGCCCACCACGCGGCCCCGTTCGCCCGGCGGCGCCATGATCGCGGCGTAGGCGACCAGCACCTGCGTCACGACCGCCAGCACGCCGACCGCCGCCATCGCCGGCAGCAGGATCGCCCCACTGGGCGCCAGCGCAACGCAGAGCAGCGCGATCACCGACAGCAGCGATTGCCCCACGATCAGCCGTCGCCGGTCGATCAGGTCGCCCAGCGGCACGACGAGCAGCAGCCCGAGGCCATAGCCGACCTGGGTGATGGTGATGACGATGCCGACCGTCGCGGGGCGGATGCCGAAGGTGGCCGCGAGCGTGTCGAGCAGCGGCTGGGCGTAATAGACGTTGGCGACAGCAAGCCCGCATGCGACCGCGAACAGCAGCGCCATCGGAGCGGAGATGGATGGTGCGGCGGGCCGCGCTTGCGCGTGCCGGGCCGCGGTCGCATCGACGTTCAATTCCATGGGGCTCAGGCTTTCAAGGCGTCATGGAAGCGCTCGATGTGGGCGGCAATCACCTCTCCCAGTTCTTCGAGCGCGAAGTGCCCGGTGTCGAGCAGCTTGAAGTCGACCTGCCGCAGATCGCGCTGATAGGGGTGCGCGCCCGACGGCGGAAAGATCACGTCGTTGGCGCCCCAGACGACCAACGTCGGCGGCTGGTGCTTGCGGAAGTACGCCTGCCAGGCCGGGTAGCGCGAGAGGTTGCTGCCGTAGTCGTGCAGCAGGGCCGCCATCGCGTCCTTGTTGCCGGGACGGGCGAGCAGGGCGCGCTGCAGGAGCCAGTTGTCCGGGTCGATGCGTTCCGGATTCTTCACGCCGTGCGTGTAGTTCCACTCCAGCGCCGCATCGGACATGGCGGCTTCGCGGATCTTCGCGTAGTTGGCGGGCGACGGGTCTTTCCACAGCGCACGCGCGAGGCCCCAGAAATCGTCGGGCAATCCTTCCTCGTAGGCATTGGCGTTCTGCACCACGAGGAAACTCACCTTCTCCGGATGACGCGTGGCGAGGCGAAATCCCACCGGGCCGCCGAAGTCCTGCATGTAGAGGGCGTAGCGCTCGAGGCCGAGTTGCTCGGTGAACTTCCCGACGATGTCGGCGAGGCTGTCGAAGGTGTAGCTGAACTCGACCACCGAAGGCGCATCGCTGTGGCCGAAGCCCGGGTAGTCCGGCGCGATGACGTGGAAGCGATGGGCCAGCCGCTCGATCAGCCCGCGGTACATGAAGGACGAGGCCGGAAAGCCGTGCAGCAGGAGCAGGGCCGGCAGCGCGGGGTCGCCCGCCTCGCGATAGAAGATCTTCAGGCCGTCGACGGTGGCGGAGCGGTAGTGGGTCATGGCGAATCCGGAAGAGGTTGAGAGGGGGATGTCGGCTTCTGGTTTCAAAAGAAGACCGATCAAATTCTATCGATTCGGTTTTACATTGCAACCAATGAGGCCGAGCCGACACCAGGGCGATGGTTGCTCCAGCACCCGGGTTCAGTCGGAATCGGTTATTCGCCCCCGCGCCCGCGGGATCAGCCGATCACTTGCAGAAGGACTTGACGTCGTTCTGCGCCACGTCGCGGTCGTATTGGTCGATGGGCTTGCCGTTGCTGTGCTGCAGCACCCCGGCGAGAACATCCCGTGCGAGCGCGCAGCGCGAAGCGTCGGTGCCGTTCTCCCTTCCACCCGAGACCGATCTGGGCCTTGCCACGGGCGGCCCGTAGGGCGGTGCTCCCGCCGCCGTCTGCGTCGGCGGCGAGGCCCTGCTCCAGGCACGCCAGTCTTCCTTCGGTGCGGAGCTTTGCGGCGGCGCCGGTGCGGGCTTCACTTCCACGGTCCTGGCATCGCCCGCGTCGGCCTTGCGCTCCGAGTAATGCGTCTGGCCCTTGGCGTCGACCCACTTGTAGATTTCCGCATGGCCGGCGGATGGAAGAAGCAGCGCCGCGAGCGCGGCGCCGAGCACATGCCAGGCGGGATTCGGACTTTGCATCTTGGGGCGCAGAGGGATGAATCGGCGGGCACCGATTCTGGCCCGGATGATGCCCGACCGGCGGCCGTTCGAGCCGGCCGGCCGGGGCCTTTCACCGCCGCCTGGTCATTCGACCAGTACCGCGCTCCAAGCGCGCGCCACGGCGGCCTTCTCGACCGAGTTGGCGCCGTACAGATCCGAAGCCGCGCGGATCGACGCGACCCGGGCATTCGGATAGGTCGAGTTGCCGTTCAGGTACAGCGTGAGCGTGCGGTACCAGATCTTGCCGGCCTTGTCGCGCCCGATGCCCGCCACGCCCGTGTCGCCGTTGCACACCAGGTCGTTCTTCGTAAGGCGGGTGTCGGTCGATGGCACCACGGCGCCTTCGGCCAGCAGGTAGAAGAAACGATTGCCGACCCCCGAGGTGAGGTGAGGGTCGTGCCTCGGGTTCACGAGCACGCTCTTGAAGCCGCCTTGCGGATAGCACACGTACGAGCGCCCATCGACATCCTGCTTGTACATCTTGCGCAGGCCCGAGGCCAGGATGCGCGCGCCGATGACGTAGTTGCCCGGATCGTTCGCGTTGTTCGCGTGGTACTTGACCAGGGTGCCGAAGATGTCGGAGTTCGCTTCGTTCAAGCCGCCCGCATCGCGCGAATACGCAAGGTTCGCGGTGGCCTGGTTCACGCCGTGGCTCATCTCGTGCCCGGCGACGTCGATGGACACCACGGGCCTGGGCAGCGAGGTGCCTGCCTGCCCGTCGCCGTAGACCATCATCCGGTACTCGCCGATCCATGCGGCATTGGCGCCGGTGATGCTGCCGTCCTGGTTGGTGAACAACACGTGCGCGTAGCTCTGCACGCCCTGGCCGTCGTTGAAGATGCCGTTGCGGCCGTGCACGAGCTTGTAGTAGTCCCAGGTCTTGGCCAGCCCATAGTTGATGTCGACCGCAACGGTCTTGCGGTCCGTGACGGCGCCGTTGCCCCACTTGTTGTCGGGGCTGGTGAACGGGGCCAGGTCAGGTGCATCGAACAGGTCCGTGTACACCGAGTCGCGGCCATCGATCACCTCGCCGCCGCCGCGCGTCGGATCGACCATGCGATAGGCGTTGTTGCCGGTCTGGTCGGTGGTGATCTGCAGCTCGCCGTAGTACAGCGATTTCCCCGCGCCCGTGGCGGCCGCGGTGTGCACCAGGTCTTCTGCGTCCAGCAGCTTGCCGTCCGCTGCGTTGACGTAGTACGCCACGGCGCTTCCATGCGCCGCGGTGGCCCTGCCGTAGATGCGGACCTCGTAGGCCAGCACCGGCTTCTCGTCGCGGGCGAAGACCACCAGCTCGGGCGTGCCGTACCGCGTCACCGCGCTCGCGAAGCGCTCGCCCGCAATCTGCCTGGCGCGCTCGGCGCCGATGTCGGGTGCGTTCTGGATGACGGTGCGCCCATCGACCCTGGCCAGCGTCTCGGGCAGGCGTATCGGGCTGCCCTGTGTCAGGCTGGACTGCGTCAGCTGCCCCCGCACCGAATGCACGACCACGTCGCCGCCGATCACGCGCAGCCCGTTGTGAAAACGGTCGAAGCGCACATGCTCGGTGCCGTCCTTGTCCACGGTCACGTCGCGCGGCTTGAACTGGTCGCCCTCGGCGGGCGCTGCCGCGCTGCCGGCCGCGCCCTGGAAGTCCAGCGATCGGCGTGTGCGATTGGAACTGGGGGCGGGCGTCGCGACGCTGAAGCTCGACGGGTTGCTCTGGATCAACCCCAGCGCGCGGTCGATCGCCGCCTGCTTGCCCGGGTCCGCATCCGCGGCAAAGGCGCCATGCCCCGCCAACGCCAACACTGCGACAACGACAACTTTGAATCTGGTTTTCATAGGCATTCCACAAAAGGTGATGTAAGGGATAGACACATACCGGCCGGCCGACGCTTGTGACGCCGGCGAATGGCCGCGTGGATTACAGCGGGGATCGCATGCAGCGTCGATACGGGGGAAGTAGTCGATTCCGCGCTATTTCTTCGCCGGCGTTTTCGGCCTGCAAACCTTCGGATTGCAATGAGCGAAAACTGATTAGCACGCCGCACCCCCGGCAAAACCCCAAGTCCGTTGGTCATCGAAATACCAGTACCCCGGCGCGCGTGTACGCGGGGTCGGGCCTTCGCTGCCTACGCTTCGTCACCCTCACAAAGAAGTCAAGGAGACGAGCAGATGACCCACCGAAACACCCGCCGCACCACCGCTGGCGCACTGCTGCTGGCGGCATTGGCCGCAGCCGGCCACGTTCAAGCCCAGCAGGCATGCAAGGACGATGTGCGCGTCCTCTCCCAGCCGCGCGACGGTCTCACCCTGCTCGAAAAGTACAAGGACGAGTTCAAGGCGCTGAGCGGTGCCTCGTTCACCATCGACAACCTCAACGAGAACGACCGCCGCACCAAGACGCGCGCCGATGCCTCCACCGTCGGCAAGTACAACGTGTACTACGTCGACGAGGCCAACGTGCCCTTGTTCGCGCAGTCCAAGTGGATCGTGCCGCTCGCCAAGTACTACCCGGCCGACTACGACTACGCCGACTTCGACCCGGGCCGCCAGAAGGTCGCGACCTTCGGGGGCGAGACATGGTTCGCGCCGGTCACCGGTGGTGGCGACCTGCTGGTCTACCGCAAGGACCTGCTCGAGAAGGCCGGCGTCAAGCCGCCCACCACGCTCGACGAGTTCGTTGCCGCCGCGAAGAAGCTCAACGACCCGGCCAACGGCATCTACGGCGTGGCGCTGCGCGGCCAGCGCGGCTCGGGCGCCAACGTGTGGCGCTGGATGCCGTTCTTCCGCGGCTATGGCGGCCAGTGGTTCGACGGCGACAAGCCGGTCTTCAATTCGCCCGCCGCGCTGAAGGCCACGCAGACCTACCTGGAGCTCTTCAAGTACTCGGCGCCCGGCACCAAGACCGGCAGCTGGGACGAATCCACCGGCGCCTTCCTCGCGGGCAAGGTCGCGCTGCTGGTCGAGTCGACGCCGCTCGCCGGCAATGCGCTCGACCCCAAGACCTCGACCGTGATCGGCAAGGTGGCCTACCTGCCGCCGCCCACGCCGCTGACCGGCGGCGGCTACGGCCACGGCCTCGCGATCGGCACCAAGGCCAACAAGACCGAAGAGGCGAAGAAGTGCGCGGGCCTGTTCATCGCCTGGGCCACCTCGAAGAAGCAGGAGCAGCGCCGTCTTGCCGAAGGCCAGTTCAGCGAACTCAACCGCACCAGCGTGCTGGGCAGTCCCGAGTTCGCCAAGCGCTACGGCGCCGATCTCGGCAAGGCCCTGGCCGACACCGGCAAGGTGACCGCGGTGAACTTCTGGCAGGACCCGGCATGGCCCGACCTCGGCGATCGCTGGGGGATCATTCTCGAAGAGCTGGTCACCGGTTCGCGCACCGACATCCAGGGCGGGCTCGATGAACTCGAGGCCTATGCGAAGCAGCTGATCGCACGGCGCAAGAAGTGAAGCAGACGCGAAGCAACAAGACCAGGCTGCCGGTCGTCTTCATCGGACCGGGCCTGCTGGTGCTGGCGGTCCTCGCGCTGGTACCGACGATCTTCGCGATCGTCATCTCGCTGCAGGACCGGGAACTGGGCCAGGCCGATGCCGGCTGGGTCTGGTTTTCGAACTACGTGCAGCTGTTCTCCGACCGGCGCTTCCTGAACTCGGTGAGCGTTTCGCTCATCTGGGAGGTGCTGACGGTCACCTCGACGATGGCCGTCGCGGTGCTGTTGGGTGTGCTGCTGTTCCAGAACACCACACCGCGCTGGCGCAATGCGCTGTGCATGCTGTTCATCGTGCCGGTGCTGCTGCCGCGTGTGTCGGCAGCCTTTGTCTGGAAGTTCGCGTTCCATCCGTTGTTCGGCCTGCTGACTTACCCGTATAAGGCGATCACGGGTGAGCCGCTGGACCTGCTGGCCAATCCGCTCACGGCGCTGCTCACCGTGGCTTTCGTCGATGTGTGGCAGTGGGGCCTGTTCTTCGCGGTCATCGTGCTCAAGCTGCTCGAAACCCTGCCGCCGCAACCCTTCGAGGCCGCGCGCATGGACCATGCGAAGACCTGGGAGGTCTACGCCTACGTCGCATTGCCGATGCTCAAGGCGCCGCTCATCAGCCTCACCTTCGTGAAGATGGTCGAGTCGCTGCGGGCCTTCGACCTGATCTATGTGATGACGCGCGGCGGCCCGGGCATTTCGACCGAGACGCTCGACATGTACGCCTTCTCGCAGGGCTTCATCGAGTCGGGCCGCATCTCGTACGCATCGAGCATGGCGGTGCTGATGATGGTCGCGTCGACCGTGGCCTTCACCTACATCTGGAAATGGACGAGGCCCTCGTCATGAAAAAGCAATCGTCTCTTTCCGCCGGCACGCTGCTCGCGCGGCTGGTGCTCATCGTCGCGGGCCTCTCCGCGCTGGTGCCCGTTCTCTGGACCTTCATCAATTCGTTCAAGAACCGGGTCGACATCGTCTCGGCCGTGCCGAAGTTCATCTTCACGCCCACGCTGGAGAACTACGCCTATGTGCTGGGGCGCGAGGCCGTGGCGCAGGGGCTCATCAACTCGATCCTCGTGGTCGGCGCGGCCGTCGTCATCGGCGCGGTGCTGGGCTTGCCGGCCGCGTATGCGCTCGCCCGCTATCCGCTGCGCTGGGCCGACGACATCCAGTTCTTCGTGCTGTCGATGCGCTTCCTGCCACCGGTGGCGGTGGCCATTCCGCTCATGGTCATCTGGCTTCAGCTGGAGCTGTACGACACGCGCTTCGCGCTCATCGTCACCTACACGCTGCTCACGCTCTCCACCGTGATCTGGCTCGCCATTCCGGCGTTCAAGGCGGTGCCCAAGGAGGTGGAAGAGGCGGGCAAAGTCGATGGCTACGGGCCCTACGCGATCTTCTTTCGCGTGTCGCTGCCGATTGCCGCGCGCTCCCTCATCGGCGCCATCGCCTTCGGCTTCGTTCTGGTGTGGAACGAATTCCTCATCGCGCTGATGCTCACCACCTCCGACGCCAAGACGCTGCCCATCGTTGCCTCCGAACTCAGCCAATTGGGGCGCGACGTGCCCTGGGGCATTCTGAATGCCTCGGTCATCCTGCTGTCGGTGCCGCCGCTCTTGATGGTCGGTGTGCTCAGCGGTTTTCTCAATGCCGCGTTCAAGCGCAAGCGGGAGGCCACATGAGCCGCATCACCTTCTTTTCTCCAGAACAAAAAATGTCTGCAATCAGCTGTCACAACATCATCAAGCGCTACGGGGAAACGCAGGTCGTCCACGCGTTCGACCTCGACGTGGCCGACAACGAGTTCGTCGTGTTTCTTGGCCCCTCGGGCTGCGGCAAGTCGACCATCCTGCGCATGCTCGCGGGCCTGGAAGACATCAGCGGCGGCGACCTGCGCATCGGCGGCCGGCGCGTCAACGACCTGCCGCCGCAGGAGCGCGGCATTGCCATGGTGTTCCAGAACTACGCGCTCTACCCGCACATGACCGTGCGCGACAACATCGCCTTCGGTCTCAAGCGGTTGAAGGTGCCCAAGGCCGAGATCGACAGCCGCATCAAGGAGGTGTCGGACACCCTGGGCCTGGAGCGCTACCTGCAGCGCAAGCCCACCGAGCTCTCGGGCGGCCAGCAGCAGCGCGTGGCCATTGCGCGCGCGATGATCAAGACGCCCAAGGTGTTCCTGTTCGACGAGCCGCTGTCGAACCTCGACGCCAAGCTGCGCAACCACATGCGCATCGAGATCGCGAAGCTGCACCAGACGCTCAAGACCACCACCGTCTACGTCACCCACGACCAGCACGAGGCGATGACGCTGGCCGACCGCATCGTGCTGCTGCGCGACGGGCGCATCGAGCAGGTCGGCTCGCCCAAGGAAATCTTCGAGCGTCCGCGCTCGGCCTTCGTGGCCGGCTTCATCGGCACGCCGCCGATGAACCTGGTGGAGATGTCGGTCAAGGATGCCGGCAGCCATTTCGAACTGAGCGGACGAGGCGGTGTCGTGCATGTGAATGCGCGCCGGTTCGCGCTCGAAGGCCGCGAGCGCGTGACGCTGGGCATCCGTCCCGCCCACCTGCAGGTGGATATGAACGGAGGCCGCGACGGCGGCTTCTCCGGCGAGGTGCAGCTCATCGAATACCTCGGCAACGAAGTGCTGGTGAGCTTCGGCGAGGACGACAACGAAATCTCCGCACTCATGCCCTCGGCCCAGAGCCCGCGCTTGCACGAGCGCGTGAGCTTCGTGGCCGATCCGCAGCAGGTGCATCTGTTCGACATCGACACCGGCGCATCGCTGCGCATCGACAGCACCCCCTCGCATTGAACACCGACAACCGAAACACACTCTCGAGCGAAAGAAAACGGAAATGAAAGCACTGGTCCTGGAAAAGGCGCACGAACTCACGCTGCGCGACGTCGACCTTCCCCTGCACATGGGACCGCGCGACGTGAAGATCCGCATGCACACCGTGGGTGTCTGCGGCAGCGACGTCCACTACTACCAGCACGGCGGCATCGGCCCTTTCGTGGTCAACGAGCCGATGATCCTCGGCCACGAGGCCTCCGGCGTGGTCGCCGAGGTGGGCGCCGAAGTCACGCACCTGAAGCCCGGCGACCGCGTCTGCATGGAGCCCGGCATTCCCGAGATGGATTCGCGCGCCACCCGCGAAGGCATCTACAACCTCGACCCCGCCGTGCGCTTCTGGGCCACGCCGCCGATCCACGGCTGCCTCACGCCCTTCGTGGTGCACCCGGCGGCCTTCACCTTCCGCATGCCCGACAACGTGAGTTTCGGAGAGGGCGCCATCGTCGAGCCGCTGGCCATCGGCCTGCAGGCCGCGAAGAAGGCCGCGCTGAAGCCGGGCGACGTGGCGGTGGTCATCGGCGCCGGCACCATCGGTGCGATGACCGCATTGGCGGCACTGGCCGGCGGTGCAGCGCGCGTGATCCTCGCGGACCTCGTGCCCGAGAAGCTGGCCCTCTTTGCCGACAACCCGGCCGTGACGACGGTGAATGTGCGCGACACGAACCTCGCCGAAACCGTGAAGGCGCTCACCGACGGCTGGGGCGCGAACGTCGTCTTCGAAGCCAGCGGCAGCACCCGCGCCTACGACGGCATCTTCGAGCTGCCGTGCCCGGGGGGCTGCGTGGTGATCGTGGGCTGCCCGCCCGCCAAGGTCGCGTTCGACATCGTCGCGATCCAGGCGAAGGAACTGCGCATCGAGTCGGTGTTCCGCTACGCCAACATCTTTCCGCGCGCGCTCGCGTTGATTGCCTCGGGCCAGGTGAACGTGAAGCCCTTCATCTCGCGCACCTTCGCGTTCGAGAACGGCATCCAGGCCTTCGAGGAGGCGGCGGCGGGGCGGGCGAGCGACGTGAAGATCCAGATCGAGTTTCCGGCCTCTTCGGTGGTCTGAGTCGGTTCGGCGCCCTCTGCCCAGAGGGAGCGGGGCAAGGGGAAACGCTGGGAGGCGCTCCGGCGATGCGCGGCTACAGTGGCTGCGCTTTGCCACTCGCAGCCTCATTGCCCCATGCCCTTGCCGTTTCGCAACGTCGTCCTCACCGGAGCCTGTGGTGGCCTCGGCCAGGCACTGGCGCGCGAGCTGATCGATGGCGGCGCGCAGGTGGCGCTGGTCGGGCTCGACGCGGCGAAGCTCGATGCGCTCGCTGCGCTGGCACCTGGGCGATGCGCGGTCTACACGCCCGATGTGTCGAACAGCGTCGCGATGCAGTCCATGGCCATCGACTGGATGGCCAGGGCCGGCGTGCCGGACCTCGTGATTGCCAATGCAGGCGTGGCGGGGGGCTTCGACACCGCCGAGGCCGACGACCTCGCGGTGCTGCGCCGCATGCTGGAGATCAACCTGCTCGGCGCGGCCACCACCTTCCAGCCTTTCGTGAAGCCGATGCGTGCGCAGCGACGTGGCGCATTGGTCGGCGTGGCCAGCATTGCAGGCTGGCGCGGCATGCCGGGCAACGGCGCCTACTGCGCGAGCAAGGCGGGGCTGATCCGCTATCTCGAAAGCCTGCGTGCCGAGTTGCGCGAGACAGGCATCACGGTGCACACGATCAGCCCGGGCTACATCCGCACCGCCTTGACTGCGGGCAACCGTTTCGCGATGCCGGGCCTGCTCGAAGCCGACGAGGCCGCGCACCAACTGCTTGCCGGCGTGCGTGCAGGTCGCGAACAGATCGTGCTGCCGCGCCGCATCGGCTGGCTCTCGAAGTTGCTGAACCTGCTGCCCGAGAAACTGCACGACCGCGTGCTGCGCGGGCAGCCGCGCAAACCGCGCGTGGGCGAAGCGGGGGCCACAGCCATTCCAGGCCTTTCCGAAAAACATCCACCCACCTGATGGCAGACAACACGCCCACCCACGAGAAGATCGCCCTCATCGGCGCCGGCCCTTCCGGCCTGGCCGGGGCGCGCAACCTGCAGAAGCACGGCGTTCCGTTTCAAGGCTTCGAGGGGCACAGCGATGTGGGCGGGCTGTGGGACATCGACAACCCACGCTCCACGGTCTATCACTCGGCGCACCTGATCTCGAGCAAGCGCACCACCGAGTTCGCCGAGTTCCCGATGGCCGACACGGTGGCCGACTATCCGAGTCACCGCGAGCTGCGCCGCTACTTCAGCGATTTCGCCGACTGCTTCGGCCTACGGGAACACTTCCGCTTCAACACGCGCGTGCTGCGCGTGGAGCCGGTGAGCGATGCGCCGGACACGCGGTGGCGCGTGACCATCGACACCGGGGCGGGAGGCGCCGAGACCGCCGAATACAAGGGTGTGGTCATCGCCAACGGCACGCTCGCCGAACCCAAGCGCCCGCAGTTCGAAGGCCACTTCGATGGCGAACTGCTGCACACCAGCGACTACAAGCACCCCGAGCTCTTCAAGGACAAGCGCGTGCTTATCGTCGGCGCGGGCAACTCGGGCTGCGACATCGCGGTCGACGCGGTGCACTACGCGAAGAGCGTCGACATCTCGGTGCGGCGCGGCTACTACTTCGTGCCGAAGTACGTGTTCGGCAAGCCGGCCGACACGCTCGGCGGCAAGCGGCCGTTGCCGCCGTGGCTCAAGCAACGGGTCGATGCGACGGTGCTCAAGTGGTTCACCGGCGACCCGGTGCGCTTCGGGTTTCCGAAGCCCGACTACCGGATGTACGAGTCGCACCCCATCGTGAATTCGCTGGTGCTGCATCACGTGGGGCATGGCGACATCGGTGTGCGCGGCGACATCGCGCGGCTCCACGGGCACACGGTGCACTTCAAGGACGGCAGCGCGCGCGACTACGACCTGATCCTGGCCGCGACCGGCTACGCGCTGCACTATCCGTTCATCGACCGCGACCTGCTCAACTGGCAGGGCATGGCACCGCGCCTGTATCTCAACATCTTCTCGCCGCGCTTCGAGAGCATCGGCGTGCTCGGGATGATCGAGGCGAGCGGCATCGGCTGGCAGGGGCGCTACGAGCAGGCCGAACTGCTGGCGCGCTACTTCCGCGCGAGAGCCGACGGATCGCCCAAGGCCGAGGCGCTGCGCGCGGCGGTACAGGGGCCGCCGCCCGATCTGTCGGGCGGCTACAAGTACCTGCAGCTCGAACGCATGGCGTACTACGTGCACAAAGACACCTACCGCGCGGCGGTGCGCAGTGCCTCGGCGGCGCTGGCCGATCCACGCTGAACGAGGCCACCACTTTCATGCTGCCCGTCGACGAAATCCGCCTTCACTTCAATCCTGCCTCGCTGGTGCTGCTCAACGTGGTGCTGGGCTTCTTGATGTTCGGCATTGCGCTGGACACGCGCATCGACGATTTCAAGCGCGTGGCGCGCATGCCGGGCGCGATGGCGGTGGGCATCGGCGCGCAGTTCATCGTGCTGCCGGCCGTGACCTTCGCGCTCACGCTGATCCTGAAGCCGGGGCCGAGCATCGCGCTGGGCATGATCCTGGTGGCCTGCTGCCCGCCGGGGAACATCTCGCAGATCCTCACGCACCGTGCGGGCGGCAATGTGGCGCTGTCGGTGTCGATGACGGCGATCTCGAATGCGCTGTCCATCGTCGTCATGCCGCTGAACTTCGCGTTCTGGGGCGGGCTGCATCCGACGGCCTCGGCGCTGCTCAAGACGATTGCGCTGGACCCGCTCGACATGCTGGGCCACATCGTGATGATCATCGGCATTCCGTTCGTGCTGGGCGTGGCCTGCGCGCACCAGCTGCCGCGACTCACCGCACGCATCAAGAAGCCGGCGCGCATCCTGAGCTTTCTCGCGCTGATCGCTTTCATCGTCGGTGCCATTGCGGGCAACTGGCGCTACTTTCTCGACTACGTGGGGCTGGTGCTGCTGGCGGTGGTGATCCACGATGCGCTGGCCTTCGGCACGGGCTACCTGTGCGCGCGGCTCTCGGGGCTGGGCGACTACGACCGGCGGGCGGTGTCGATCGAGGTGGGCATCCGCAACGCGGGGCTCGGGCTGGTGCTGATCTTCAGCTTCTTCGGCGGGCTCGGCGGCATGGCGGTGGTGGCTGGCGTGTGGGGGTTCTGGGACATCATCGCGGGCCTCGCGCTCGCAAGCTGGTGGGGGCGCAAGCCCGCGACGCCATGAATGCGCGCCGCGTGCTCGTGACGGGGGGCGATGGGTTTCTTGGGCGCGGCGTGTTGGCTGCGCTGACGGGAAAGTCCCTCGACGTGCTCGTGGCGCTTGACGTGCGCGAAGTGCCGGCGGAGCGGCAACTGGCGGGCGTGGTCTATCGCCAGCAGGATGTGCGCGATGCGGGCATCGGCGGCACGTTGGCTGAATACGCGATCGACACGGTCGTGCACCTGGCTTCCATCGTCACGCCGGGCAAGGACTCGAACCGCGCCTTCGAGCATTCGGTCGATGTGGGCGGCACGCGCAATGTGCTCGAAGCCTGCGTGGCGCAGGGTGTGCGGCACATCGTGGTGTCGTCCAGCGGCGCGGCCTACGGCTATCACGCGGACAACCCGGCCTGGATGACCGAGGAGCAGCCGCTGCGGGGCAATCCGGTGTTCGCGTACGCCGATCACAAGCGTCAGGTGGAGGAGATGCTGGCGGACTATCGCGAGAAACACCCCGCGCTCGCGCAAACGGTGCTGCGCATCGGCACCATCCTCGGCGAGCGGGTCGACAACCAGATCACCGCGCTGTTCGAGAAGAAGCGGCTCATCGCGATCCGTGGCAGCGCGAGCCCGTTCGTGTTCGTGTGGGACGAGGACGTGACGGGCGCCATCGCGCACGCGTTGGACGATGCACCGGCCGGTTGCTACAACCTCGCGGGCGACGGCGCGCTCACCATCCACGAGATCGCATCGCGCCTGGGCAAGCAGGCGACGGACTGGCCGGCCGGTGTGCTCGAGGCTGCGCTCGCTGTGGGCTCTGCGTTGGGCGTCAGCCGCTACGGACCGGAGCAGCTCGACTTTCTGCGCTATCGGCCGGTGCTGCTCAACACGGCGCTGAAAGAGCGCTTCGGCTATGTGCCGCGAAAGACCAGCAGCGAGGCTTTCGATGCCTTCGTCGCGGCGCGTGCGCGGCAGGGGCGGCCGGTCACTTCTTCTTCGTAGCTTCTTGCACCGGCGCGATCAGGTGCTCGAGCATGCGCCGCGCATTGATCGGCAGATCTTCCGACGAGCGCACGCAAGCCATCAGCGTGCGTTCGGCCCAGGCATCGGCGAGCGAGGCGCGCGCGATCTTCATCGAGCGGGCGCAGCGCTCGGCCGCGGTCTGCGGCACGATGCCCACGCCGATGCCGTACTCGACCATTCGGCACACCGCCTCGAAGTTGCGCACGCGCACGCGGTAGGCCAGGTGCTTGCCTAGGGCGCGCACATGCTGCGTGACCAGCTGCTGCAGCGCGCTGTCCGCGGGCAGGCCGACGAATTCGTTGTCGACCACTTCGGCCAGCTTCACGCGTCGGCGCCCGGCCAGCGCATGGCCGCGCGGCATCACGAGCACGAGGTCGTCGCGGCGGAAGGGATGGCATTCGAGGCCCTCGGAATCGATCGCGTCCGAGACGATGCCGATGTCGCACAGGCCCGCGCGCAGCGCATCGACGGTGTCGGGGCTCGGGCGCTCTTCGAGGTCGACCGAGATGCGCGGATGCTCCGCGAGAAAGCGGCTCAGCACTTCGGGCAAGTGCTCGGTCAGCGCCGAGGTGCCGCACATGAAGCGCACGTGGCCCTTCAGGCCCTGTCCGTATTCGCCGAGTTCGCCGCGCAGCCGCTCCATCTGCTGCAGCACGACGCGCGCATGGTGCAGCAGCGTACGGCCGGCCTCGGTGGGGCGCACACCCTGCGCGTGGCGGGTGAGCAGCGGGCTGCCGAGCGCATCTTCCATGCCGCGCACGCGCTGGCTGGCCGAGGCGAGCGTCATGTGCGAGCGCTCGGCCCCGGCCGTGAGGCTGCCAGCCTCGACGACGTGGATGAAGAGCTTGAGGTCGGTGAGATCGAATCGCATGATGGGCCGCAAGGTAGCACGCGAGCCTCAGCCTGTGCCTGAGGCTGGGTGCGCGAATGCCGCATTTTCGAGCGCTTGGCCGGTCGGCAGACTCGGCGGCAATGACGATCTTTTCCAACGAACTGACGGCGGGCCACTGGGCCGCGGCTGCCGCCGTATTTCTTCTGGCCGGGGTGATCAAGGGCGTGATCGGGCTCGGGCTGCCGACGGTGTCGATGGCGCTGCTCGCGCTGTGGATGCCACCGGTGCGGGCCGCGGCGTTGCTGATCGTGCCGTCGCTCGTCACCAACATCTGGCAGACCGGGCCGCGCGCGAGCTTCGGGGCGGTGCTGCGGCGCATCGGCGGCATGCAGGCGGGGATCGTGGTGGGGACGCTGGGCGGCGCGCTGTGGCTCGGCGCGCCGGGGGGCGCGTGGGCATCGGTGGCGCTCGGCGTGGCGCTGGTGGCCTATGCGCTCTGGGGGCTCACCGGACGGCAGCTGCATGCGCCCGAGGCGCACGAATGGTGGCTGGGGCCGCTGGTGGGTGTGGCGACCGGGCTGGTGACGGCGGTGACCGGCGTGTTCGCGGTGCCGGCCGTGCCCTATATGCAGGCGCTGGGCTTCCAGCGCGATTCGCTGATTCAGGCGATGGGGATTTCGTTCACCACCTCGACCATCGTGCTGGGCGTCGGGCTGGCGAGCAACGGTGGCTATCCGATGGCGGCGGTGGGCAGCTCGGTCGCGATGCTGGTGCCGGCGATCGGCGGCATGGTGATCGGGACGTGGCTGCGGCAGAAGCTGCCGGTGGCGGTGTTCAAGCGCTGCTTCCTGATCGGGCTGGCGCTGCTGGGCGGGTACATGACGGTTCGCGCCATCGCCTGACCCGGCGACCGGTCAATCAGGCGACGGACAGCAGGGCGGCGCGCACGCGCTCGATGGTCTGGCGATAGGGCAGGGCGAAATCGTCGAGGGCGTCGTCGGCACCGAGCCAGCGGAAGGAAAACACCAGGCCTTCTTCTTCAGGGCTGCCCGTGGCCATGTGCTCGAAAGTCTCGGGCAGCGGGCCCTCGGCGCGCATCAGGAACAGGTGCCACAGCTGCGGGTGGCGGTGCGTGTTGCCCTCGACACCGGCCTCGCATTCGCGGTCCAGCGTGCCGAGCGGTTGCAGCGCGCCCGTGAAGTCGATGCCCGATTCCTCGAGCAGTTCGCGCCGCACCGCCACCTCGGGCGATTCGCCGGGCTCGATGGTGCCCTTGGGCAGTTGCGTATTGCCGTCCCCGGGGTGGCGGAACACCAGCAGCCGGCCCCGTGCGTCGACCAGGCAGGCGCAGGCCTTGAGGATCGGATCGGAGGGGCTGGCGCTGTTGTCGCTCATCAGGCGCCCGTCAAGGCGGCCTTGACCGCTGCGCTGACCTGGCCCATGTCGGCCTTGCCGGCCAGGCGGGTCTTGACCACGCCCATCACCTTGCCCATGTCGCCGGGGCCGCTGGCGCCCAGCTCGGCCACGATGGCCTTGACTGCGGCCACGGTTTCATCGGCGCTCATGCGCTGGGGCAGGTAGACCTCGAGCACCTTGATCTCGGCGGCTTCCTTGTCGGCCAGGTCGGCGCGGCCGCCGGTGGTGAACGCGGCGATGGAGTCCTTGCGCTGCTTGACCATCTTGTCGACGATGGCCACGACCATGGCGTCGTCCAGTTCCACGCGCTCGTCGACTTCCTTCTGCTTCAGGGCGGCGAGCAGGAGGCGGATGGTGCCCAGGCGTTCGGAGTCCTTGGCGCGCATCGCCGTCTTCATGTCTTCGGTGATCTGTTCTTTGAGTGTCATTCGTCAGCCTTTCGGAAAAAACAAAAGCCGCGGCAGGTTTCCCTGGCGCGGCTGGTGCAACGGGACGCTGGCGAGGACTTTCGTCGGGGCCAACTACCCAGGGATTGCCCTGGACGTTGCTTAGTACAGCTTCTTGGGGAGCTGCATGCTGCGCACGCGCTTGTAGTGGCGCTTGACGGCGGCTGCCTTCTTGCGCTTGCGCTCGGCGGTCGGCTTTTCGTAGAACTCGCGGGCGCGCAGGTCGGTCAGCAGGCCGAGCTTTTCGATGGTGCGCTTGAAGCGACGCAGAGCGACGTCGAAGGGCTCGTTTTCTTTAACGCGGATGGTGGTCATTGATGAATCGTTGAACTGAAGTTGGCTCGGGGAGATCGAGGCCCAAAGCCGGGGTTCCTCAACTGAAAATCTTTTGCGGCCGTTGAGGGGAGGCCAGAAGTTAGCCCGAGATTATAGCGCGGTTGCGCACGCATGGGCGCTTGCCCAGGCCCATTGGAAGTTGTATCCGCCCAACCAACCCGTCACATCGACCACTTCGCCGATGAAATACAGGCCCGGCTGCTTCGATTCCATCGTCTGGGACGACAGATCGCGGGTGTCGACGCCCCCGGCCGTGACTTCGGCTTTCTTGTAGCCCTCGGTGCCGCTCGGGGTGATCTGCCAGCGGGCGATGCGCTCCGAAAGCTGCGCCAGCGCCTTGTCGGCGGCCTCGTTGACGGGGCGCTGCAGCGCCGGGTCCTGCCCGACCCAGGCGTCCGCCAGCCGGGAGGGCACCAGCGTGGCCAGCTCGTTGGCGATGCGTTTCTTCGAGCGCAGCTTGGCTTCGCCCAGCGCCTCGGCCACGTCCGTGCCGGGCGCGAAATCGATGGTGAGCGGGGCGCCGGGCTTCCAGTAGCTCGAAATCTGCAGCACCGCCGGGCCCGAGAGGCCGCGGTGGGTGAACAGCAGGTCTTCGAGAAACGCCATCTTTTCCTTCTTGGCCCCGGTTTCGATCCGCACCGGCAGCGCCAGCCCGGCCAGTTCGGCATACGGCGCCCAGCCTTCGCCACCGAAGGTCAGCGGCACGAGGGCCGGGCGGGGCGTGACCATGCGCAGGCCGAACTGTTCGGCAATGCGGTAGCCGAAGTCGCTGGCGCCGATCTGGGGGATCGACAGGCCGCCGGTCGCGACCACCAGCTTCGGTGTCTCGATGACACCCCGATCGCTATCAATTCGATAGCTTCCGGCGCCTGCTGCATCAGCAGGTGCCGGAGAAAAAGCAATGTTCCCCAGCTTGCACGGCTGCCACCGCGTCACCCCGCCGGCCTCGCATTCCGTCAGCAGCATGTCCACGATCTGCTGCGAGGAGCCGTCGCAAAAAAGCTGCCCCTTGTGCTTCTCGTGAAAGGCGATGCCGTGCTTCTGCACCAGCTCGATGAACTGCTGCGGCGCATAACGCGACAGGGCAGAGCGGCAGAAATTCGGGTTGTCGCCGATGAAGTGGCGCTGGGGCGCGCGCACGTCGAGGTCGCGGTTGGTGAAGTTCGCCCGCCCGCCGCCCGAGATGCGGATCTTCTCGCCGACCTTCTCGCTGTGGTCGACCAGCAGCACCTTGAGCCCGCGCTGGCCCGCCACACCGGCGCAGAACAGCCCGGCCGCACCGGCGCCGACCACGACGACATCGAATTGAAAAGGAGCGCTCAAGACGGTCAGGGTCCATCCGCCGCCAGGATCGGCGGCGCGTTGTATTTGAGGTGCCCGATGTAGCGCAGCGGCTGCGTCGCGGCGATGGAGGGCACGTCGCCCTCGCGCATGTGCAGCAGGTCGGCCGGGCTCACCCAGCGCGGATCGGCCGCGGTGATCGGCAGGCCCGCCTGGCGGTAGGCCTCCAGCACGAACTGCGAGCAGAAGAACTGGTCGTCGCGGCTCGCGCCCAGCTGCACCATGGCCATGCCGCTGATGCAGAAATTGCTGACCGACGAAGGAATCAGCGGCAGTTCGCAGAGGCGCCGGTTCAGCACGAAGGGCGCGTTCAGCAGCACGCCGGTCGTGTTGTAGCGGGTGCCGACCTGCGAATTGGCCCAGGTGCGCAGCTTGGCGACGCCCGCTGCATCGAGGCCCGGCACGCGAAAGGCCACCACCATCTGTTCCTCGGCCACCACGTCGGCCAGCGGCCGCGCGCGCACGCCGGTGCCCACGGCCTCGGCGATCAGCCCGTCGCCCAGGTACAGCAGCGCATGGCTCACCGGCGAGAAGGTGCCCAGCCGGATGCCGAAGGAATTGACCGTGGCGATCGAGCTCAGCAGGATGTCGCCGGGCTCCAGCGCGCTGGCGGTGATGAGCTCGCCGCCGTTGCCCGGCGCGATGACCGAGCTCTGTACCCTGAGGCGCAGGCCCGAGTTCTTGGAGGGCAGGTCGACCCGGGTGGCGCAGGCCGAAAGCAGCAGCGCAGCACCCGCCACGGCCACGAGCGCGGCGGCGCGAAGAGCGGCGCGCATCATCCTTTCCAGACGAACGGGAACTTCAACTGCTTGAAGAAGCCGTTGGGCACGTAGTCGCCCAGCACGCCGTACTTCTCGGGCCAGAGCTTGGTGCTCTTGACCGCGGTGCCGAAGAGGTAGTCGAGGAAGGCGTAGTGCGCCGCGTAATTCTTGTCGAGCGCCTCGATGTCCTGGCTGTGGTGCCAGTGGTGGAAGTTGGGCGTCACGATGATGTAGCGCAGCGGGCCGAGCCGCACGCTCACGTTGCAGTGGTTGAACACCGCCTGGAAGCCGACCACCACGATGTACGCATCGATCACTTCCTTGCTGAAGCCCAGCACGTAGATCGGCGCGAGCACCAGCGTGCGCGTGATCAGCAGTTCGAGGATGTGCTGGCGCGAGCCGGCCATCCAGTCCATGCTCTTCACGCTGTGGTGCACCGCGTGCAGGCGCCAGAGCACCGGCACCTCGTGGTAGGCACGGTGGGTCCAGTACTGCACCAGGTCGGCCACCAGAATGATCAGCAGGATGCCCGCCCAGAACGGCAGGTTGCCCACCCAGCCGCGGATGCCGTCGTTGGCGGCCCAGCCGAAGAGCTTGTGCACCATCAGGTTGGTGGCCAGCAGCACGAAGCCCACGATCATGTGGTTCACCACGAAGTGGTGGAAGTCGGTCTGCCACTCTTCGCGGAACACGGGTTGGTCCTTGCGCAGCGCGAACAGCTTCTCGATGAAGATGAAGATCAGCGACGAACCCAGCAGGTCGAGGATGAACCAGTCCAGGCCGATGTACGGCGTGTTGTCCGCGAAGTCGTGCACCGGCACCTTGTGCCCGCCGAGCAGCGCCGAGGCCACCACCAGCAGGAACGCGGCCGACGACAGCCAGCGCGAACGGTTGAAGATGATGTTGACCAGCGAGAGCCCGCCCGAGATGACCAGCGCCGCGAGCAGGATGTAGCGCATCAGGTCGACGTTGTAGCTCTTGCGCAGCTCGGGCGTGGTGAGGTACTGCGGAAAGTGGAAGGCCAGCACGCCGAGGAAGCACAGGATGCCCAGGCTCAGGGCGATGGTTCCGGTGACGAGGCCGCGACCGCGCTGCAGCTCGCCGTGGCTCCCCGTGAAATCGTTCAGTTTGTCGAGCATGTCCGCCTCTCTCTCGCTTGCGCTTTGTTGGAGCGCGATTTTAGGCGGCCGCAGGAAAACACTCACATAGGCCGAATGGCGCGTCGGCGCAGCAGCGAGGCCGCGCCCAGCGCCACCCCCATGACCAGCAGCGAGACCACGGTGGTCACCGTTCCCAATGCATAGATCGACGGCGTGGTGACCGTCGAGGTCAGCCCCTGCAGCTCGAGCGGCAACGTGTTGACGTCGCCGATGGCCTGCGAGGTGCGGGCGATCTCGTCCCACGAGAGCGTGAAGCCGAACATGCCGATGCCCACGACCGACGGGCCGATCAGCGGCAGCACCACGAAGCGGAAGGCCTGCCACGGCGTGGCGCCGAGGTCGCGCGCGGCCTCTTCATACGCCGGGTTGAAGCGGTTGAACACCGCAAACATGATGAGCAGGCCGAAAGGCAGGGTCCACGTCAGGTGCGCGCCGAGGGCCGAGCTGAAGAGGCCGAGCGCGGTGCCGTAGCCTTCGAGCAGCGTGGTGGCGCCCATCGCAGTGAGCACGCCCTTGATGCCGGTGTCCAGCAGCCGGAACTGCAGACCGATGCCGAGCGAAATGATGATCGACGGCATGATCAGGCTCGCCACCGTCACGAAGAAGAGCGCGTTGCCGCCCTTGAGCTTCTTGCGGAATGCGAGCCCGGCCAACACCGACAGCACCACGGTGAAGGCCATCACCACGGCGCCCAGCGCCAGCGAGCGCCTGAAGGCCGCGCCGATGTCGACAGTGCCCAGCCCCTCGGCCAGCTTGTAGAACCAGTGCAGGGAGACACCGCGCAGCGGAAAGGTCAGGCCGCCCTCGGGGCCCTGGAAACTCAGCACGAAGATCGTGATCATCGGGCCGTAGAGGAACAGCACGAACAGGGCGAACACGATCGCCAGGGGCCAGAAGCCGGGGGCGCGCCGCGCGCTGATGGGCGTCTGCATGGTCAGAGTTCCTTGCGAATATCTACGAGCCGGGTCAGCCCCCAGATGATCATCAGCACCACCGCCAGCAGGATCATCGCGTTGGCCGCGGCCAGCGGAAACTGCAGGTGCGAGGTCTGCACCTGGATGATCTTGCCGATCGACGCAATCTGCTGGCCACCCATCACGCCGATGGTCACGAAGTCGCCCATCACGATGGTGATGACGAAGATCGAGCCGATCAGGATGCCGGTGCGCGACAGCGGCACCACCACGTTCCAGAGCGTCTGCCAGTCCGAGGCGCCCGCGTCGCTGGCCGCTTCGAGCAGCGACCGGTCGATGCGCATCATGCTGTTGAAGATCGGCACGATCATGAACATCGTGTAGAGATGCACGAAGGCCAGCACCACCGAGAAATCGGAGAACAGCAGCCACTCGACCGGCTGGTTCACCAGGCCCGCACCCATCAGCGCCTGGTTGACCAGGCCGTTCCGCCCCAGGAGCGGCACCCACGAGATCATGCGGATCACGTTCGATGTCCAGAAGGGCACGGTGCACAGCACGAACAGCACCGTCTGCATGGTCGAGGAGCGCACATGGAACGCGAGGAAGTACGCGACCGAAAAACCGACGAGCAGCGTGATGCCCCACACCAGCACGCAGAACTTGAAGGTGCTCAGGTACGTGTTGAGCGTGACGCACAGGTCGCCGTTGTCGGTGAGGTGCGAGCAGCCTTCGAACAGGCTGAGGTAGTTGCGCAGCGTGACCGCGGGGATCAGCTCGTACTCGTTGAAATTCCACAGGCTGACCATCGCGACCAGCGCCAGCGGAATCAAAAAGAACAAAAGAAACACCAGCGCGAACGGCGCGGCCTGCCACCACGCCTTCACGGTGTGGAGCGGGTCGGCGGCGACGGATGCGCGGGTGGCGGGAGCGCTCACAGGATCGAGGGGGCGGTCAGGCGGCGACGAATTCGTTCCACTTGCGGACCATGTACTCGTTCTCGTCCATCACCGCGTTCCAGCACGCGATGCCGCCCATGCGCTGCTCGTAGCTGCCGCCGTCGCGCACCGCACCGGCCTTGGCGATCACGTCGCCCTGCGGGCTCTTGATGTCCTGCGCGGCGGGCTTGCCTTCCATCCAGTAGGCCCACTCGTAGGCTTCCATCTTGGTCTTGGCGGTGTCGAGCACGGCGCTGTAGTAGCCCTGGCGGTTGAGGTACGCGCCGGCCCATCCGTCCAGGAACCAGTTGATGAACTCGTAGGCACCGTCGAGCTTCTTGCCCGAGAGCGTGGCCGGCAGGCCGAAGCCCGAGGCCCAGGCGCGGTAGCCTTCCTTGAGGGGCTGGAAGGTGCAGTCGATGCCCTTGCCGCGCACGGCCGTGACGGCAGGCGACCACATCGACTGGATCACCACTTCGCCCGACGCCATGAGGTTGACCGACTCGTTGAAGTCCTTCCACAGCGCGCGGAACTGGCCGGCCTTCTTGGCCTCGATCAGGGTCTTGATCGTCAGGTCGATCTCGGCCTTGGTCATGTTGCCCTTGTCGGCGTACTTGTGGATGCCCTTGGCCTCCACCACCATCGCGGCGTCCATGATGCCGATCGACGGAATGTTCAGGATCGCGGCCTTGCCCTTGAACTCGGGGTTCAGCAGCTCAGCCCACGAGCCGATCGGGCGCCTGATCAGGTCGGGGCGAATGCCCAGCGTGTCGGCGTTGTAGGTGGTCGGAATCAGCGACATGAACTGCGTCGGCGACTTGGCGAACGCCTTGCTCTTCTCGCCCTCGAGATAGATCACCTTGATGGGCGCCGTGCCCTGGTCGCCGACCTTCTTGCCGGCCACCTCGCCCTTGGTGAAGAGCGAGGTGATCTTGGCGGCGTTCTTCACGCGCTTGGTGTCGATGCCCTTGAGGTTGCCGGTAGGCACGATCTTCTTGAGCGAGAAGAACTCGGTGTCGATCAGGTCGAAGCTGTTGGGCGCGGTCACGGCGCGCTTGGTCACGTCGTCGGTGGTCACGGCCACGTACTGGATCTCGATGCCGGTGTCGGCCTTGAACTTCTCGGCGATGGCCTTGTCCTGGTTCACCGCGGTGCCCAGGTAGCGCAGCACGATCTTTTCCTGTGCGTGCACGAAGGGCGCGATGCCCGTGGCCAGGATGCCGGCGGTGCCTTGCAGCAGGGTGCGGCGCTTGACGCCGGTGGACGAGTCGATGGGGTCGGTCATGGCAGAGTCTCCGTAGAAAGAAGTGGTGGGCGAAGGGGAAGCGGGAAAAGAAAAGGTCAGGGGGCCACGGCGAGTGCGCGCGCATCGGCCTCGGCCCACGACAGGCGAACCGTCTCGCCCTGCGCATAAGGGCTCGCGAGAAACGCGGCTTCGCCCAGCAGCACCGACACGTTCCGGCGCTCCGGCGCGGCGGCTTCCAGTGCCAGGCCGAGCAGCACGTAGGTGCCCTGGTACTCGACGTCGGTGACCGCCGCGGCAAGGCCGTTGGTGTCAGGGCCCGGCGCGATTCGCATGTGGTCGTTGCGCACCGCGATCGGCCCGGCGGGCGTGTCGATCACGTTGTGGCCGCCCATGAAGCGCGCCACGAATTCGTTGACGGGGTGGTTGTAGATCTCGTGCGGCGAGCCGACCTGCTCGATCACGCCGTGGTTCATCACCACCATCGTGTCGGCCAGCGCCATGGCTTCTTCCTGCGAGTGCGTGACGTGCACGAAGGTCAGGCCCAGCTCCTTCTGCCAGCGCCGCAGCTCCGCGCGCATCTGGATGCGCAGGAACGGGTCGAGCGCCGAGAGCGGTTCGTCCAGCAACAGCACGCGCGGCTCGGTGATGAGCGCGCGCGCCAGCGCCACGCGCTGCTGCTGGCCGCCGGAGAGTTCGCCGGGCTTGCGCTCGGCCAGGTGGCCCATGGCGACGCGCGCCAGCAGGTCGCGCGCACGCTTCTGGCGCTCGGCCTTGCCGACGCCTTTCATCTTGAGGCTGAAGGCCACGTTGTCGGTGGCCGACAGGTGCGGGAACAGCGCGAAGCTCTGGAACATCATCGCCGTGCCGCGCGCGGCCGCCGGCAGGTTGGTGATGTTGCGGTTGTCCAGCAGGATGTCGCCGCTGGTGACCGACTCGTGGCCCGCGATCATGCGCAGCGTGGTGCTCTTGCCGCAGCCCGAGGGGCCCAGCAGGCAGCAATAACTGCCGCTGGCGATGCGCAGGTCGATCGCGTCGACGGCGGCCGGCGTGCCGGGGGCGTAGCGCTTGCTGAGCGCGACGATCTCGACCGCGGCGGGCGGAAGCGGGGCGACGGCGTTCATTGCCGGGCGAAAAACGGGCTGGAGACGGGCATGCACGGTCTAAGCACGCTCCATGCCACATGTGCCCCGGAACGGGGCGGCCTGCGGTGCGCCGTGTCAGGGCGCCGCGTGGGTCACGTGCCCGGGCGCCCGATCATCTTCGGCGTGATGAACACCAGCATCTCCACCTTGTTCACCACGCGCTCGCGCGAGCGGAACAGCGCACCCAGGTAGGGCACCTCGCCCAGCACCGGCACGCGCGACTCGTCGTTGGTCTCGGTCAGCTCGAAGATGCCGCCGATCACCACGGTGCCGCCGTTGTCGATCAGCACCTCGGTCTGCACATGCTTGGTGTTGATCGCCGGGCCGGCCGAGGTGGTGACGCCGCGCGCGTCCTTGCTCACGTCCAGCGTGAGGATGATGTTGCCTTCCGGCGTGATCTGCGGCGTCACCTCCAGCTTCAGCACCGCCTTGCGGAACGAGATGGAGGTCGCGCCGCTCGACGTGGCTTGCTGGTAGGGAATTTCCTCGCCCTGTTCGATCAGCGCCTTGGTCTGGTCCGCCGTCACCACCCGCGGGCTCGACACCAGCCGGCCCTTGCCCTCGGCCTCCAGCGCCGAGATCTCCAGGTTCAGCATGCGCGTGAAGCTCGAGTTGAAGAGCGACAGCGAGAACGCCCCCGCGCTGTTGCCCGTGCCGCCCGCATCGCCGGCCGGCAGGTTCACGAAGTTGCTGTTGGTGAATGAGGTGAAGGCGTTGTCGGTGCCCGTGGGGCTGGTGCCGAAGGAGGCGTTCTTGCCGGTGACCCCGCCGCCCAGCTTCACGCCGAGCGACTTGCCGAAGGTGTCCGAGGCCTCGACGATGCGCGCCTCGATCAGCACCTGCCGCACCGGCACGTCGAGTTTGCGGATGAGCTCGCTCACCTCGGCCAGGCGAGCCGGTGTGTCGGTGACGAAGAGCTGGTTCGTGCGCACCTCCGCGATCGCGCTGCCGCGCGTGCTCAGGAGGCGCGTGGCCGTGGCGCCGCCACCGCTGCTTCCGCTCCCGGTGCCCGTCAGGCTCTGGACCACCGTCGCCGCCTTGGCGTAGTTGAGCTGGAACGACTGCGTGCGCAGCGCCACCAGGTTCTCGACGGTGGCCTGCGCCTCCAGCTCGATCTTTTCCTTGGCGTTGATTTCGTCCTTCGGCGCGATCCAGAGGATGCTGCCGTTCTTGCGCAGCCCCAGGTTCTTCGCCTGCAGGATGACTTCGAGCGCCTGGTCCCACGGCACGTCCTTGAGCCGCAGCGTGAGGGCGCCCGAGACCGTGTCGGAGGTCACCACGTTGAAGCCGGTGAAATCCGCGATCACCTGCAGCAGCGCGCGCACGTCGACGTTCTGGAAATTGAGCGTGAGCTTCTCGCCGGTGTAGCCGGTGCCCTGCGTGAGCTTGGCCGGATCGGTCTTGCGCGGGCGCACCTCGATGACGAACTGGTCGTCCGCCTGGTAGGCGCTCTGCTCCCAGTCGCCGTGCGCGGTGATCGACAGGCGCACCCGGTCGCCGAGCTGCTGCGCGCTCACCGTGTCGACGGCCGTGCCGAAGTCGGAAACATCCAGACGTCGTCGCAGCCCTTCCGGGAGCGAGGCCCGCATGAATTCGGCCACCAGCGTCGCGCCTTCGCGCCGCACATCCACGCCGAGCTGGCTGCTGCCCATAGCGATGAGCACGCGCCCGGCGCCATCGCCGCCGCGGCGGAAATCGATGTCCTGCAGCGGCGTCACCTGCCGCTGCCTGCCTTCGGCGAACTCGGCATTGGCTGGCGTCTTCGATGCCTGGCCTGTTCCGGACTGCAGCGAGACCAGCAGCGACCGCCCCTGGATCTCGGCCTGGTAGGTCGCTGCGCGCTGCAGGTTCAGCACCACGCGCGAGCGTTCGCCGGCCTGCACGACGTTGGCGGTGCGCAGGTTGCCGGTGTTGAATTCGATGGCCGAGCGGCCGACCGCGCTGGTCACGCCCGGAAAGTCCAGCGCGATGCGTGCCGGCTCCTGCACGACGAAGCCGGTGGGCAGCGCGGCGAGCGGCTCCTTGAAGTCGATGCGCACCAGCTCCGTGCCGCCCCTCGCGGTGCTCGTGACGGCTTCGATGGCGTTCTGCGCGTGCGCGGCGATCGCGGCCAGCGAAAGAAGAATCGCAACACCGGTCCATCGTCGCGGTCGCAAGACGCTCGGCGAGCGCGGGCAAGTCTTCATGGGTTCTCTCCGTGTGAGGCGAGGCGCGAACGACACGCGCGCCCTGCCTGTGACGGATGGATGGTTTCGCCCAATCTGGGAGGAATCTTGCCGAAGCGCGACGGATCGCAACTTGTGTTGCACGGATGCAATGGGGCTCGGCACCGCCTCTTCGCCGTTTCTCCGATTTCTCCGAATTTGCAGGGAACCATCGCGGCTTCCGGATCCCCGTGGAGCGAGCGAATGATGGTGAGTCGATCGATGGTGGCGATGCTGGTCGGTGCGCTGGGCATCGCCTGCGCCGGCTCGGGCGTGAGCGCGAGCTACGCCATGGCGCACCGGGAGGCGATGCCCGTGGCGGTGCCCGCATTGCGCCCCGGCGCGCGTCCCTGGTGGTCGGCCTTCGGGAGCGAGACGCTGAACGCGTTGATCGCCGACGCCGGCCACGGCGCGGCTGCCAGCAGCGATCTCGATGCGCCCGCCGCGGAGATCGGCGTCTCGGCGGCTTATGTCGCGCTGGTCGTCCAGACGCTGCGCATGACCTACGTCGAGAGCGCGCTCACCGCGGTGCGCCGGCAGTCGCAGCTCGTCGCGGCCAGCCCGGCGCTGCACGACGACTTCGCCAAAGAGTTGAAGCGCCGCGAAGCGGGCGCGGCGGCGGCGATGAAGAAGATCGATGCGCAGCGTGAAGCGAACTTCGCCTTTCTCGTGGCGCGCTGCGGCCTGTCGCAAGAAGCGTTGAGCCAGGCGATCGCCGACGAGGTGGCGCAGCGCAGGCTGCCGCGTTTCGCGGCCTCGCTGCCGCAGGCCGTTCCCACGGTGCTGCTCGCGAACCGCGACGACATCCAGCTCGCGGCCTCGCTGTACGGCATCGAGCCTCAGGCGTTGCTCGGCGGCACCATCGATGCCGCCGAAGAGGCCGGCGAGGGCGATCCGTCAGCCGATGCGGATTTGCCTGGCGCGCCGCTTTTTCCACAGGTCGTGGCGCAAGGCCGCGCGGAGGTCGCCGAGGCCTTGCGCAGGCTGCAGGCATCGAACGAGGTGGCCGCCGATGCGAGCGGACGGGCGCGCCAGGCGAAAGACGAGTTCGAGCGTTCGAAGCTGCGGATGAGCCGCGGAGAAATGTCGGAAGTCCAGATGCTGGAAGACTTCCAGGGCCTGATGCTCGACCAGCAGCGCCTGGCCGCCGCCGACGGCGAACTGGCCATCGCCTGGATCGCGCTCGTCGCCAGCCTCGGGAGCCGGACGCCAGTGCTGCTGCGCGGGAGCCCTGCGCCGGACGCCGCCGCCTTGCGCGCGCGGCCCGGGTTGGTCGGAAGCTTTTGAGGACTAGGTGCCGAAGCGATCCGCGCCCACAGGCAGCGCTGCCGCGGCCAGTCCGCGCAGCACGTCGCCCACCACGATCACCGCGGGGCTAGCGAGCCCGGCTTCGGCGATGCGCGCCTGCAGCCCGTCGAGCGTGGTCGCGATGTGGCGCTGGTGCGGCAGGCTCGCGTGCTGCACCACGGCCACGGGCGTGTCGCCGGGCAGGCCGTGCAGCAGCTCGCGCTCGATGTGGCGGGCGCCCGCCACGCCCATGTAGATCACCAGCGTGAGGCGCGCGTTGTGCGCCATCGCGGCGAGCGCGCGCCAGTCGGTCGGATCTTCCTGCGCACCCGCGCCGGTCTTGGCATGGCCGGTGACGAACACCACGCCCTGTGCATGGTCGCGGTGGGTGAGCGGCACGCCCAGCGAGGTCACGGCCGCGAGGCCGGCGGTGATGCCGTTGACCACCGCGCATTCGATGCCGGCTTCGCGCAGGTGCTCCATCTCTTCGCCGCCGCGGCCGAAGATGAACGGGTCGCCGCCCTTCAGGCGCACCACGGTCTCGCCTTCGCGCACCGCGGTGATCATGAGCCGCTCGATGAAAGCCTGCGGCGTGCTCTTGCAGCCGCCGCGCTTGCCCACGTGCACGATGCGCGCGCCGGGGCGGGCATAGGCCAGGACTTCGTCGCTCACGAGGTCGTCGACCAGCAGCACCGTGGCGGCCTGGATCGCCTTGACGGCCTTGACGGTCAGCAGTTCCGGATCGCCGGGGCCGGCGCCTACCAGCGTGCAGCGGCCGGTGATGAGATTGGATGCGTTCTTCATGCGTGGGATGCCAGTTGCTTGATATGCCCGACCTGTGCGGCGATGGCTTCGGGCACGGGAAGCTCGCCGTTCAATACGCGTCGCGTGTAGTCGGCCGTGGTGGCGACGTCGATTTCCTTGGGCAGCCCGGGCACCTCGGCCGCGGTGCCGCTGGCCTGCGCCTGCAGTTCAGTGCGCACGCCGCGCACGAAGCCGTCGATCTGCGCGGTGCGGCGCGGGTCGGAGACCACCTCGCCTTCGAGGCCGCGCGAGAGCAGGGCGGTGGTGCCCATCAGCTCGAAGGTCTCGGCCATGACGCGCGCATATTCGGGGTGGGTGTAGCTGGCCACCACCACCGCGGGGCCGGCCGTGGGCTGCATCAGCTTGACCACGCTGTGGCCCGGGTTGCGCAGGCCGACGACGCGGCGCACGTCGAGCAGGCGCTTGAGCGCGGGGTTCAGCAGCTCGGTCGCGGCGAAGCCCACGGTGCCGTTGGCGATGGGGCCGATGGCGGCCATGGGCGGCACATCGAGCGCGGCGAGCACGTTCGAGGCGAGCACGCGTGCCGTTTCGGTGGCGCTGCCGTGCACCAGCACCGGCAGGCCTTCGCGGGCCAGCAGCAGCGCCAGCAGCGGGGTGAGCACCGGGAGCTTGCGCGCGCCGTTGTAGCTGGGCAGCACGATGAGCGGGCGGTCACCGGCGGGAATATGGTGCAGCCGCGCATGCGTGGCGTCGAGGAAACCGGCCATCTCCTCGGGCGTCTCGCCCTTGATGCGCATCGCGAGGCAGAAGCCGCCGATCTCCAGGTCGGTGACGGTGCCGTCCAGCACCTGGCTGAACAGGTCGGTGGCCTGTTCGCGCGTGAGCGGCTTGGCGCCTCGCGCGCCGCGGCCGATTTCCTTGATGTATTGGCTGATTCCCATGGGTAGGCGGATTGTCCTGCAACGCTTATGCCGGAATGTGAGTCGGCTTATGCACCGGTTTTGCCCCTTCCCCCTTTGGGGGGAAGGTTGGGGTGGGGGCAGGCAGAGCGCGCGATGGATGCGCCGCTTGCCCCCACCCCAGCCCTCCCCCGGGAGGGGAGGGAGCAGGACGCGGGGTCATGGGGTCTCCGCCATCGCTTCGGCGGGCGTCATGCGGATCATGCGTTTGAGCTCCGGGATGCACGAGCCGCAGTTCGTGCCGCATTTCAGCGTTCCCTGCAGGGCAGCCAGCCGTTCGTCCGGCGTGCCGCCGCAGCGACCCAGCTCGGTCCGGATCGCCACATCGGTCACGTTGAAGCAGGTGCAGACCGGTTTCCCGCGCGATTGCACCGCCAGCGGCGCGCGGGCGCCGGGCGAGAGCAGCAGGCGGCCGTAGCTCTGCGCTGGCAGTTCTTCCCGCAGCAGCGTGGCGATCCAGGCCTCGGCGCTGGTGTCGCCCGCGAGCAGAAAGGCTTCGAGGGCAGCGCTCTGGTCGGGGCGGCGCACCAGCCGTGCCGCGCGGCGCTGGCCGCGCCGGCTGTCGGCGTAGCGCAGGGTGTCGGCGCTTTGCAGGCCGAGCAGGGCTTCGATCTGTGCCAGCAGCGCATCGGCCGGCGCATCGTGCGCCGCCGCGCGGAACAGCAGGCCGCTGCGTTCCGCACCTTCCGAGTCCTTGGTGCTGCCCGAGAACGGCACGCAGTTGGCGAACGGAAACATCGCCATCAGCGGCTGCAGCGCGCGATGCGCCGCCAGCACGTCGTCGGGCGGCAGCCAGCCCATCGCCAGCAGCGACCATGGCAACTCGGCCTTGAGGATCTTCACCGCCGTGTGCTTGAGCTCGGGCTGTTTCGAAGTGGGGCAGTAGGCGGGCGTGGTGAGCGCATTGATGCCGGCCAGCCGCGTGCCGGTCGAGGAGCAGCCGCTCAGGTACTCCTCGCCCCAGTGCATCGCGACGAAGGCCTGGCTCATGCCGATCTCGGCGCTGGCGCGCGCGGGCAGCAGGATCGAGCCGCGCTTCGATGTCAGGTGGACTAGGTCGCCTTCGCCGATCTGGCGCCGCGCCATGTCCTGCGGATTCATCTGCACCATGGGCTCGGCCACGTGGCCGAACAGGCGCGGGGCGGTGCCGGTGCGGCTCATGCCGTGCCACTGGTCGCGCAGGCGCCCGGTGTTGAGCGAGAAGGGGTAACGCGCCTCGCGGGCCTCGGCCACCGGCGTGTAGGGCGTGTCGACGAAACGGGCGCGGCCGTCGGGCGTGGGGAACACGCCGTCTTCGTACAGGCGCGCGCGGCCGGTGGTTTCGCCTTCCTTCAGGGGCCATTGCTGAGGGCCGAGGTCGTCGAGCATCGCGTAGCTCAGGCCGGTGATGTCCAGGTCGCGCCCGCGCGTGGTCTCGCGGTGTTCGTTCCAGACCGATTCGGCGGTGTCGTACGGAAAGAGCGCGCCCGTGCGGCCGAGCCGCAATTCGAGCCGGCGCGCGAAGTCGGTGGCAATCGACCAGTCGTGCCGCGTTTCCCCCGGCGCGGCGATGGCTGGGCGCACGCGCGAGATGCGGCGCTCGCTGTTGGTCACGCTGCCGTCCTTCTCGCCCCAGGTGGTGGCGGGCAGCAGCAGGTCGGCGAAGGCACAGGTGGCGGTGGTGGAGAAGGCCTCCTGCACCACCACGAACTCGGCGCGCTCCAGTGCGCGGCGCACCGTGGCCTGGTCGGGCATCGACTGGGCGGGGTTGGTGCAGGCGATCCACAGCGCGCGGATCTCGCCGTCGGCCGCGGCCTGGAACATCTCGACCGCGGTCTTGCCCGGCTTCTCCGGCACCGAGGGCACGCCCCAGAGCGCGGCCACCTCGGCGCGGTGCGCGGGGTTGGCCAGGTCGCGGTGCGCGCTCAGCAGGTTGGCGAGGCCGCCCACTTCGCGCCCGCCCATGGCATTGGGTTGGCCGGTGAGCGAGAACGGGCCGGCGCCCGGCTTGCCGATCTGGCCGGTGGCCAGGTGCAGGTTGATCAGCGCCGCGTTCTTCGCGGTGCCGCTGGACGACTGGTTCAGGCCCTGGCAATACAGGCTCAGCGTGGCGGGCGAGGTGGCGAACAACCGCGCGGCCGCGAGCAGGTCGTCCTTCGAAATGCCGCAGACCTGCGCCACCTTGTCGGGCGTGCATTCGCGCACCGTGGCCTTCAGCGCGTCGAAGCCGTTGGTGTGCTCGGCGATGTACTTCGCGTCGGTCCAGCCTTCCCACAGCATCAGATGCAGCATGCCGTTGAACAGCATCACATCGGTGCCGGGCTGGATCGGCAGGAACAGGTCGGCGATCTCGACCGTGTCGGTGCGGCGCGGATCGGCCACCACGATCTTGAGCGCCGGGTTCGCCGCCTTCGCGTCCTCGATGCGACGGAAAAGAATCGGGTGCGCCCACGCCGTGTTGCTGCCCACGATGAAGAGGCAGTCGGCGTGCTTCAGGTCGTCGTAGCAGGCCGGCGGGGCGTCGGCGCCCAGCGTCTGCTTGTAGCCGGCCACCGCGCTGCTCATGCACAGGCGGGAGTTGGTGTCGACGTTGTTGGTGCCGACCAGACCCTTGGCGAGCTTGTTGAAGACGTAGTAGTCCTCGGTGAGCAACTGGCCCGAGATGTAGAAGCCGACCGCATCGGGCCCGTGGTCCTGGATGACCTGTGCGAACTTGCCCGCGGCGTTGTCGAGCGCCGTGTTCCACGACACGGCCATGGGCGCTTCCCCGCGCACGATGCGCTGCATCGGCTGCAGGAGTCGCGCCTGCCGCGTCACCGGTGCGCTCGCCGTGAGGTGCAGCGTCGAGCCCTTGGTGCAGAGGCGCCCGAAGTTGGCCGGGTGGTCGGGGTCGCCGCGCACGCCGGTGATCTGCGCGCCGTCGGATTCGATGATCACGCCGCACCCGACGCCGCAATAGGGGCAGGTGGAGCGCGTCTCTTGCACCATGGGCGGCTCAGCTTTCTTCTGTGGAGAGGATCGCCATCGTGGCGAAGGGCCTGGGCCCCGCGACCGGGCGCTCCAGGTCGATGGCGTGCGTCGCGAGTTCGCCGGCGTCCAGGTGCACCACGCCGCCGTCCACCTTCACCGCGAACTTCGGCGTGCAGCCTTCATCGGGCGACTTGGCGCAGCCGTCATCCAGCCCGATGGTCCAGTTGTGCAGCGGACAGGCCACGCTGGTGCCGAACACGATGCCCTGGCTCAGCGGGCCGGCCTTGTGCGGGCAGCGGTCCAGCAGCGCGAAGACCTGGTCCTCGGCATTGCGGAACACGGCGACGTCCACACCGGCGGGCCGCGCCACGCGGCGGGCGCCGAGCACGGGGATGTCGTCGATGCGGCAGATGGCTTTCCATTCGCTCATGAGGGGCTCCTAGGTCTTGAGATCGGAGTACAGGCCCGTCACGCGGTCCATGATCGCGAGCAGGTTCTCGCTGGTCACGAACACATCGGACATCAGGGCGGGCGAGGCGCCGGCACCCTCCAGGCGCAGGAGCCCGCGGTTGAAGAACATCCACTGCGCATCGGCCAGCACCAGCTCCTGGCGGATCTGCTCGGTGGCTTCGGGTGCGCTGCGCAGGATTTCGAGCGCCGCGAGGAATTCGCCGCGCGACTTCGCGATCTCGGTCGCGCTGCCGGCCGCATCGATCTGCATTGCGCCGGCCAGGTAGAACTTGGCCATGCGCTGCGACAGCATGCGCTGGCGCCCCGCGATGTTGACCAGCCGGCCCACGGGCTTGCCCGAAGCGGCCTCGTATTGCGCGGTGCCCTGATTCGCGAGCCCGAGCACCGTGGCGTCGAGCTTCACGACCTTGGCGGCTTCTTCCTTGCTGGGCACGACGCCGGTCAGCTCGCGCTTGAAGTCGCCCCAGGCGCCGTCGAGCGCGTCATATGTGCCGCGGATCGTGGGGCTCGGCGCAAAGGCCTTGAGCTCGCCCAGTTGCTTCTCGAACAGCGCGATCGATTTGTCGAGCACCTGCTGCGCGTTGCGCATTTCCACCTTCTGCAGGAGGGCGAGGTAGGCCTTGCTCGCACGCTGCGACAGCATGCGCTGGCGGCCCGCCTTGTTGATGGCGTCATTGAGGTCGGCCACCTGCGCGCGGGCGCCGATGGCGGCCAACGCGGAGGACGCGACGAAGAGTCTTCTTCTCAATTTTTCTCCCTTGTCCGGTTCAAACCGTCAACGGCGTGAACTGACGCACGTCCACCGAGGCCTGCGCCGACTCGAACCACGGGTCGGGCTCGCCGTCGAGCGCGAACTGCAGCCGCTCCCAGAGCGCCTTGCGGCCGTCCGCGTCTTCGAGGATCTTTTTCTTCACGTGGTCGAGGCCCACGCGGCCGATGTAGTGCACCGTGCGCTCCAGGTACCAGCCTTCCTCGCGGTAGAGCTGCAGGAAGGCGCCCGAATACTCCATCACCTCGGCGGCCGTCTTCACCTTCACGAGGAACTGCGCCACCTCGGTCTTGATGCCGCCGTTGCCGCCCACGTAGAGCTCCCAGCCCGAGTCGACGCCGATCACGCCCACGTCCTTGATGCCGGCTTCGGCGCAGTTGCGCGGGCACCCCGAAACGGCGAGCTTGACCTTGTGCGGCGAGTACATGGCCCAGAGCGCGCGCTCCAGGTCCTTGCCCATCTGGGTGGAGTCTTGGGTGCCGAAGCGGCACCACTCGCTGCCCACGCAGGTCTTCACCGTGCGCAGCGACTTGGCATAGGCAAAGCCCGAGGGCATGCCGATGTCCTTCCACACGCCTTCCAGGTCTTCCTTCTTCACGCCCAGCAGGTCGATGCGCTGGCCGCCGGTGACCTTGACGGTCGGGATCTTGTACTTGTCGGCCGCATCCGCAATGCGCCGCAGCTCGTCGGGCGTGGTGTGGCCGCCCCACATGCGCGGAATGACGGAATAGGTGCCGTCTTTCTGGATGTTCGCGTGGCTGCGCTCGTTGATGAAGCGGCTCTGCGGATCGTCCTTCGCCTCTTTGGCCCAGGTGCTGATCAGGTAGTAGTTGATGGCCGGGCGGCAGGTGGCGCAGCCGTTGGGCGTGCGCCAGCCGAGGTTGCGGTAGACCTCGTCGTGCGTGAGGTAGTGGTCCTTCCGGATCGCGTCGCGCGCGTCCTGGTGGCTCACGTCGGTGCAGCCGCAGATCGCCTTTTTCTTCGGCGTGGCCGAGTAGTCGCCACCGGCGGTGAACATCAGGATCTGCTCGACCAGCCCGGTGCACGAGCCGCAGCTGGCGCTCGCCTTGGTGTGCTTCTTCACCTCGTCGAGCGTGAAGAGGCCCTTGTCCTTGATCGCCTTGCAGATGGTGCCCTTGTTCACGCCGTTGCAGCCGCACACCTCGGCATCGTCGGGCATGCTCGCGGCCTTGCTGTGGCCTTCGTGCCCGGTGTCGCCGATGTTCGACTCGCCGAACATCAGCTTGTCGCGGATGTCGTGCACGCTGCGGCCGTCGCGCAGGAGCTTGAAGTACCAGCTGCCATCGACCGTGTCGCCGTAGAGGCAGGCGCCGACCAGCTTGTCGTCCTTGAGCACCAGCTTCTTGTAGACGCCGCCGAAGGGGTCGCTCATCACGATCTCCTCGGTGCCTTCGCCGCCCATGAATTCGCCCGCGCTGAAGAGATCGATGCCCGTCACCTTGAGCTTGGTGGAGGTGAGCGAACCCAGGTAGCGGCCGATGCCGAACTGCGCCAAGTGGTTGGCCGCGACCTTGGCCTGCTCGAACAGCGGCGCGACCAGCCCGTAGGCGATGCCACGGTGCGCCGCGCATTCGCCCACCGAGTAGATGCGCGCATCGGTCACGGTCTGCATGGTGTCGGTGACGACGATGCCGCGGTTGCAGTGCAGGCGCATCTTCTCGGCCAGTTCGACGTTGGGGCGAATGCCCACGGCCATGACCACGAGGTCGGCCGCGACCTCGGTGCCGTCCTTGAAGCGGATGGCCTTCACGCGGCCGTCTTCATTGCCGACCATGTCCTGCGTCTGCGCACCCATCAGGAACTTGAGGCCCCGGTCTTCGAGCGACTTCTGCAGCAGCTTGCCCGCCACGTCGTCGAGCTGGCGCTCCATGAGCCAGGGCATCACGTGCACCACGGTCACGTTCATGCCGCGCAGCATCAGGCCGTTGGCCGCTTCCAGGCCCAGCAACCCGCCGCCGATGACCACCGCGTTCTTGTGTGTGCGCGCGGTCTCGATCATGTAGTCGGTGTCGGCGATGTCGCGGTAGGCGATCACGCCCTTCAGGTCCTTGCCCGGGACGGGCAGCATGAAGGGGTTGGAGCCGGTGCACATCAGCAGGCGGTCGTAGGGGGCTTCGGTGCCATCCTCGGCGCGCACGACGCGCTTGACGCGGTCGACTTCCACCACCTTCTTGCCCGCGTGCAGGGTGATGTGGTTGTCGCTGTACCACTCCCAGCTGTTGAGCACGATCTCGTCGACCGTCTGCTCGCCCGCGAGCACCGGCGACAACAGGATGCGGTTGTAGTTCGGGTGCGGCTCGGCGCCGAAGACGGTGATGTCGTACAGGTCGGGCGCGATCTTCAGCAACTCTTCGAGCGTGCGCACGCCGGCCATGCCGTTGCCGACCATCACGAGTTTCATTTTCTTCATGGGGCTGGACCTTTCCTCGAAATCAAGCGAACGAGAGCCCGCGGCGCGCCCGAAGCTCGCGCCGTCGTCGTGGGGTGGACGCCGGTCGGCCGGCTGTCGCTGCGTCAGGCCGCGGTTTTCTCCACATGCGCCTGGCGCGTGTAGAGGAAATCGATCACCGCCTTGCGCGCATGCACATAGGCCGGGTCTTCCGCCAGCTCGACGCGGTTGCGCGGGCGCGTGATGTCCACCGCGAGCACGTCGCCGATGGTGGCGGCCGGGCCGTTGGTGAGCATCACGATGCGGTCGCTCAGCAGCACGGCTTCGTCGACGTCGTGCGTGACCATGACGACGGTGCTGTGCGTCTTCTGCACGATGGCGAGCAACTCGTCCTGCAGCTTCGCGCGGGTGAGGGCGTCGAGGGCGCCGAAGGGCTCGTCCATCAGCAGCACCTTGGGTTCCATCGACAGCGCGCGCGCGATGCCCACGCGCTGCTTCATGCCGCCGGAGATTTCACCGGGGCGCTTCTGCGCGGCGGGCGTGAGGCCGACGAGTGCCAATGCCGCATCGGTGCGCTCGCGAAGTTGCACCTTGCTCTCGGTCGCTGCGAACACGCGCTCGACCGCGAGGTACACGTTCTCGAAGCAGGTGAGCCAGGGCAGCAGCGAATGGTTCTGGAACACGACGGCGCGCTCCGGGCCCGGTCCCTTGATCTCGCGGTTCGCACAAAGGAGCACACCCTGCGTTGGCGTGGTCAGCCCGGCGATCAGGTTCAAGAGCGTCGACTTGCCGCAGCCCGAGTGCCCGATGAGCGTGATGAACTCGCCCTTGGCGACGTTCAGGTTGATGTCGCGCAGCGCGAGGAAACTTCCCTTGGCCGTCTTGAAGCGCTGCTCGACGTCGCGGATCTCGATGTACTTCGAATCGTCGTTCATGACCTCACCTCTTCGAACGTGAATGCAGTGGCCAGCTTGATGAGCGCGAACTCCAGCACCAGCCCGACGATGCCGATCACGAAGATCGCGATGATGATGTTGGCGACGTTGAGGTTGTTCCACTCGTCCCACACCCAGAAGCCGATGCCCACGCCGCCGGTCAGCATCTCGGCCGCGACGATCACGAGCCACGCGGTGCCGACCGCCAGGCGCACGCCGGTGAGCATGTAGGGCAGCACGGCGGGGAAGAGGATCTTGGTGAGGATCTTCCATTCGGAAAGATTCAGCACCTTCGCCACGTTCATGTAGTCGCTCGGCACGCGCTGCACGCCCACGGCGGTGTTGATCACCATCGGCCAGATCGAGCAGATGAAGATGGTCCAGATGGCCGCCGGGTTCGCGCCCTTGAACACCAAAAGTCCGATGGGCAGCCAGGCCAGCGGCGACACCGGGCGCATCAGGCTGATCAGCGGATTGAACATGCGCGCAAGAAATTCGAAGCGCCCGATTGCGAAGCCCGCCGGAATGCCCACCAGCGCCGCGAGGCCGAAGCCCAGCGCCACGCGCTGCAGCGACGAGAGCACGTTCCAGCCCACGCCCTGGTCGTTCGGCCCCTTGCTGTAGAACGGATCGCTGAACACCGTCAGCGCTTGCTGCCAGGTCGTGAGCGGCGTGGGAAAGCCGGTGGTGCTTTTCATGGCGACCAACTCCCAGATCAGCAGCAGCAGGCCGAAGCCTGCGAGCGGCGGGAGCACGCGCATCCAGAAGGCGCGCAGGTCGATGGGCGTGCGTTGTTTTTGCTCCCTCTCCCCTTTGGGGAGAGGGTTGGGGTGAGGGGCAGCCTCGACACGGGGAGCACCCTCACCCCGGCCCTCTCCCGCACGCGGGAGAGGGAGCGAGGCATCCAGGGGCGAATGAAAAACAGCGCTGACCATGGTGCGTTTCTCCTCAGACATGGAGCTTGAAGGACTCGACGTACTTCTTCGGGTCCTTGCCGTCCCACACGGAACCGTCGAAGAGCTTGCTGGTGCGCAGCACCTCCTTGGGCACGGGCGTCTGCGTGGCGGCGGCGGCCTGCTTGTAGATGTCGATGCGGTTGATCTCGGTGGCCACCTTCAGGTAATCGGGGTGCTCCTTCAAGAGGCCCCAGCGCTTGTGCTGGGTGAGGAACCACATGCCGTCCGAGAGATACGGGAAGTTCACCGCGCCGCCGTTGTAGAACTTCATGTGGTTGGGGTCGTCCCAGCTCTTGCCCAGGCCGTTGGTGTAGCGGCCCAGGATGCGCTGGTTGATCGCGTCCACGCTGGTGTTGACGTAGCTCTTGTCGGCGATGGTCTCGGCCATCTTGTTCTTGTTCTGCAGGCCCGTGTCGATCCACTTGCTGGCTTCGAGGACCGCGGCGGTCACCGCGCGCGCGGTGTTGGGGTACTTCTTCGTGAACTCGGCGGTGGTGCCCAGCACCTTCTCGGGGTGGTCCTTCCAGATGTCCTGCGTGGTGATGGCGGTGATGCCGATGCCGTCCATGATCGCGCGCTGGCCCCAGGGCTCGCCCACGCAGTAGCCGTCCATGTTGCCCACGCGCATGTTGGCCACCATTTGCGGGGGAGGCACGGTGATGTTCTTCACGTCCTTGAACGGATCGATGCCGGCCGAGGCGAGCCAGTAGTAGAGCCACATGGCATGCGTGCCGGTGGGGAAGGTCTGCGCGAAGGTGTATTCGCGCTTCTCGGTGGCGATGAGCTTGGCGAGCGACGCGGCATCGACAGCGCCCTTGTCGGACAGCTTCTTCGAGAGCGTGATGGCCTGGCCGTTGTTGTTCAGGGTCATGAGCACGGCCATGTCCTTCTTCGGGCCACTCAGGCCCAGGTGCATGCCGTAGACCAGGCCGTAGAGCACGTGCGCCATGTCGAGGTCGCCGTTGGAGAGCTTGTCACGCACGCCGGCCCAGCTGGCTTCCTTGCTGGGGACGATCTTCACGCCGTATTTCTTGTCGATGCCGAGCACCGAGGCCATCACCACGCTGGCGCAGTCGGTCAGCGGGATGAAGCCGATCTTCACTTCTTCTTTTTCAGGCTTGTCGGAGCCCTGGGCCCAGACGGCGGCGCGCAGCGCGGGGTCGATGCCCACGGCGCCGATGGCGGCGGCTTGCAGTACGCGGCGGCGGCTGAGGCGGGTTTTCAGCAGGTCGGTCATGAGGGCGGGCTCCGGTTGAAGAACGAAAAAAAGCAAAGTCGAAAACAAAAAAGGCGTCCCGACCGCGCAGGGGCTGCTCGCGAACGAGAGCCCTTGCGGGATGGGGACGCCTTTGTCCGGTTCGGTGGGTGGCACCCGCCGTTGGGTGCCGCCTGCCTGAAGACCACGAAGGTCTTATGTACTCACTTACGCAAACTGCGTGCCAGTGGTTGCGGGGTGTGCAGTGCTATCGAAAAAGGAGCGCGAGCGCACGGTGCGTGCAGGGAGAAGCGCCGCCGGGTTTCACCAGCCATCGAAAGCACGTTTTTGTGCATTGCACCAAGTTGAAACGCTTTCAGCGCGGCGCACGGGCATCCGGCATCGGCAGGTAGTCGGCCATGGCGAGCATCGACTCGGCCACGTCGACCAGCCGGCGCTTCTGGTTCATGGCGGTCTGGCGCAGCATCTTGTGGGCCTCGTCCTCGCTCAGGCGCCGGTGCGCCATCAGGAGGCCCTTGGCGCGCTCGACCACCTTGCGCTCGTTGAGCGAGGCGCGCACGGTCTGCAGCTCGTCGCTCATGGCCTGCAGGCGCTGCGACTGCGCCTGCACCATGTCGAGCACCGAGCGCTCCAGCCCGCGGCCGTACGGGGCGGGGGTCACGGCCTGGGTGCCGGCATCGTCGAAGAACAGCGCGCCGCCGGACTGTTGGGGCGCCAGCGTGCCGATCAGTTGCTGGTAGGCCGAGAGATCGGTGCGCGCCTGTGCGGTCTTGCGATTGCACAGGGCGCGCAGGTCGGCCGCGAGGCGGTCTTCGACCGTGCGCATGGCATCGATGCGGCGCGTGCAGCAGTCGAACCAGCTCTGGCTCAGCTGGCTGTGCTGCGCATCGGACGGAGCGGTGGGGGATGCGGCCGGAGCGGCCAGCGTGGTGCCGACGCGGCGCAGCCGTTCGAGCTCGGCCATGGTGGCATCGGCCTCGCTCTCGCGCCAGAGCGCCAGCACTTCTTCGCTCGAGAAATCGGTGAAGACGTGAAAGCACCGCTCCTGCGATTCGATGAGATGCAGCCATTGCGCGCGCTGCGCCTCGTTGCCGCGGCCCAGCGCCAGCGTGGCGGCGCCAAAGGCGCGCTCCTGGCCCGCGAACTCCTTGCCCTGCATGAAGTTGAACATCGCGACCAGCAGCCGCGAAATCTCGGGGTCGGTGGCGCCGTCGGCCGCCTCGAACACCACGGCCAGCAGGCCGGCGACGAGCTTGGCAAAGGCTGCGGTGGCCTCTGCCGGCGCGAGCTCGAGCGCGCCGATGCGGCCGCGCAGTGCGGGCAGGGCGTCCAGTCCCGGCAGCACCCAGGCGATGCGGCTGAACAGGCGCGCGCTGTTGCCGGCACTGGCGCGCTGGCGGGCCTCGGTCTCCAGCTGGTCGAAGCCGTTGCGCACCGTCTGCTCGAGCGCCTGGCATTCGGCAATCTGCGGATCGCGCTGGTCGGCAAAGCGACGGCCGCGCGAGGCGAGGAATACGTTCGACATGCCGCGCTCGCGCTGCAGCGCATGCACCAGCCGGCCGATCAGGCCGACCAGCTCGCTGGTGCGGGCGAGCTGGTCGAGCTCGTCGATTTCGCACTGGCGGGCAGCGATCAGGAAGTGCAGGCCGGATTTCATGGTGGGTGGAAAAAGAGAACACACCGTCGCTGCAACATCCGTGCCTTGCCCCTTCGCGGGCGACCCTCGCAGGCGCCACCTACACTCGCGGGATGCTCTTGTTGGGAATCGAATCATCCTGCGACGAGACCGGCGTGGCGCTGGTCGAATCGCACGGCGACGCGCTGCCGGTGCTGCTTTCGCACGCGCTGCACAGTCAGATCGCCATGCACCAGGCCTACGGCGGCGTGGTGCCCGAACTGGCCAGCCGCGACCACATCCGCCGCGTGCTGCCGCTGACCGAAGCCGTGATGGCCGAGGCCGGGCGCTCGCTGAAAGAGATCGACGTGGTGGCCTATACGCGCGGGCCGGGGCTTGCGGGTGCGTTGCTCGTAGGCGCGGGCGTGGCTTGCGCGCTGGGCGTGGCGCTCGGCAAGCCGGTGCTGGGGGTGCATCACCTCGAAGGGCATTTGCTGTCGCCGTTTTTGAGCGCCGATCCGCCTGAGTTCCCTTTCGTCGCGCTGCTGGTGTCGGGCGGCCACACGCAACTGATGCGGGTCGACGGCGTCGGTCGCTACGAACTGCTCGGCGAAACCATCGACGATGCGGCCGGCGAAGCCTTCGACAAGAGCGCCAAGCTCATGGGCCTGCCGTATCCCGGCGGCCCGTGGCTCGCCAAATTGGCCGAAGGCGGCAGCGCGACGGCATTCAAGCTACCGCGGCCGCTGCTGCACAGCGGTGATCTCGATTTTTCATTTGCCGGCCTGAAAACGGCCGTGCTCACGCAGGCCAAGAAGCTCGGCGACCAGCTCGAGGCGAACAAGGCCGATCTGGCGGCGTCCACGCAGGCGGCCATCGTCGAGGTGCTGCTGAAGAAGTCGCTCGCTGCGCTCGACCAGACCGGGCTCAAGCGCCTAGTGGTGGCCGGCGGGGTGGGCGCGAACAAGAATTTGCGTGAGCAACTGAACGCGGCATGTGCCAAGCGCAAGGTGCGCGTGCACTACCCCGAGCTGCACCTGTGCACCGACAACGGCGCCATGATCGCCATGGCCGCCGCGATGCGCCTGCAATCGGGCCTGTCGCAGGCCAGCGAGCGCTACGCCTTCGACGTCAAGCCGCGATGGCCGATGGCCTCGCTGGCGGCCGAGGCGCAGCCGCTGCCTGAGGCTGTGTAAAGCGGCGCGTGCCGCCCTGCAAAGGCAGGGCAGCACGTCGCATCAAGACCTGGCCGTTTCAGCCAGTCGAGGTCGCCTTAGCTGATCTGCAATTGCGAGGCCTGGCTCACAGGCGCGAGCTTGCCGAGCTTCAGCGTGAGCACGCCGTTTTCCAGCTTGGCTTCGCTCGCCGCAACGTCGATGTCCTGCGGCAGCTCGTAGGCCGCCTTGAACTGGCGCTTGGCTTCGGCCTTGCTGTCGATGCGGACCACGGGGCCTTCGATGCTGATCGCGAGGTCTTCGCGCGAGAGGCCCGGCACATCCAGCGAGAGGGTCCAGCTCTTGTCATCCTGCTCCACCAGCGGCGAGCGGCGGGGTGCGGCGAAGGCGTCGTTCACGAAGCGTTCGAAGGCGCGGTCCTGCGAGCGGGGAACGAAGCGGGTGGTGCGGATCGTGGGTGCGAAAAACATGATGAAAAGCTCCTGAATGAACACAATGAGGACAAGGAATGTGTGTCCCTTACACTGCGCGGCCATTCAATCCTGAGTGCCGCTTGACACCTCATCTAGGCGCAGCCGCACGCGTTTCAAGACGATGACTCCCCCCTTTATTTGGCGCCGCCAGGCCTTGAAATTCGCGGCGCTGGCGCTATGCGCGAGGCCCTTCGCCGGGCTCGCGCAAGCGCCTGTCGCGCCACCTGCACCCATCCGTCTGGCCTTGATCGAAAGCATGAGCGGGCCCTTCGCGAACACGGGCGAGGCGGTATTCCGCAACCTGCTGTGGGCGGTGGAGCGCGTCAACGCGCGCGGCGGCGTGAAGCTGCCCGGCGGCGCGCGTCCGCTGCAGCTGGACCGCTACGACAGCAAGGGCCAGAACGAAGAAGCGCTCTCCGCGTTGCGCGCGGCCATGGACGACGGCGCGCGCGTCGTGCTGCAGGGCAACTCGTCGGCCACCGCGGCGGCGCTGGTCGATGCCATCGACAAGAACAACGAGCGCGACCCCGCGCGGCGCGTGATCTTCCTGAACTACGCGGCGGTCGATCCGGTGCTGACCAACGAGCGCTGCAGCTTCTGGCACTTCCGCTTCGACGCCCATGCCGACATGCGCGTGGCTGCGCTGATGGACGTGGTGAAGGACGACACCGCGCTCAAGCGCGCCTACCTGATCGGGCAGGACTACAGCTTCGGCCAGTCGGTGCTGCGCGAGGTGCGCCGGCAGCTCGGCGTGCAGCGGCCCGATGTGGAGATCGTCGGCGACGAACTGCACCCGATGGGCAAGGTGAAGGACTTCGCGCCCTACGCCACCAAGATCCTCGCGAGCGGCGCGCAGGCGGTGTTCACCGGCAACTGGGGCAACGACCTCACGCTGCTCGTGAAGGCGGCGCGCGAGGCGGGCTTCAACGGCAGCTTCTATACCTTCTACGGCAACGCGCTCGGCGCGCCCGCGGCCATCGGCGATGCGGGCATCGGCCGCGTGGTGGCGGTGGCCGACTGGCTGCCCAACGTGCAGACCGTGCAGTCGGAGGCCTTCTACCGCGCGTTCCGTGCGCGCTTTCCGAAGCCCGCGGACGACTATGTGCACATGCGGATGCAGCTGCTCGTCGAGTCGCTCGCGCAGGCCGTCGAGCGTGCGGGCAGCGTCGATGCCGTGCCGTTGGCACGCGCGCTGGAGCAGGCCGATGTGAGCCTGTACGGCCAGCGCGGCCGCATGCGCGCGGCGGACCACCAGTTCCAGCAGCAGCTCGTGGTCGGCGTGATGGACCGGCAGGGCAAGCCCGGCGTGCAGTTCGATGTCGAAGGCTCGGGCTACGGCTTCCGCGTGATCAAGACGATCGCCCCGGAGCGCGCCGAACTGCCGACTTCGTGCAAGATGAAACGCCCCCAATGACGACGAACAGGACGACAGCCGATGCGTGAAGCCATCCACAACCTCGAAGCCTCCAAGATCCGCGAGGTGGCCAATGCCGGGCTCGGCCGTGACGACGTGCTGGCCTTCTGGTTCGGCGAGAGCGACGAGGTCACGCCCGAGGTGATCCGCCAGGCGGCCATCGAGTCGCTGCAGCGCGGCGAGACCTTCTATGCCCACAACCTCGGCCTGCCCGAGCTGCGCGAGGCGATCGCGCGCTACACCGGCGCGCTGCATCCGGCGGTCGATGCCTCGCGCATCGCCGTCACGTCGGGCGGCGTGAGCGCGCTGATGCTGGCGGTGCAGGCGCTGGTCGAGGCGGGCGACGACGTGGTCGCGGTGACGCCGGTGTGGCCGAACCTCACGGCGCAGCCGGCGATCATGGGCGCGCATGTGCGCTCGGTGCCGCTGGTGCCGGTCGAAGGGCAGTGGACGCTCGACCTGCCTGCGCTGCGTGCCGCGGTCACGCCGAAGACGAAGCTTTTGATCGTCAACGCGCCGAACAATCCCACGGGCTGGACGATGACGCGCGACGAGCAGCAGGCGGTGCTCGATCACTGCCGCGAGACCGGCACCTGGATCCTGGCCGACGAGGTGTATGAGCGGCTCTACTTCGAGCCCACGCCGAACGGCTGCGCGCCGAGCTTTCTCGACATCTCGAAGCCCGATGACCGGCTTGTCGTGACGCACAGTTTCTCGAAGAGCTTTCTCATGACCGGATGGCGCCTCGGCTGGCTGGTGCTGCCGCCCGCGATGGTCGATGGCATCGGCAAGCTGATCGAGTTCAACACTTCCTGCGCGAGCGTGTTCACGCAGCGCGCAGCCATCGCGGCGATCGCGCACACGGCGGACATCACACCGCGCGTGGTCGCGCACCTGAAGATGTGCCGCGACACCCTGGTGCCGTTGTTGGCCGCGGTGCCCGGCGTGCAGGTGGCGCCTGCCAAGGGCGGCATGTACGCCTTCTTCCGGCTCGAAGGCTTCGGCGATTCGCTCGACGTTGCCAAGCGGCTGGTGGTCGAGGCGGGACTGGGGCTCGCACCCGGCAACGCCTTTGCGCCGGAGGCCGAGGGCTGGCTGCGCTGGTGCTTCGCGTCGAAAGACCCGCAGCGGCTGGTGCAGGGCGTGGAGCGTCTGCGCAACTGGCTGGCGGCGCAGCCGCCGCGCAAGGGCTGATCCGCCTGCAATTTCGTTCAATACGCGGGACGTGCGGCCCGCCAAGCTTGGCCTTTCTTCGAGAGCGAAAGGTCATGCATGTCGGAACGAATCAAAGGGATGGCGCTGTGCGCGCTGGCGATGGTCACGGTGGGCAGCACGGTGGTCGCCAGCAAGGTGATCGCGGGCGGGCTGCCACCGTTCACTGCAACGGCGCTGCGGTTTGCGATGGCGTTGCCGGTGTTTCTTTTGCTGCTGCGGGTGACACGCACGCCGTGGCCGCGGCCTGATCGACGCGACCTCGCGCTGCTCCTGTGCCAGGCCGGGCTGGGCAGCGTCGGCTACACGGTGCTGCTGATCCTGGGCGTGCGCTGGGCGCCGGCCGCCAGTGCGGGCGTGGTGGCGGGCACGCTGCCGGCCGTCGCGGCGCTGGTGGCGGTGCTGGCGTTGCGCGAGCGACCGGGGCGCTACCTGATCGGCAGCATCGTGCTGGCGACGGCGGGGGTGCTGGCGATCAGCTGGCCGGGGGAGGGCGCCGCAGGGGACTCGAAATCCCCTGCCGCGATGATCGGCAACCTGCTGGTGCTGGGGGCGGTCGTCTGCGAGGCGATGTTCATCCTGCTCAACAAGCGCCTGCGGGTGCCGGTGCGGCCGCTGGCGCTGTCGACGCTGATGACGGCTTTCGGACTCCTGTTGTCGCTGGTGCCAGCCCTGTTCGAACGCGCTTGGGAACGCCCGTTGCCGAACGATGCGCTGGTAGGCGTCGCCTACTACGCGCTGGTGCCGACGGTGCTGGGTTTCGTCCTCTGGTTTGCCGGATCGGCCCGGCTGAAAGGGGCCGAGGCGGCGCTCTTCACGGCGCTTTTGCCGGTCTCCGCACTGGTACTCGCGGCAGTCTGGTTGGGCGAAAGTATCACCTTGGCACAGATCGGCGGCGCTGCCTGCGTGCTGGGCGCGGTGGGGCTGGCTTCGCTCGATGGAAGGGGCGGTAAACGCCCCGAAAGCCCCCTCAGGCCCGCCGAGCTATAATCCCGAGGCTTTGCATGCCGCAGGGCGCACGACAGGGGCAGTTCCAGTCCCTATCGCAAGTCAAACATCCCGGAACAAGGAAATTCAACATGATCGCAGCCTCCATCAAGGCCGAAGTCGTCAAAGACAACGCCCGCGCCGCCAACGACACTGGCAGCCCCGAAGTGCAAGTCGCACTGCTGACCGCCCGTATCAACGAGCTCACCCCCCACTTCAAGACGCACGCCAAGGACCACCACGGTCGTCGCGGCCTGCTGCGCATGGTGAGCCGCCGCCGCAAGCTCCTGGACTACCTCAAGTCCAAGGATGCCGACCGTTACACCGCGCTGATCGCCAAGCTGGGTCTGCGCAAGTAAACCGAATCGCATGAAAAAACGCCTGGGTTAGTCCGCTAGCTCAGGCGTTTTTTACTTCGCGATCCACTTTCGGAGTGCCAAAACAGAGCGAAGCTGTGTCATTCCAATGAAGTTCTCCCCGAGCTTCGCTGGAATGGCATCGTGTTCTGAGACAGCCTCCGCCCCTTGCGAACCCTGTGTGGTTCGCTACTAAAACAGGAGCAAACATGAGCCTCTTCAACAAAGTCACCAAGTCCTTCCAATGGGGCGACAAGACTGTCGTCATGGAAACGGGCGAAGTCGCCCGCCAGGCCAATGGCGCCGTGCTGGTCGACATCGACGGCACCGTGATCCTGGCGACCGTGGTCGCCTCCAAGTCCGCCAAGCCGGGCCAGGATTTCTTCCCGCTGACCGTCGACTACATCGAGAAGACCTACGCCGCAGGCAAGATCCCCGGCAGCTTCTTCAAGCGCGAAGCCAAGCCCAGCGAACACGAAACGCTGACCAGCCGCCTGATCGACCGTCCGATCCGCCCGCTGTTCCCCGAAGGTTTCCTGAACGAAGTGCACGTGGTCATCCACACCGTGTCGCTCAACCCCGAAGTCGATGCCGACATCGCCGCCATGATCGGCGTGAGCGCTGCGCTCGCCATCTCCGGCATCCCGTTCAGCGGCCCGATCGGTGCAGCCCGCGTGGGCTACATCAACGGCCAGTACGTGCTGAATCCGGGCCAGACCGCCCGCAAGGATTCGCAGATGGACCTCGTCGTCGCCGGCACGCAAGCCGCCGTGCTGATGGTCGAGTCCGAAGCCCAGCAACTGAGCGAAGAAATCATGCTCGGCGGCGTGGTGTTCGGCCACGAACAGGCCGGCATCGCGATCAACGCGATCCATGACCTCGTGCGCGACGCCGGCAAGCCGGTGTGGGACTGGCAAGCGCCCGCCGAAGACGAAGCCTTCGTCGCCAAGGTCAAGGGCCTGGCCGAAGAGAAGCTGCGCGCCGTGTACCAAATTCGCAGCAAGCAAGCCCGCACCCAGGCCCTGCGCGAAGCCAACGCCAGCGTCATGAGCACGCTCAAGGAAAGCGGCGAGCCCTTCGATGCCGGCAAGGTCAACGACCTGCTGTTCTCCATCGAATCGAAGATCGTGCGCAGCCAGATCCTCTCGGGCGAACCCCGCATCGACGGCCGCGACACGCGCACCGTGCGTCCCATCGAAATCCGCAATTCCGTGCTGCCGCGCACCCACGGTTCGGCCCTGTTCACGCGCGGCGAAACCCAGGCGCTGGTCATCACCACGCTCGGCACCGAACGCGACGCACAGCGCATCGACGCGCTGGCCGGCGAGTACGAAGACCGCTTCCTGTTCCACTACAACATGCCTCCCTTCGCCACCGGCGAAGTGGGCCGCATGGGCTCGACCAAGCGCCGCGAAATCGGCCACGGCCGCTTGGCCAAGCGCGCGCTCGTCGCCGTGCTGCCGACCAAGGAAGAATTCCCGTACACCGTGCGCGTGGTCTCGGAAATCACCGAGTCGAACGGCTCCTCGTCGATGGCTTCGGTCTGCGGCGGCTGCCTGTCGATGATGGACGCAGGCGTCCCGATGAAGGCCCACGTGGCCGGCATCGCCATGGGCCTGATCAAGGAAGACAACCGCTTCGCCGTGCTGACCGACATCCTGGGCGACGAAGATCACCTCGGCGACATGGACTTCAAGGTGGCCGGCACGACCAACGGCATCACCGCGCTGCAGATGGACATCAAGATCCAGGGCATCACCAAGGAAATCATGCAGGTCGCACTGGCGCAGGCCAAGGAAGCGCGCATGCACATCCTCGGCAAGATGCAGGAAGCCATGGGCGAGGCCAAGGCCGAAGTCTCCAGCTTCGCACCGCGCCTGACCACGCTGAAGATCAATCCCGAGAAGATCCGCGACGTGATCGGCAAGGGTGGCTCGGTCATCCGTGGCCTGCAGGAAGAAACCGGCACGACGATCAACATCGACGAAGACGGCACGATCACCATCGCTTCGACCGATCCGGAAAAGGCGGAGTTCGCCAAGCGCCGCATCGAGCAGATCACGGCTGAAGTCGAAATCGGCAAGGTCTACGAAGGCCCGGTCACCAAGATCCTGGACTTCGGCGCGCTCATCAACCTGCTGCCCGGCAAGGACGGCCTGCTGCACATCAGCCAGATCGCGCACGAACGCGTCGAGAAGGTGACCGACTATCTGAGCGAAGGCCAGATCGTGAAGGTCAAGGTTCTGGAAACCGACGAAAAGGGCCGCGTCAAGCTGTCCATGAAGGCCCTGACCGAGCGTCCGGCCGGCATGGAATACAGCGAGCGCCCGCCGCGTGAAGACCGTGGCGATCGCGGCGAGCGTCGTGAGCGTTCGGACCGTGGCGATCGCGGCGGCGACCGTGGTGGTGATCGTGGCGAGCGCGCACCGCGCTTCAACGACCAGCAGCAACAGCCGCGCAACGACCAGCAGCAGGCTCCGGCCGGCGAGCAGTCGCAAGCACCGCGCGAGCCTCAGGAGTAAGAAGGGCGCAACGGCAGCAATCCTGCCGTTGCTATCTTTTGAACAGCTAGCTGCGCCCCACCTGCGGGCGTTGGAGGCCGAAAGACCATGAAAGCCATTGAAATCACTTCGTACGGCGCCCCTGAGGTGCTGCGCGTAGCCGATCGTCCCGATCCGGTGGCGGGCGTGGGCGAATTGCTGATCCGCGTTGCGGCCAGCGGGGTCAATCGCCCCGACGTGCTGCAGCGTATGGGTCACTACCCGGTGCCGCCTGGCGCCTCCGACCTGCCGGGCCTCGAAGTGGCCGGCGAGATCGTGTCGGGCGACGCTGCTGCGCTGGCCGAGGCGGGCTTCAAGATCGGCGACCACGTTTGCGCATTGATTGCGGGTGGCGGCTATGCCGAGCTGTGCGTGGCGCCCGTGGCGCAATGCCTGCCGGTGCCCAAGGGCTGGAGCGATGTCGATGCAGCTTCGCTGCCCGAGACCTTCTTCACCGTCTGGAGCAATGTGTTCGAGCGCGGCCGCCTGCAAAAGGGCGAGACGCTGCTGATCCAGGGTGGCTCGAGCGGCATCGGCGTCACGGCCATCCAGATCGCCAAGGCGCTGGGTGCGACTGTGATCGTTACGGCCGGCAGCGATGACAAGTGTGAAGCCTGCAAGAAGCTGGGTGCCGACCATGCCATCAACTACCGCACGAGCGACTTCGTCGAAAAGGCGAAGGAACTCACGGGCGGCAAGGGCGTGGACGTGATCCTCGACATGGTCGCCGGCGACTACGTGGCGCGCGAGATCGAGTGTTTGGCTGAAGACGGCCGGCTCGTGATCATCGCGGTGCAGGGCGGTGTGAAGAGCCAGATCAATGCGGGCCTCGTGCTGCGCAGGCGCCTCACGATCACCGGCTCCACGCTGCGGCCGCGGCCGGTGGCGTTCAAGGGCGCCATTGCCAAGGCATTGCGCGAAAAGGTCTGGCCGCTGCTTGAAAGCGGCGCGATCAAGCCCGTGATCCACAGCACTTTTGCGGCGGCGGGTGAACCCAGTGGCGCAGCCCAGGCTCACACGCTGATGGAATCGAACCAGCACATCGGCAAGATCGTGCTGACATGGTGACAACGAACAACGCGATGACAACCAAGAAGAAACTGATCGCCGGCAACTGGAAGATGAATGGCGGCCTGGCCGCCAACGAGGCGCTGGTGAAGGCTCTGCAGCAAGGCCTGGCGGCAAGCCCGGCCGCTTGCGATGTGGCGCTGTGCGCTCCGGCGCCGTACTTCGCCCAGCTGCAATCGCTGCTGGCGGGTTCGCCGTCGCTGGCGCTCGGTGCGCAGGACGTCTCGGCGCATCCGCAAGGTGCGTTCACCGGCGAGCAGTCGGCGGCGATGCTGAAGGATTTCGGCGTGCGCTATGCCATCGTCGGGCACTCCGAGCGTCGGCAGTACCACGGCGAAACCGATGAAACGGTGGCTGCGAAGGCTGCCGCCGCGTTGGCGAATGGCATCACGCCGATCGTCTGTGTCGGCGAAACGCTGGCGCAGCGCGAAGCAGGGCAGACCGAAGAAGTCGTCAAGCGCCAACTGGCTGCGGTGATCCATGTGAATGGCCATTGCATCAGCGAAATCGTCGTGGCCTACGAGCCTGTCTGGGCCATCGGCACGGGCAAGACGGCGTCGCCCGAACAGGCGCAAGCGGTGCATGCCGTGCTGCGTGCGCAACTGCACCATGCCGCGAGCGAGCATGCTGCCGGCATCAGCATTCTTTACGGCGGCAGCATGAACGCGGCCAATGCCGCCGAACTGCTGGCGCAGGCCGACATCGATGGCGGCCTCATCGGTGGCGCGTCGCTCAAGGCGCCCGACTTTCTGCAGATCATTTCTGCCGCTGCGCGCTGAACGCGCAACGGCTGTCATCAATTAGGAGTAAGAACGAATGAACGTGGTCCTCAACCTTCTGGTCGGCGTGCAAATGCTGGCGGCCCTGGCGATGATCGGCCTGATCCTGGTCCAGCACGGCAAGGGCGCCGACATGGGCGCCGCCTTCGGCAGCGGCAGCGCCGGCAGCCTGTTCGGTGCCAGCGGCAGCGCGAACTTCCTCTCGCGCACCACGGCTGTGCTGGCTGCGGTGTTCTTCGCATGCACGCTGCTGCTTGCGTACTTCAGCCATGCGCGTCCTGCGGGCGGCGGCAGTCTTCTCGAGCGTGCGGCTGTGGGCGCACCTGCTGCGCCGGCATCTGGCGCGGCTGGCCAAATCCCTGGCGCGGGCGCTCCGAGCGCACCGGCTTCGGCACCTGCCGCACCCGTTTCGGGCGCCGGTCAGATTCCGAACAAGTAATCCAGTCGTTTTCATGCAGTCGTCAGCGAGAAACGGCTGTATTTCAGGGTAAACTCTAAAGCTGTTCAGAAAGCCAAATGCCTTAACAGGTGCCTCATGCCATCTGAACAGCAAAAACCGCGGTCGTGGTGAAATTGGTAGACACGCTATCTTGAGGGGGTAGTGGCGAAAGCTGTGCGAGTTCGAGTCTCGCCGACCGCACCAAATCTCATCGGCAGAAAACCTCATCCAGAGGTTCTTCTTGCCGGTGGCAAGCGGTGAAAAATTCTCGATGAACCTCGATTCCTACCTTCCCGTCCTTTTGTTCATTTTGGTCGGAGTCGGCGTAGGCGTCGCCCCCCAAGTCATCGGATACATCCTCGGCCCCAATCGGCCAGACGCTGCGAAGAATGCTCCCTACGAGTGCGGCTTCGAAGCCTTCGAGGATGCGCGCATGAAGTTCGACGTGCGCTATTACCTCGTTGCCATTCTCTTCATCCTGTTCGATCTCGAAATTGCCTTTCTCTTTCCGTGGGCCATTGCGCTCAAGGAGATCGGTGCTGTCGGCTTCTGGGCCATGATGATCTTTCTCGCCATCCTCGTCGTAGGTTTCATCTACGAGTGGAAAAAAGGCGCGCTCGACTGGGAATGACAAGGAAAGCACACGATGGCCATTGAAGGCGTTCTCAAAGAAGGTTTCGTCACCACCACCTACGACTCGGTGGTGAATTGGGCGAAGACCGGATCTCTCTGGCCGATGACGTTCGGCCTCGCATGCTGTGCGGTCGAAATGATGCACGCGGGCGCCGCCCGCTACGACATCGACCGTTTCGGCATGCTGTTCCGTCCCAGTCCGCGCCAGTCCGATCTGATGATCGTGGCCGGCACGCTGTGCAACAAGATGGCGCCGGCGCTGCGCAAGGTCTACGACCAGATGCCCGAGCCGCGCTGGGTGCTCTCGATGGGCTCGTGCGCCAATGGCGGTGGCTACTACCACTACAGCTATTCGGTCGTGCGCGGCTGCGACCGCATCGTGCCGGTCGACGTCTACGTTCCGGGTTGCCCGCCCACCGCCGAAGCGCTGCTCTATGGCGTGATCCAGCTGCAGCAGAAGATTCGCCGCACCAACACCATTGCCCGCGCCTGAGAGATTGCCGACGATGACTGACTTTGCAATTTCGCCGGAGGTGCTGCGCGCCACCATCACCGAGACGCTCGGCGCCAAGGCTAAGAGCGTGACGCTCGCGCTGGGCGAGGTGACTGTCGTGGTGAGTGCGGCCGACTACATCGACGCCGCCACGCTGCTGCGCGACGCGCCCGGCTGCCGCTTCGAGCAGCTGATCGACCTCTGCGGCATGGACTATTCCGACTACCGCGAAGGCGAGTGGCAAGGCGAGCGCTTCTGCGTCGTCTCGCACCTGCTGTCGGTCACGCTCAACCAGCGCGTGCGCCTGAAGGTGTTCGCGCCCCATGAAGACCTGCCCGTGGTCGACTCTCTCCAGCCCGTCTGGAGCGCCGCCACCTGGTTCGAGCGCGAAGCGTTCGACCTTTACGGCATCGTGTTCGACGGGCACGACGACCTGCGCCGCATCCTGACCGACTACGGCTTCATCGGCCATCCGTTCCGCAAGGACTTCCCGGTGTCGGGTCACGTCGAGATGCGTTACGACGAAGAACAGAAGCGCGTCGTGTACCAGCCGGTATCGATCGAGCCGCGGGAAATCACGCCGCGCGTGATCCGCGAAGACAACTACGGCGGCGGTTTGCACTGATATGGCCGAAATCAAGAACTACACCCTCAACTTCGGCCCCCAGCATCCGGCCGCGCACGGCGTGCTGCGCCTGGTGCTCGAGCTCGACGGCGAAGTGATCCAGCGTGCCGACCCGCATATCGGCCTGCTGCACCGCGCCACCGAAAAGCTCGCCGAATCGCGTACCTTCATCCAGTCGCTGCCCTACATGGACCGCCTCGATTACGTGTCGATGATGTCCAACGAGCACGCGTATTGCCTGGCCATCGAGCGGATGATGGGCCTGGACGTGCCGATCCGCGCGCAGTACATCCGCGTGATGTTCGCCGAGATTACCCGCCTCCTGAACCACCTCTTGTGGCTCGGCGCGCACGGCCTGGATTGCGGTGCGATGAACATGCTCATCTACTGCTTCCGCGAGCGTGAAGACCTGTTCGACATGTACGAGGCCGTCTCCGGCGCGCGCATGCATGCGGCGTACTTCCGTCCGGGTGGCGTCTACCGCGACCTGCCGGATGCGATGCCGCAGTACAAGGTCAGCAAGATCAAGAACGCGAAGGCCATCGAGCGCCTGAACGAAAACCGCCAGGGTTCGTTGCTCGACTTCGTCGACGACTTCTGCAAGCGCTTCCCGAAGATGGTCGACGAGTACGAGACGCTGCTCACCGACAACCGCATCTGGAAGCAGCGCACCGTAGGCATCGGCGTCGTGACGCCGGAGCGCGCGCTGAACCTGGGCTTCACCGGCCCCATGCTGCGCGGATCAGGCATCGAATGGGACCTTCGCAAGAAGCAGCCCTACGACGTCTACGACCAGATGAAGTTCGACGTGCCCGTGGGCAAGACCGGCGACTGCTACGACCGCTACCTCGTGCGCGTCGAAGAGATGCGCCAGGCCAACAAGATCATCCAGCAGTGCTCGGCATGGCTGCGCGTGAATCCCGGCCCGGTGATCACCGACAACCACAAGGTCGCCGCGCCCGCGCGCGAATCGATGAAGGCGAACATGGAGGAGCTGATCCACCATTTCAAGCTCTTCACCGAAGGCTTCCACGTGCCCGAAGGCGAGGCTTATGCCGCCGTCGAGCATCCGAAAGGCGAGTTCGGCATCTATCTCGTGAGCGACGGCGCCAACAAGCCCTACCGCCTGAAGATCCGCGCCCCTGGTTTCCCGCACCTCGCCGCCCTCGACGAAATGTCGCGCGGTCACATGATCGCCGACGCTGTCGCGGTGATCGGCACGATGGACATCGTGTTCGGCGAAATCGACAGGTGAGAAAGAGCGAATGACTTCCTCCGCCCACCACCATGACGCGGCCCCTTCGGCCCCGTTGACGGCCGACGTGCTCGAGCGCTTTGCGCGCGAGGTCGCCAAGTACCCCGAAGCCGGCAAGGCCTCCGCCGTGATGGCGTGCCTGGCCATCGTCCAGCAGGGCGAGGGCTACATCAGCATGCAGCGCGAGCGCGAGATCGCCGACTACCTCGGCATGGCGCCCATCGCCGTGCATGAAGTGACGACCTTCTACAACATGTACAACCAGCATCCGGTGGGCAAGTTCAAGCTCAACGTGTGCACCAACCTGCCGTGCCAGCTGCGTGACGGTGTCACCGCGCTCGTTCACCTCGAGAAGAAGCTCGGCATCAAGATGGGCGAGACGACCGACGACGGCCTGTTCACGCTGCAGCAGAGCGAATGCCTGGGCGCATGCGCCGATTCGCCCGTGATGCTGGTCAACGACCGCACCATGTGCAGCTTCATGAGCAACGAGAAGCTCGACCAACTCATCGAAGGCCTGCGCGCTTCCACCAAAGGGGAGGCTGCCTGATGTCGCCTGAACAAGTACTCCAGCAGTTCCAGGCAACAGGCGTCCAGACCTGTTTCCATGACCGTCACATCGAGCCGCAGATCTATGCCGGTCTGAACGGCACCAACTGGCGCCTGGCCGACTACGAAGCGCGCGGCGGCTACAAGGCGCTGCGCAAGATCCTCACCGAGGGCCTCACGCCCGATCAGGTGATCGCCGAAGTGAAGGCCTCGGGCCTGCGCGGCCGTGGCGGCGCCGGTTTCCCGACGGGCCTGAAGTGGAGCTTCATGCCCCGCCAGTTCCCGGGCCAGAAGTACCTCGTCTGCAACTCCGACGAAGGCGAGCCGGGCACGTGCAAGGACCGCGACATCCTGCAGTTCAACCCGCACATCGTGATCGAAGGCATGGCCATCGCCGCGTATGCGATGGGCATCAGCGTGGGCTACAACTACATCCACGGCGAGATCTTCCAGAGCTACGACCGCTTCGAGGAAGCCCTCGAGGAAGCGCGCGCCGCCGGCTACCTCGGCGACAAGATCATGGGCAGCACGTACAACTTCCAGTTGCACGCGGCCCACGGCTTCGGCGCCTACATCTGCGGCGAAGAAACCGCGCTGCTCGAATCGCTCGAAGGCAAGAAGGGCCAGCCGCGCTTTAAGCCGCCGTTCCCGGCGAGCTTCGGCCTCTACGGCAAGCCGACCACCATCAACAACACCGAGACCTTCGCGGCGGTGCCCTGGATCATCAACAACGGCGGTCCGGCGTATCTCGAATGCGGCAAGCCGAACAACGGCGGCACCAAGATCTATTCGGTGAGCGGTGACGTCGAGCTGCCCGGCAACTACGAAGTGCCCATGGGCACGCCGTTCTCCAAGCTGCTCGAACTGTGCGGCGGTGTCCGCAAAGGCCGCACGCTCAAGGCCGTGATCCCCGGTGGGTCGTCGTCGCCGGTGCTGCCGGCCGACATCATGATGGCCTGCACCATGGACTACGACTCCATCGCCAAGGCCGGCTCCATGCTGGGCTCGGGCGCGGTGATCGTCATGGACGACAGCCGCTCGATGGTCGAGTCGCTCAAGCGCCTCTCGTACTTCTACATGCACGAGTCCTGCGGCCAGTGCACGCCGTGCCGCGAAGGCACGGGCTGGCTCTACCGCGTGGTGGACCGCATCCACAACGGGCAGGGCAGGGCGACCGATATGGACCTCCTGAACTCCGTGGCAGACAACATCCAGGGCCGCACCATCTGCGCCCTCGGCGATGCGGCGGCGATGCCGGTGCGCGCCATGATCAAGCACTTCCGTCACGAGTTCGAGGCCTTGATCCCGGGCTACGTCCCGAAGGCACCCGTCCAGGCCTGAGCGCGAGAAGAAACATACTCATGATCGAAATCGAACTCGACGGCAAGAAGGTCGAAGTGACCGAGGGCAGCATGGTGATGCATGCGGCCGACAAGGCGGGCACCTACATCCCGCACTTCTGCTATCACAAGAAACTCAGCATCGCGGCCAACTGCCGCATGTGCCTGGTCGACGTGGAAAAGGCGCCCAAGCCGATGCCGGCCTGCGCCACGCCCGTCACGCAGGGCATGATCGTTCGCACGAAGAGCGAGAAGGCCATCAAGGCGCAGCAGTCGGTCATGGAGTTCCTCCTGATCAACCACCCGCTGGATTGCCCGATCTGCGACCAGGGTGGCGAATGCCAGCTGCAGGATCTGGCCGTGGGCTACGGTGGCTCTTCTTCGCGCTACGAAGAAGAAAAGCGCGTCGTGTTCCACAAGGACGTCGGCCCGCTGATCAGCATGGAAGAGATGAGCCGCTGCATCCATTGCACGCGCTGCGTCCGCTTCGGCCAGGAAGTGGCCGGCGTGATGGAGCTGGGCATGACGCAACGCGGCGAGCACTCCGAAATCGAGACCTTCCTCGGCGACTCGGTCGACTCGGAGCTCTCGGGCAACATGATCGACATCTGTCCGGTCGGCGCGCTCACGAGCAAGCCGTTCCGCTACAGCGCCCGCACCTGGGAACTGTCGCGCCGCAAGTCGGTGAGCCCGCACGACTCCACCGGCTCGAACCTGATCGTCCAGGTCAAGAACCACCGCGTGATGCGCGTGGTGCCGCTGGAGAACGAAGACGTCAACGAATGCTGGATCGCCGACCGCGACCGCTTCTCGTACGAAGCGCTCAACGGCCCGGAACGCTTGACGCAGCCCATGCTCAAGCAGGGCGGCCAATGGCAGCAGGTCGACTGGCAGACCGCGCTCGAATACGTGGCCAATGGCCTGAAGCAGATCAAGACCGACCACGGCGCGCAAAGCATCGGCACGCTGGTCAGCCCGCACAGCACGCTCGAAGAGCTGCAGCTCGCCGCCATGCTCACGCGTGAACTGGGCAGCGACAACATCGACTACCGCCTGCGCAACGCCGAATTCACGGCGTTCGAAGGCGTGCGCTGGCTCGGCACCTCGATCGCATCGCTCACGCAAGTGCAGCGCGCGCTGGTCGTCGGTTCGAACCTCCGCAAGGAACACCCGCTGTTCGCGCAGCGCATCCGCCAAGCTGTGCGCAAGGGCGCCGCGCTGTCGGTGATTACCTCGGCCAGCCTGATGGCAGACCGCGAAGCCTGGGCCATCAATGTGGCGCAAGCGACGATCGTAGAAGCCGACCAGTGGGTCGAAGCGCTGGCCGCAGTCGCTGCCGCCATCGGCAAGACCAATGGCGCCGCCGCACCGCTGGCACCGAAGAGCGAGCCCGACGCCGCTGCACAAGCCATCGCAGCATCGCTGCTGAGCGGCGAGCGCAAGGCCATCCTGCTCGGCAACGCCGCCGCCCACCACGCGCAAGCCAGCAGCCTGCTGGCCCTCGCGAACTGGATCGGCGCGCAGACCGGCGCGACCGTCGGCTACCTGACCGAAGCGGCCAACACGGTGGGCGCGCAGCTCGTCGGCGCTTATCCGAAGAACGGCGGCCTCGATGCCGGCCGCATGCTCGCCGCCGGCTCCGGCCTCAAGGCTGTGCTGCTGCTGAACACCGAGCCGGTGTTCGATTCGGCCGCCGGTGCTGCCGCGGCCGATGTCATCGGCAATGCGCAGATGGTGGTCACGCTGAGCCCCTTCAAGGCCAACCTCGAATTCAGCGACGTGCTGCTGCCCATCGCCCCGTTCACCGAAACGCCCGGCACCTTCGTCAATGCCGAAGGCCGCCTGCAGGGTTTTCATGCCGTCGTGAAGCCGCAAGGCGAAGCGCGTCCGGCGTGGAAGGTGCTGCGCGTGCTGGCGAACCTGCTCGGCTTGCCCGGCTTCGCGTTCGAATCGACCGCTGAAGTGCTCAAGACTGTGGGCGAGGGCGGCACTGTTCCGGCCAGCGCCCTGAACAACGCAACGGCCGCCAACGCCGTCGCATCCAACGGCGCAACGCCGGCACCCGTGGTCGCGAGCATCTACCAGCTCGACTCCATCGTGCGCCGCGCACCGTCGCTGCAACTGACCGCCGATGCGCGCAACGCCGCATCGACCGCACCGGCCCGTGCCGAGGAGGCATTGGCATGATCGACGCGATTCATGGCTTCGGCCAGGGGCTGATCGCCGCAGGCTGGTGGACGGCCGTGGCGTGGCCCGTGATCTGGACGCTGATCAAGATCATCGTGGTCGTGATCCCGCTGATGCTGGCCGTGGCGTACCTCACGCTGTGGGAACGCAAGGCCATCGGCTTCACGCAGATCCGCATCGGCCCGAACCGCATCGGACCGCTGGGCCTGCTCCAGCCGATTGCCGACGCGCTCAAGCTGATGACCAAGGAAATCATCATTCCGACGGTCGCCAACAAGGGCCTGTTCCTGCTCGGCCCGATCATGACCATCATGCCGGCGCTCGCCGCATGGGCCGTGATTCCCTTCGGCCCCGACGTGGCGCTGGCCAACATCAACGCAGGCCTCCTGTTCGTGATGGCCATCACCTCGCTCGAGGTGTATGGCGTGATCATTGCCGGCTGGGCCTCGAACTCGAAGTACGCGTTCCTCGGCGCGCTGCGCGCCTCGGCACAGATGGTGAGCTACGAAATCGCGATGGGCTTCTGCTTCGTCGTGGTGCTGATGGTCACCGGCAGCCTGAACATGAGCGAGATCGTGAATGTTCAAGGCAAGGGCATCTTCGCCAACATGGGCGTCGGCTTCCTGTCGTGGAACTGGCTGCCGCTGCTGCCGATCTTCGTCGTGTACTTCATCTCGGGCCTGGCCGAAACCAACCGCCATCCGTTCGACGTGGTGGAAGGCGAATCGGAAATCGTTGCGGGCCACATGATCGAGTACTCGGGCATGAGCTTCGCGATGTTCTTCCTGGCCGAGTACGCCAACATGTGGCTGGTCTCGATCCTCACCGTGGTGCTGTTCCTCGGCGGCTGGCTGCCACCGTTCGAGTTCCTGAGCTTCATCCCGGGCTGGATCTGGCTGGGCGCCAAGACCTTCTGCGTGGTCACCATGTTCCTGTGGGTGCGCTCGACGTTCCCGCGCTTCCGCTATGACCAGATCATGCGTCTGGGCTGGAAGATCTTCATTCCCGTCACTCTCGTGTGGCTGGTCGTGGTCGGTGGCTGGATGCAGACGCCGTTCAACATCTGGAAATAACTGGAAGCGCCAACATCATGTCTGCTGCGCACACCGCAACACCGTCCGCGCCGTTCTCGCTCAAGGATTTTTTGGGCAGCTTCATGCTGTTCGAATTGTTCAAGGGCCTGGCGATCACGGGCAAGTACGCCTTCGCCCGCAAGATCACGGTGCAGTTCCCCGAAGAGAAGACGCCGCTGTCGCCGCGTTTCCGCGGCCTGCACGCGCTGCGCCGCTATGAAAACGGCGAAGAGCGCTGCATCGCCTGCAAGCTCTGCGAAGCCGTCTGCCCGGCACTGGCGATCACCATCGAATCCGAAGTCCGCGACGACGGCTCGCGCCGCACCTCGCGCTACGACATCGACCTGACCAAGTGCATCTTCTGCGGTTTCTGCGAAGAGAGCTGCCCGGTCGACTCGATCGTCGAGACCCACATCTTCGAATACCACGGCGAAAAGCGCGGCGACCTGTACTTCACCAAGGACATGCTGCTGGCCGTGGGCGACCGCTACGAAAAAGAAATTGCAGCGAACAAGGCGGCCGACGCCAAGTACCGCTGATCCGACCAGCCCGAAACCCGTACCAATTCGAATTCCAATGGACGTCAAGACCGGTCTGTTCTATCTGTTTGCCGCGGTGCTGCTCTTTGCAGCCTTCCGCGTCATCACCGCCCGCAATCCCGTGTACGCCGCGCTGTACCTGGTGCTGGCCTTCTTCCAGGCCTCGGCCATCTGGTTGCTGCTGCGCGCCGAGTTCCTCGCGATCTCGCTCGTGCTCGTCTATGTCGGTGCCGTGATGGTGCTGTTCCTCTTCGTCGTGATGATGCTGGACATCAACGTCGACAGCTTGCGGCAGGGCTTCTGGAAGCACTTCCCGCTCGCAGCCGGCGTGGGCGCGTTGATCGCGCTCGAAATGGCGGCTGTGCTCATGGGCGGCTTCCGCCTTGGTGAAGCACCGCGCGCCATGGCGGTCACCTCCGCCAACACCTCGAACACGATGGAGCTGGGCAAGCTGCTCTATTCCGAGTACCTCTACCCGCTGGAAATTGCCGCGGTCATCCTGCTCGTGGCCATCGTCGCCGCCATTGCACTGACGCTGCGCACCCGCAAGGACAGCAAGTACACCAACCCGTCGGACCAGGTGCGCGTGAAGGCGCGCGACCGCGTGCGCATCGTGCAGATGCCGGTGACGCGTGCGGCCGAACCCGTGGCGGAAGCAGCTCCGGCTGAAGCGGCAAAGGAAAACAAGGCATGACGCTCACGCTCGGACACTTTCTCTCGCTCGGCGCGATGCTCTTCGCGCTGTCGGTGATCGGTATCTTCCTGAACCGCAAGAACCTGATCGTGCTGCTGATGGCCATCGAACTGATGCTGCTGGCGGTCAACATGAACTTCGTGGCCTTCTCGCACTACCTGGGCGACATGCACGGCCAGATCTTCGTGTTCTTCATCCTGACCGTGGCCGCAGCCGAGTCGGCCATCGGTCTCGCGTTGCTGGTGCTGTTGTTCCGCAACAAGTCCAACATCAACGTCGACGAGCTCAACTCGCTCAAGGGTTGAAATCAACATGAGCGCAACCCTTTCCGCATCCACCCTGCTGGCCGTGCCGCTGGCACCCCTGGTCGGCGCTGCCGTCGCGGGCCTCTTCGGCACCAAGTTCGGCGGCAATCACATCGGCCGCAAGGTCACGCATTCGCTGACGATCCTGGGCGTGCTCGTCGCCTTCATCATCTCGGCCATGACGCTCAAGAGCGTGGTGGTCGACGGCGCCCGCTTCAACGCGACGCTCTACGAATGGATGATCGTCGGCGGCCTGAAGATGGAAGTCGGCTTCCTGGTCGACGGCCTCACGGCCATGATGATGTGCGTGGTGACCTTCGTGTCGCTGATGGTGCACATCTACACGATCGGCTACATGGAAGAGGACGACGGCTACAACCGCTTCTTCTCGTACATCTCGCTGTTCACCTTCTCGATGCTGATGCTCGTCATGAGCAACAACATGCTCCAGCTGTTCTTCGGCTGGGAAGCGGTTGGCCTGGTGTCGTACCTGCTGATCGGCTTCTGGTTCAACAAGCCGACGGCCATCTTCGCGAACATGAAGGCCTTCCTGGTCAACCGCGTGGGCGACTTCGGCTTCATCCTGGGCATCGGCCTGATCGCCGCCTACGCTGGCACGCTGAACTATGGCGAAGCCTTCGCCAAGGCCAACACGCTGGCCGGCATCACCTTTCCGGGCACCGAGTGGATGCTGATCACCGTGATCTGCATTTGCCTGTTCATCGGCGCGATGGGCAAGAGCGCGCAGTTCCCGCTGCACGTGTGGCTGCCCGACTCCATGGAAGGCCCGACCCCCATCTCCGCGCTGATCCACGCGGCCACGATGGTGACCGCCGGCATCTTCATGGTGGCGCGCATGTCGCCGCTGTTCGAGCTGAGCGACACGGCCCTGAGCTTCATCCTCGTGATCGGCGCCATCACCGCGCTGTTCATGGGTTTCCTCGGCATCATCCAGAACGACATCAAGCGCGTGGTCGCGTACTCCACGCTCTCGCAGCTGGGCTACATGACGGTGGCGCTCGGTGCCTCGGCCTACTCGGTCGCGGTGTTCCACCTGATGACGCACGCGTTCTTCAAGGCGCTGCTGTTCCTCGGCGCGGGCTCGGTGATCATCGGCATGCACCACAACCAGGACATCCGCTGGATGGGCGGTGTGCGCAAGTACATGCCGATCACCTGGATCACGTCGCTGCTGGGTTCGCTCGCGCTGATCGGCACGCCGTTCTTCGCCGGCTTCTACTCGAAGGACAGCATCATCGAAGCGGTGCACGAGAGCCATCTGTGGGGCGCGAACTTCGCGTATTACGCGGTGCTGGCCGGCGTGTTCATCACGGCGTTCTATTCGTTCCGCATGTACTTCCTGGTCTTCCACGGCAAGGAACGCTACGACCAGAATCCCGACGCCCACCACGACGACCATGCGCACGATGCCCATGGCCACGACGATCACGGCCACGGTCACGACGCCCACAAGCCGCACGAATCGCCCTGGGTGGTCTGGCTGCCGCTGGTGCTCCTGGCCATTCCCTCGGTGGTGATCGGCTTCATGACGATCGATCCGATGCTGTTCGGCGAGTTCTTCAAGGGCGCGATCGTCGTGGACGGTGCCAAGCACCATGCCATGAAGGAGCTGGAAGAAGCCTTCCATGGCCCCGTCGCCATGGCGATTCACGGCCTGCAGACCGCGCCCTTCTGGCTGGCGCTGGCAGGTGTGGTGCTGTCGTTCTACATGTACATGATCAACCCGGCGCTGCCGGCGGCGATCAAGCGCGCCTTCGGCCCGGTGTACCGCCTGCTCGAGAACAAGTACTACCTCGACTGGATCAACGAGAACATCATCGCCCGCGGTGCACGCGCGCTCGGTACCGGCCTGTGGAAGGGCGGCGACCAGGCCCTGATCGACGGTGCGGTGGTCAATGGTTCGTGGAAAGTGATCGGCCGTGTCTCCAGCGTCGTGCGCTGGGTGCAGTCGGGCTACATCTATCACTATGCCTTCGCGATGCTGCTCGGCATCTTCATCCTGATGACGTACTTCGTCTGGTTCAAACGCTGAGCCCGAACGCTGGAGAAAAAGAAAAATGGGTTTGTTGAGCCTTGCCATCTGGATGCCGATCGCATTCGGCGCCGCGCTGCTGGCGTTTGGCCGCGAAGAGCATGCCAAGGGCGTGCGCTGGGTCGCGCTCGTCGGTGCCATCGTGAGCTTCCTGGTCACGGTGCCGCTGTTCACGCGCTTCCAGAACGGGACCGCCGCCATGCAGTTCGTCGAGAAGACGAGCTGGATTTCCCGCTTCAACGTCAACTACCACATCGGTCTTGACGGCCTGTCGCTGTGGATGGTGCTGCTGACGTCGTTCATCACGGTCGTCGTCGTCATCTCGGCCTGGGAAGTGATCACCGAGCGCGTGAACCAGTACATGGGCGCGTTCCTGATCCTCTCGGGTTTCATGATCGGCGTGTTCTCCGCGCTCGACGGCATCCTGTTCTACGTGTTCTTCGAAGCCACGCTGATCCCGATGTACCTGATCATCGGTATCTGGGGCGGCCCGAACAAGATCTACGCGGCGTTCAAGTTCTTCCTCTACACCTTGCTCGGCTCGCTGCTGATGCTGGTGGCGCTGATCTTCCTGTACAACAAGTCGGGCGGCAGCTTCGACATCCTGGCCTGGCACAAGCTGCCGCTGGGTTCGACCGCGCAGACCTTCCTGTTCTTCGCGTTCTTCGCGGCTTTTGCCGTCAAGGTGCCGATGTGGCCGGTCCACACGTGGCTGCCTGACGTGCACGTCGAGGCGCCCACCGGCGGCTCGGCCGTGCTGGCCGCGATCATGCTGAAGCTGGGCGCCTACGGTTTCCTGCGCTTCTCGATGCCCATCGCGCCTGACGCTTCGCATGAATGGGCCTGGCTCATGATCGCGCTGTCGCTGATCGCGGTGATCTACGTGGGCCTGGTGGCGCTGGTGCAGCAGGACATGAAGAAGCTGGTGGCTTACTCGTCGGTCGCCCACATGGGCTTCGTGACGCTGGGCTTCTTCATCTTCAACGAGCTCGGCGTGTCCGGTGGCATCGTGCAGATGATTGCCCACGGCTTCGTCTCGGGCGCCATGTTCCTGGGCATCGGCGTGCTTTACGACCGCGTGCACTCGCGCCAGATCGCCGACTACGGCGGCGTGGTCAACACCATGCCCAAGTTCGCCGCGTTCGCGCTGCTGTTCGCCATGGCCAATTGCGGCCTGCCGGGCACCGCCGGTTTCGTGGGCGAGTGGATGGTGATCCTGGGCGCCGTGAAGGCCAACTTCTGGATTGGCCTGGGGGCAGCCACCGCGCTGATCTTCGGCGCCGCCTACACCCTCTGGATGTACAAGCGCGTGTACCTGGGCCCGGTCGGCAACGACCACGTCAAGGAGCTCTCCGACATCAACGCCCGCGAGTTCCTGATGCTGTCGCTGCTGGCGATCGCCGTGTTGTGGATGGGCCTGTATCCGAAGCCCTTCACCGATGCGATGGATGCCTCGGTGACCGAGCTCCTGCGCCACGTGGCAGTTTCGAAACTGCCCTCCTGATGCCACGCTGAAGACAAGAGAACGAGATGATTGACAAACTCAGCTGGGTCACGATCTACCCCGAAATCGTGTTGCTGGTCATGGCCTGCATCATTGCACTGGTCGACCTGTCCGACACGAGCCCGCGCCGCACCCGCACCTATGTGCTGACGCTGCTCACGCTGCTGGTGGTGGCCGTGCTCACCGGCATGGCCGCGATCGACGGCAAGACCTCGTACGGCTTCGGCGGCATGGTCGTGAGCGACTCGATGGGCAACTGGCTCAAGTGCTTCTCCACCATCGCGTTGATGGTCACCCTGATCTACGGCCGTCCCTACGCGGCTGACCGCGAGATGCTGCGCGGCGGCGAGCTGTTCACCGTGAGCATGTTCGCGCTGCTGGGCATGTTCGTGATGATCTCGGGCAGCAACTTCCTGTTGATCTACCTGGGCCTGGAACTGCTCACGCTCTCGAGCTATGCGCTCGTGGCGCTGCGCCGCGACAACGCGGTGGCCAGCGAAGCGGCCATGAAGTACTTCGTGCTCGGCGCGATGGCCAGCGGCTTCCTGCTGTATGGTCTCTCGATGATGTACGGTGCCACCGGTTCGCTCGACCTCAACGAAGTGTTCAAGGCCATCTCGACCGGCAAGGTCAACCACCAGGTGCTGGTGTTCGGCCTCGTGTTCATCGTGGCCGGCCTGGCGTTCAAGGTGGGGGCGGCGCCTTTCCACATGTGGGTGCCCGACGTCTACCAGGGTGCGCCCACGGCCGTCACGCTGCTGATCGGCGCGGCGCCCGAGCTGGCTGCCTTCGGCATCATCATCCGCCTCTTGGTGGACGGCCTGCAGCCGCTCGCGATCGACTGGCAGCAGATGCTGGCCGTGCTGGCGATCGCCTCGCTGCTGATCGGTAACCTCGCCGCCATTGCGCAGAGCAACCTCAAGCGGATGCTCGCCTACTCGACCATCTCGCAGATGGGCTTCATGCTGCTGGGCCTGGTCGCCGGCTCGGACCTTTCGGGCACGCAGAACGCACAGGCCGCCTACAGCGCCTCGATGTTCTACATCGTGACCTATGTGCTGACCACGCTCGCGAGCTTCGGCATCATCCTGCTGCTGGCGCGCGAAGGTTTCGAAAGCGAAGAGATCACCGACCTGGCTGGACTCAACCAGCGCAGCCCGCTGTACGCCGGCGTGATGGCCATCGCAATGTTCTCACTGGCGGGTCTGCCGCCGCTGGTCGGCTTCTACGCGAAGCTGGCGGTGCTGCAGGCGCTGATCGCCTCGGGCCAGGCCATCTACATCGGCTTGGCGGTGTTCGCCGTGATGATGTCGCTGGTCGGCGCCTTCTACTACCTGCGCGTGGTCAAGGTCATGTACTTCGACGCACCGGTCACGGCCACCACCGTGTCGGCTTCGTTCGACGTGCGCACCGTGCTCATGATCAACGGCGCACTGATCCTGATTCTCGGCGTGCTGCCCGGCGGTCTGATGACGCTGTGCTACGACGCCATCGCGGCCACGCTGGCCCACTGACGCGGCCGGCCCACGGTGTCGCAAACCGCGTCGGTCTGGGTCGTCCTGCTGGTGGCGCTGCTGGCCGCCAACCTGCCGTTCTTCAACGAGCGCCTGTTCGGCGCCGTGCCACTGCCGGCAAAGCGCAAGTCGCTCGCGATCCGCTTTGCCGAGCTGGTGGTGCTGTACTTCATTGCCGGCGGCATCGGCCTGCTGTTCGAACGCAGGGCAGGGCAGATCTCGCCGCAGGGCTGGGAGTTCTACGCGGTGACCGGCGCGCTCTTCATCGTGCTGGCCTTTCCAGGGTTCACCTGGCGCTACCTGATGAAGCACAGGCACTGACGACATGACTTCACCCATCGCCGATTCGCACCTGAAGGAAGAGCTCGTCAGCAGCGAGGAGCTCTTCAAGGGCAAGTTCCTGCAGGCCAAGCGCGATACCATCCGCCTGCCTGATGGCCACAACGCCACGCGCGAGTACGTCGTGCACCCCGGCGCGGTGGTGGTGATTCCGCTGCTCGACGATGGCCGCGTGGTGCTGGAGCGGCAGTTCCGTTATCCGGTGGGCCATGTGATGGTCGAGTTTCCGGCCGGCAAGCTCGATCCGGGCGAAGACCCGCTGGTCTGCGGCCAGCGCGAGCTGCTCGAGGAAACTGGCTACACCGCGCGCGAATGGGCGCATGCCGGTGCGATGCACCTGGCCGTGGCGTACTCGACCGAGATCATCCACATCTACTTTGCACGCGGGCTCTCGCTCGGCGAGCGGAAGCTCGACCATGGCGAATTCCTCGACGTGTTCACCGCCACGCCGCAGGAGTTGGCCGGCTGGTGCGGCGACGGCACGGTGACCGACGCCAAGACGCTGACCTGCACCCTCTGGCTGCAGAACGTCCTTTCCGGCGCATGGGCACTCGACTGGAAAGCGGCGGCGTCGCAAGGCGGCGCGGGATAATCCGCGCATGAAGGTTCTCGATCTCCGCTGCACGCACGGCCACGGCTTCGAAGGCTGGTTCGCGTCCAACGAGGCCTTCGAGACGCAACTTGCCGGTGGGCTGGTCGAATGCCCGGTCTGCGGCGATACCGCCATCGTCAAGCTGTTGAGCGCGCCGCGCCTCAATCTCGGCAACGCCAAGGCGCCAGCAGAAGCGGCACCCGCCGCGCCTTCGCAGGTGCCGGCTCAACAACTCTCTCCCGAAGCCCGCTGGATGCGCGCCGTGCGCGAGGTCATCGCGAAGACCGAGGATGTCGGCGAACGCTTTGCCGAGGAAGCCCGCAAGATGCACTACGGCGAAGCCGAAGAGCGCGGCATCCGTGGGCAGGCGACGCCCGAGCAGACCGAAGCGCTGCTCGACGAAGGCATCGCGGTGATGCCGCTACCGATGCCCGCAGCGCTCAAAGAGACGCTGCAGTAGCTGCTCTGCAGCTCAGGCCGTGAACTGAAGCGCGGCCAGGCGGGCGTAGACCCCTCCTTGCGCCACCAGCGCCGCGTGCGTTCCCTGTTCGACGATGCCGCCGTGGTCCAGCACGATGATGCGGTCGGCCTTCTGCACAGTCGCGAGGCGGTGGGCGATGACCAGTGTCGTGCGGCCTTCCATGGCCGACTCGAGCGCGGCCTGGACCATGCGTTCGCTTTCCGCATCGAGCGCGCTGGTGGCTTCGTCCAGCAGCAGCAAGGGCGGGTTCTTGAGGATCGCGCGTGCAATCGCGATGCGCTGGCGCTGGCCGCCGGAGAGGCGCACGCCCCGTTCACCGAGGAAGGTGTCGTAGCCCTCGGGCAGCGCCGTCAGGAAGTCGTGCGCGAAGGCGGCGCGGGCCGCTGCGTGCACCTCGTCGGCCGTCGCTTCAGGTCGGCCGTAGCGGATGTTCTCGAACGCACTCGCCGAGAAGATCACCGCGTCCTGCGGCACGAGGCCGATGCGGGTGCGCAGATCGGGCAGGGCGAGCGAGGCGAGCGGCGCGCCGTCCAGCAGCAACTGGCCCGATTGCGGGTCGTAGTAGCGCAGCAGCAGCTGGAACACCGTGCTCTTGCCCGCACCGCTGGAGCCGACCAGCGCCACCGTCTCGCCGGGCGCGATGTCGAGGCTGAAGTCGCGCAGTGCCGGTGTGCCGGGCCGCGATGGGTAGTGGAAGGTCACCGCGTCGAGCTTGATCGTGCTGCCCGCGGCCGGAATCGGCGTGACCGTCGGGTTCGGCGGTGAAGTGATGACGGCCGGCGCGTGAAGCAATTCCATCAAGCGCTCGGTGGCCCCGGCCGCGCGCAGCAGGTCGCCGTACACCTCGCCGAGAACCGCCGTCGCGCTTGCGAGGATGGCTACATAGACCACGGTCTGGCCCAGGTGGCCGGCCGTGATGTCACCGCGCAGCACCGCTTGCGTGCCTTGGTAGAGGCCCCAGAGCAGCGCCGCCGAGGTCGCGATGATGATGAAGGCCACGAGCACCGAGCGCGCCTTGGTGCGGCGCACGGCGGTGCGGAAGGCGTTCTCGGTCGAGGCATCGAAGCGATCGGCCTCGCGCCCCTCGGCCGTGTAGCTCTGCACGACCGGAATCGCATTCAGCACTTCGGCGGCGATGGCGCTTGAATCGGCCACGCGGTCCTGGCTGGCGCGCGAGAGTTTGCGCACCCGCCGGCCGAACCACATGCTCGGCAGCACCACCAGCACCAGGATGCCCAGCACCTGCACCATCACATAGGGATTGGTCCAGACCAGCACCGCCAGCGCGCCCACGCCCATCACCGCATTGCGCAGGCCCATGCTCAGGGACGAGCCGACGACCGTCTGCACCAGGGTCGTGTCGGCCGTCAGGCGAGAGAGCACTTCGCCCGTCTGCGTGGTCTCGAAGAAGGCCGGGCTCTGGTGCAGCACATGGCCGTAGACCGCGTTGCGCAGGTCCGCGGTGACGCGTTCGCCCAGCCAGCTCACCGTATAGAAGCGCGCGGCTGAAAACAGACCCAGCGCCACGGCCACCGCGAAGAGGGCGCCGAAGTGCTCGCGCAGCGCCATGGTCTGGGCGCCCTTGTCGGGGTTGATCAGTCCGCCGTCGATCAGGCTGCGCAACGCGAGCGGAAAAGCCAGCGTGGTGACGGCCGCCATCACCAGAAAAATGGCCGCCAGCACGATCTGCACGCGGTAGGGACGAAGGAAGGGGCTCAGGCCCGACAGCGACCGGGGCGAGCCCTTGGCCATGGAAGACGGTGGGGAGGAAGCCATGGGCGGATTCTACCGAAACCTTGCCCCTACAAAGGCAGCCTTGACAATAACTGTCATGGCAGCTAATATTTCGACCCATGAGCGATGCAACCAATCCCCAAGCCTCGTCGGACTCCGATGACGCTGTGCGTCGTCCGCCTGTCTTCTACCGGGCGGAGAGTTACCAGACCGAGGAAAGCATCGGTTACCTGATGCGCCGCATCGTCACCGCGGTGGGTCAGTCAGTAGAAACCCGTATGTGCGAGCCCGGCAGCCCGACCTATCCGCAATGGGTGCCGCTGTACAAGCTGCACATCGGCGCGGCCACCACGGTGGCCGAACTGGCCCGGGCCTGCGAACTCGACACCGGCGCCATGACGCGGCTGCTCGACCGCCTCGAAGCCAAGGGCCTGTGCCGCCGGGTGCGTTCGCTCGAAGACCGTCGCGTGGTCAACATCGAGCTCACCGACGAAGGCCGTGCCGCCGCCAAGGAAGTGCCTTACGTGCTCAGCCGCGTGCAGAACGAGCACCTGGCAGGTTTCACCACCGAGGAATGGGAGCAGCTCAAGGGCTACCTCCGCCGCATCCTCGACAACGCGCAGGCCCTCGCGGCCCGTGGAGATAAAAATGAATGATTCCCTCGCCGTGCGCGCTGTGCGTCGCACTCCCGTCGTGGCAGCCGCGTTGCTGCTGGTCGCACTGGCCGGTTGTGCCGACATGGCCGGCATCGGCTCGCAGGCCAAGCTGCGCGATGCGTCGTCGCTGGGCATTGCGCCCGACAGCGCCGCAGCGCCGGTTTCGCGGCTCGACACCCAGTGGTGGCTCGCCTTCGGCGACACGCAGCTCAACACGCTGATCGACCAAGCCGTGGCCGGCAATCCGAACCTGCAGGTCGCGCAGGCCCGCCTCGCGCGCGCGCAGGCCTCGGCGGACATCGCCGGTGCGGCGCTCAAGCCCAAGGTCAACGGCGAACTCGACCTGAACCGCCAGAAGTTCAACAGCAACTACATCTACCCGGCACCGCTCGGCGGCTCGACGCAAAACATCGGCCTGCTGCAACTCGGCGCCAGTTGGGAGCTCGACTTCTTCGGCAAGAACCGCACCGCGCTGGACACCGCCATCGGCGCCGCGAACGCCGCCGCGGCCGATGCCGATGCCGCACGCGTGCTGCTCGCCAGCAACGTGGCGCGCAGCTACTTCCAGTGGGCGCGCCTGAACGACCAGCTCACGGTGGCGCAACGCACGCTCGCCCAGCGCGACGAAACCCTGAAGCTCGTGCGCGACCGCGTTTCCGCCGGCCTCGACACCCGCCTCGAACTGCGCCAGAGCGAAGGCGGCCTGCCCGAAGCGCGCCAGCAGATCGAAGCGCTCAACGAACAGATCGCGCTGCAGCAGCACGCGCTCGACGCGCTCGTGGGCCAGCCCAACGTCTCGGCCTCGCTCAAGCCGCCGGTGCTCGCCAGCGTCAAGCCGATGGCGCTGCAGGCCAACATCCCGGCCGACCTGCTGGGCCGCCGCGCCGACATCGCCGCCGCCCGTTGGCGCGTCGAGGCCGCCACCAGCGACGTGGCCAATGCCAAGACCCAGTTCTATCCCAACGTGAACCTCACGGCCTTCGTCGGCTTCCAGAGCCTGGGCTTCGGCAAGCTGCTCAAGTCGGGCAGCGAGCAGTGGGGCGTGGGCCCGGCCATCAGCCTGCCGATCTTCGAAGGCGGCAAGCTGCGCGCCAACCTGCGCGGCAAGTCGGCCGACCTGGACGTGGCCGTGGAGAGCTACAACGCCACGGTCATCGACGCGGTACGCGATGCGGCCGACCAGGTCTCCAGCGCGCAGTCGATCACCCGCCAGCAGACCGAACAGCGCGCCGCGCAAACGGCGGCCGAAGGTGCCTACGACATCGCCGTTCAGCGCTACCGCGCGGGCCTGGGCAACTACCTCAACGTGCTGACGGCGGAAACCTCGGTGCTGGCGCAGCGCCGGCTGGCCGTCGACCTGGCCGCACGTGCGCTCGACACCCAGGTGGGCCTTGGGCGCGCATTGGGCGGCGGCTGGCAGCCCCCGGCGACCTCGACCGCCACGGCATCGGCCCCGACGGCCGCAGTGAACTGAACAGAACCGCGCTGACACGGCTCCCGACTCCCTCGTTTTCGGAAAGAAATTCATCATGAGCGACAACAACACTCCGACGTCCGCTGCTTCCGCAGCCCCTGTTGCACCTGAAGCGCCCGCCGGCAACGGCAAGCGCCGCCGCGCGCTGACCGCACTGGCAGCCGTGGTCATCGTCGCCGGTGGCGGCTGGGGCCTCTACGAATGGCTGGTCGCCAGCCACTACGAGGACACCGACAACGCCTACGTGCAGGGCAACGTCATCCAGATCACGCCGCAGATCGGCGGCACCGTCATGGCCATCAACGCCGACGATACCGACTTCGTGAAGGCCGGCCAGCCGCTGGTGCAGCTCGATCCGGCCGACGCCAAGGTCTCGCTCGAACAGGCCGAGGCGGCGCTGGCCCAGACTGTGCGCCAGACGCGCACGCTCTACGCCAACAACGGTTCGCTGGCTGCGCAGATCACGCTGCGCCAGTCGGACATCGTCAAGGCACAGAGCGACATCGCCAAGGCGCAGGACGACCTGCAACGCCGCCGTGCGCTCTCGGGCAACGGCGCTGTGTCGAAGGAAGAACTCAACCACGCCGAAACGCAGCTCGACACGGCCAAGAGCCAGCTCGCCGCCGCGCAGGCCGGCGTGGTCGCCGCCAAGGAAGCCCTGGTGAGCAACCAGTCGCTGACCGAAGGCACCAGCGTGGCGCAGCACCCGAGCGTGCTGGCCGCTGCCGCCAAGGTGCGCGAGGCCTACCTCGCCACGCAACGCGTCGCGATGCCCGCGCCGGTCGACGGCTACGTTGCCAAGCGCACCGTGCAGCTCGGCCAGCGTGTCTCGGCCGGCACGCCGATGATGTCGATCGTGCCGCTCAACCAGCTGTGGGTCGATGCCAACTTCAAGGAAGTGCAGCTGCGCAACATCCGCATCGGCCAGCCCGTGAAGCTCACGGCCGACGTCTACGGCAAGAAGGTCGAGTACGACGGCAAGGTCGCCGGCCTGGGCGTGGGCACCGGCAGCGCATTCGCACTCCTGCCTGCGCAGAACGCCACCGGCAACTGGATCAAGGTGGTGCAGCGCGTGCCCGTGCGCATCGCGCTCGACCCCGAGCAACTCAAGGCCAACCCGCTGCGCATCGGCCTGTCGATGGACGCCGAGATCGACATCACTTCGAAGAGCGGCAAGATGCTCGCCGACGCACCGCGCGGCAGCGCGCTCACGCAGACGCAGGTCTACAGCCAGCTCGACCGCGGCGCCGATGCCGAAGTGGACCGCATCGTCGCGGCCAACCTCGGCCGCGCCGCACCGGCCACCGCCGCTTCCGCACCGGCCAGCCGTGCACCCGCGGCGGCACCGGCCACCGGTGCGCAGGTGGCCACGCAGGGCCAGCCCGGTTGATCGTTGCCCGCTTCGCTTGACATAAAGAAGCACGCGCAATGGCCACCGCCGCTCCCGCTTACATAGCGCACGCACCGCTCGAGGGCTCCGCCCGCGTGTGGGGCACGATCGCGCTGTCTGCGGCAACCTTCATGAACGTGCTCGACTCGTCGATCGCGAACGTGTCGTTGCCCGCCATCTCGGGCGACCTGGGCGTGAGCACCACGCAGGGCACCTGGGTCATCACCAGCTTCGCGGTGGCCAACGCCATCGCGGTGCCGCTCACGGGTTTCATGACCCAGCGCTTCGGCCAGGTGCGCCTGTTCATGGCGAGCGTGATCCTGTTCATGGTGGCCTCGCTGATGTGCGGCCTGGCGCCGAACATGACCACGCTGATCCTGTTCCGCGCGCTGCAGGGTTTCGTCGCGGGCCCGATGATTCCGCTGTCGCAGACGCTGCTGCTGTCGAGCTATCCGAAGGCCAAGGCCGGCCTTGCGATGGCGATGTGGTCGATGACCACGCTGGTCGCGCCGGTGATGGGGCCGCTCCTGGGCGGCTGGATCACCGACAACATCTCGTGGCCGTGGATCTTCTACATCAACATCCCGGTGGGCATCGTCGCAGCCTCCATCACTTGGGCGCTCTATCGCAAGCGCGAGAGCACCACGCACAAGGTGCCCATCGACGCCATCGGCCTCGCGCTGCTGGTGCTGTGGGTGGGCTCGATGCAGCTGATGCTCGACAAGGGCAAGGAGCTCGACTGGTTCCATTCGCCGCAGATCGTCACGATGGCGGTGGTGGCCGTGGTGGGCTTCGCGTTCTTCCTGATCTGGGAGCTGACCGACAAGCACCCGGTGGTCGACCTGTCGCTCTTCAAGCGCCGCAACTTCTGGTCGGGCGCCGTGGCAACGGCCGTGGCCTACGGCCTGTTCTTCGGCAACGTGGTGCTGCTGCCGCTGTGGCTGCAGCAGTGGATGGGCTACACCGCGACGCAGGCGGGGATGATCATGGCGCCCGTGGGGCTGCTGGCGATCTTCTTCTCGCCGATCGTCGGGCTCACCGTGGCCAAGATCGATCCGCGCCGCTATGCAACCTTCTCGTTCCTGGTGTTCGCGCTGATCTTGTGGATGCGGTCGAACTTCAATACGCAGGCCGACTTCGTGACGATCATCATCCCGACGATCATCCAGGGCATCGCGATGGCGTTCTTCTTCATCCCGCTGGTCACGATCACGCTGTCGGGCCTCACGCCTGACCGCATTCCGGCCGCATCGGGGTTGTCGAACTTCCTGCGGATCACAGCCGGTGCCATGGGCACGTCACTCACCACGACGCTGTGGGACAACCGCGCGACGCTGCACCACGCGCAGCTCGCGGAAAGCATCAACCAGGGCAACAGCGCGGCCACCAGCGCGATGTCCGGCCTGTCCAGCAGTGGCTTCAGCACCGACCAGGTGATGGGGCAGATCAACCGCCTCGTCGACCAGCAGGCCTACATGCTCGCGACGAACGACATCTTCTATGCGTCGGCGATCCTGTTCCTGCTGCTGATCCCGCTGGTGTGGCTGGCCAAGCCGCAGAAGGGCGGCGCCGGCGGCGACGCCGCGGCCGGCGCGCACTGACCGCGCGGTTTTCCACCACCTCCCATCACCCCCAGGCTTCGCAAGAGCCCTGGGGGTTTCTTTCGAAAGGCAGCCTCTCGCATGGACCAATTTGCCGCCATGAAGGCTTTTCGCGCGGTCGTCGAGGCCGGCGGCTTCACCGCCGCGGCCGAGGGGATGGACGTTTCGCACACCGTCGTCTCGCGCCACGTCAAGCAACTGGAAACGGCGCTCGGCGTGCAGCTGCTCAACCGCACGACGCGGCGCTTCGCCCTCACGCAAGCCGGCCAGACTTACTACGAGCACAGCCGCCAGATCCTGGACCAGGTCGAGGCGGCAGCGCTCCTCGTGGCACAGCACCAGGTCGAGCCGACGGGCCTGCTGCGCATCAATGCGCCGATGTCCTTCGGCCTGGAAGAGCTGGCGCAATGGCTGCCCGTCTTTCTCGACGCACATCCGCAGGTCAGGGTCGATCTGGTCTGCAACGACCGCTTCGTCGACCTGATCGAGGAGGGCTTCGACGTGGGCCTGCGCCTTGCCTATTCGCTCTCCGACTCGACGCTGATCGTCAAGCGCCTCGCGAGCTTCGAGGAGTGGTGGGTGGCATCGCCCGCGTATCTTGCGCGGCACGGCACGCCCGCCGTTCCCGACGACCTGGGCGCGCACCAGTGCCTCAACTATTCGCTCGCGGGGAAGGCCGGGCAACCCAGCTTCACGGCGCAGGACGGCAGCGTCCACACGGTCGATGTAGGCGGCCGGTTGCAGGCCAACAGCGGCATCGTGCTGCGCGCGGCCGCGCTGGCTGGCACGGGGCTCGCGGCGTCTCCTGAATTTCTTGTTCGTGAGCATGTCGCGCGCGGCGAGCTGGTGCGTGTGCTTGCGGGGTTCAGTCAGCAGCCGCTGAATCTCTACGCGCTTTATCCGCAGAACCGGCACCTGTCGCCGAAGGTGCGCGCTTTGGTCGACTTCGCGGCCGCGCGCTACTTGTCGCCAGCCGCTCAGGCAGGCAGCAGCGACTGATCCAGCAACTGCAGCACGTCATCGGTCGTGCGCACTTCGGCGACGACGTCCGACACGCCGCGCAGTGCCGCGCGATGCAACTCGCGGTGGTCCAGAACGCCGCCTTCCTCCAGATCGAGGTCGCGCGTCGCGCAGGCATCGCTCACGATGAGGCTCTGGTAGCCGCGCGGTGCGGCGTCGAAGGCGGTGGCCGAGACGCACATGTGCGTCATCAGGCCCGTCAGGATCAGCGTCTTGATGCCGCGCGCCTGCAGTTCGGTTTCCAGCGAGGTGCCGGCGAAGGCACTGGGCGTCGCTTTCGTCAGCACGGTGTGGTGCGCCGCCGGGCGCAGTTCGGCGTGGATGTCGAAAGCCTTGCTGCCTTCCGCGAAGATCGGGCTGTCTGCGGGCGCGAGGTGCTGCGCATGGAACACATGCATCGCATGCCGGTCCGCCCACGCGATCAGGCGCTTCGCCTGGCGCAGCGCCGCGAGGCCATCGGGGATGGGCATGCGCCCGTCGAAATACTCGTTCTGGAAATCGATCGCGATCAACGCCGTGGTGGCGGGGTCGAGGCGGGTGGTCGGCTGGGCGCCGGTGAGGGTGCGGATGCTGGGGTGCTTCATGCGGCTTCTCTGGATAAAAAAAGAAGCCTGAAGCGTACGAATCGGCGACACCGCCGTGTAGATGCGAAACCGCACAAGACTTGTGCGGATCGTGGCGGCCAACCGGTTATTTCGCGGTGCCGTCCAGCGCCTTCAGCACGTCGTAGCACGCGCCCATCGTGTGATAGTCGGTCTTGCCGGCCGGGCTTTTCTCGTCGCTGATCTTCTGGTTCTGCGGCGTGAGGATGCGATACCACGCGCCGTGCTTGTGGTCGATGAAGTGCTCCCACGAATACGCCCAGATGCTGTCGTACCAGTCCCAGTAGCTCGCATCGCCGGTGCGCACCGCAAGCAGGGCGGCCGCGGCGAAGCTCTCGGCCTGCACCCAGAAATACTTGTCGCCGTCATACAGCGAGCCGTCGGGCGCGAAGCCGTAGACCAGCCCGCCGTGGTCCGCATCCCAGCCGCGGAACATCGCGGTGTCGAAGAAGTGCCGGGCGCGCGGCACGATCCAGCCGGCCTCGCGGCCTTGCGCATTCAGGAGGCGCTCCAGCTGCAACAGCAGCTTGGCCCACTCGGTCAGGTGGCCGGTCTGGAAACCCCAGGGCCGGAAGATGTCGCTGCGGTCGCCGCGGTTGAACTCCCAGTCGACCGACCAGTCCGCGCGGTAGTGCTCCCACACCAGCCCATCGGCGAGCGCGGCCTGACGGCCCGTCACGGCCTCGGCGAGTGCAAGCGCGCGGTCGAGGTAGCGCACCTCGTCGGTTGCCTCGAAGGCCGCCATCATCGCCTCGCAGGCGTGCATGTTGGCGTTCTGTCCGCGATAGGGCGAAACCTGCCAGTCGGCTGTGGCTTCGTCGGCGTAGAGGTGGTGGCGCGGTTCCCAGAAATGCCGCTCCATCAGGTCCCACGCGTGCTCCAGCCCTTCGCGCGCCTCGGTCACGCCGGCCATCAGCGCATGCGCGTGCGCGAGCAGCACGAAGGCCAGGCCGTAGCAGTGCTGGGTGCTGTCCAGCACGGTGGCACGGCCTTCGTGCCAGTCGAGCTGCCATGCAAAACCGCCCTCGGGCAGCGCATGCGCACCGTGCAGGAAGGCCAGGCCGTGCCGCGTCGCCTCGAGGTCGGCTGCCTGGCCGAAGCGGCGGTACGCGTTCGCATGGTTGAACACGAAGCGCGCGCTGCTCACCAAGTGGCGCGTGCGGCGGTCGTAGACCGTGCCGTCGTCCTTGAAGAAGTGGAAGAAACCGCCCGAAGGATCGATGTCGCGCGGTTCGTAGAAGGCCAGCGTGTGCCGGATGTGGTCGATCAGGAAATCGGGTGAGCGGAAGTCGGGCATGGAAAAAGAAAGGGTTCGTCAATCCCAGGCGCGCAGGCCCATCTGACGCAACCCCAGGGGCGTCAGGTCATCGGGCGTGGCACGGCCTTTGAAATCGACTTCGTAGTCTTCGGGTGCGAAATCGGGGCTGCTGCGTCCGGCCAGGAAGGCCGGCGCCTGCCGCTCCATGAATGCGCGGTTTTTCTCGCACCAGGGCGCCGCGGCAATGTAGATCACGCTGCTGTGCTGGTTGCCGCGGTGCTCGTCCTCCACGGCGTGGATCACGTCGGAGTGCCACCACACGGTGTCGCCGGGCTCGACCAGCGGAATCGGGATCAGCCCATCGCGCAGCTCGGCATGCCATTCGGCCGTGGCGCCGAGTGCGCGGCCCGGCTGGGCGCCACAGAGGTCGCCTTCGGGCACGTCGGGCTGCAGCGCGCGCAGCAGCATCCACGGCGCGGTGCGCGCGATCGGCACCAGCCGCAGCGTGCCGTCGCCCGGGCCCTGGCGCGACAGCGCGGTCCAGCCCTGGAAGGTGCGAAAGGCCGAGCACACGGCGGGGGAGGGAATCTCGCGCGTCTCGATGCGGCCTTCGGCATCGAAGGGGTCGAAGCGCCCGAGGTCACCTTCGAACACCTCGCGGTACACGTGCCGGAAGGTCGGCTCGCACCAGCGCTCGACCGAACCGCCATCGGAATGCGGCGATAAGCCCAGCGTCGAATCGCCGGGCTCGCGGCGGCGGATGCGGTCGGCGTAGTTGGCCTGGCGGTCGGGGTCGAAGAAGCGGGTGCCGTTCTTCTCGAAGGTCCAGAGGCGGTTGAGAAAAGCGCGCGTGGTGTGCATGCGCTCGTCCTGCCGCGCCTGCATCTGCGGGCGCGACCAGTAGAGGCCGAAGATCTGTGGCCGACCCGAGGCCAGCGCGCTGAAGTATTTGTCCAGGCCCGCCTTGGCGCGCGCGTGCGCGAGGTAGTCGTTGCCGTCGATGTAGCTGTGAATCTCTTCGTTCCACGCCTGCACCTGCGCTGCGTCGAACACGCCGCGCACCACCACGCAGCCGCGCCGGTGGATGCGCGCGATCTGCTCGGGCGACACGCGCCCGTGCACGATGTCGGCATAAGCCAGTTCGGGCACTGCGCCGCCGCTGGCCTGCTCGGCACGCACCGCCGCGACCTCGTCTTCGAGGAATTCGGTCTCGAGCGCGAAGCGCCGGGCGAGGTCGGGCACGCGCGCGCGCAACTCGCGCTGGGCCTGCAGCACCGCTTGGGGAATGTCGTTCATCCAGTCGGTCATGGGCGTCTTCTCCTTGTCGTTCGTGGCGTGCCGTCAGGCGATCAGCGTCTCTGTCTCGGTGTCGAAGAAGACGATCTTCGACAGGTCGATCGCGAAATGCGCCATGGCGCCGGGCTGTAGCGTCACGTCGGGCGGCAGGCGCGCAGTGAAATCATGCCCGCCAAGGTCGAGCAGCACCAGCGTGTCTGCCCCAGTCGGCTCCACCACCTGCACACGTGCACTCACCAGTTGCTGCGTGCCGTGCGCTTCGGCGCCGTAGCCTGCCAGCCCGACCGCTTCGGCGCGCAGCCCCACGATCACTTCCTGGCCCGCATAGGCATGCAGCTGCGCGGGCGTCAGCGACAGCGGCAGGTCGATGCTCACCGCGCCGCCGCCACCGGCGGTCAGCAGTTGCAGCCCGCCGGCCGTCGTCATCGCCACCCGCATGCGCAGCAGGTTCATGCGCGGGGAGCCCATGAAGCTTGCGACGAAGGTGTTGGCCGGCCGGTTGTAGACCTCGTGCGGCGTGCCCAGTTGCTGCAGCACGCCGCCCTTCATCACCGCGATGCGCGTGGCCAGCGTCATCGCCTCGATCTGGTCGTGCGTGACATAGACGATGGTGGCGTTGAGCCGCTGGTGCAGCTTCTTGATCTCGGTGCGCATGTCCAGCCGCAGCTGCGCATCGAGGTTGGAGAGCGGCTCGTCGAACAGGTAGAGCTGCGGCTCGCGCGCCAGTGCCCGGCCGATGGCCACGCGCTGCCGCTGGCCACCCGAGAGCTGGCGGGGCTTGCGGTCCATGAGGTGGCCGATCTGCAGCAGCTCGCCCACTTTCTTCACGCGCTCGGCGCGCGCGGCCTTGTCGACCTTGCGCATCTCCAGCGGGAACTCGATGTTCTTGGCCACTGTCATGTTGGGGTAGAGCGCGTACGACTGGAACACCATCGAGATGTTGCGCTCCGCGGGCGCGGTCTTCGTGATGTCCGCGCCGTTGAGGCGCAGCTTGCCCTCGGTGGGTTCCTCCAGCCCCGCGATGATGTTCATCAGCGTGCTCTTGCCGCAGCCCGAGGGGCCGACGAGCACGAGGAACTCGCCGTCCTTCAGCGCGATGGAGATGTCGTGCAGTATCTGGACGGGGCCGAAGCTCTTGCGAATACCAATCAGGTCCAACGAAGCCATTCACTAACCTTTGACCGAGCCGGCCATCAGGCCGCGCACGAAATATTTTCCGGAGATGAGATACACGACCAGCGTGGGCAGCGCCGCAATGAACGCCCCCGCGAAATGCACGTTGTATTCCTTGACCCCGGTGGAGCTGTTCACCAGGTTGTTGAGCGCCACCGTGATCGGGAACGAGCTGAAGTCGCTGAACGAGGCACCGAACAGAAATTCGTTCCAGATGTTGGTGAACTGCCAGATCACCGTCACCACGATGATCGGCGTGCTGTTGGGCAGGAGGATGCGCAGCAGCACCCCGAAGAAGCCCGCGCCGTCCATCCGCGCCGAGCGCACCAATTCCTGCGGAAATGCCGCGTAGTAGTTGCGAAAGAAGAGGGTGGTGAAGCCGATGCCGTACACCACGTTCACGAAGATCAGCCCCGTCACCGTGCCCGCGATGCCGAGGAACCCGAGCGTTCGCGCCATCGGGATCAGCACGATCTGGAACGGAATGAACACCGAGAACAGCATCGCCGCGAACAGGAGGTGCGCGCCGCGGATGCGGTACTGCGTGAGGATGTAGCCGTTCACCGCGCCGATGAGCGTGGAGATGACCACCGCCGGCACCACCAGCAGGAACGAGTTGATGAAGTAGGGCTTCAGCCCCGTGGGCTGCACGCCGATCTGCGCCGTGCTCCAGGCCGCGCGCCAGGGATCGAGGGTCCAGTCGATCGGCAAGGTCATCAGGTTGCCGCTGCGGATTTCTTCCAGCGGCTTCAGCGAATTGATGACCATCACGTAGACCGGCATCAGGAACACGAAGGCCAGCACCAGCAGCACCGCATACAGCACGAAGCGCATTGCACGTTCAGCCATGCTTGGCTCCCCGCATCTCGCGCAGCAGGTAGGGCACCACGACCACGCCGATGGCCGCAAGCATCAGCACAGAGCTGGCCGCACCCACCGCCATCTCGTTGCGCGTGAAGGTGTACTGGTACATGAAGACGGAAGGCAGCCAGGTCGAGCGCCCCGGCCCGCCGTTGGTGAGCGCGATCACCAGGTCGTACGACTTGATTGCCATGTGCGCGAGGATCACGAAGGCCGAGACGAACACCGGCCCGAGCTGCGGGATCACGATGCGCGTGTAGATCTGCCAGGGGCGTGCGCCGTCGACGCGCGCCGCGCTGATCTGCTCGCCGTCGACGCCGCGCAGCCCCGCGAGGAACATCGCCATCACGAAGCCCGTGGTCTGCCAGACGGCGGCGATGACGACGCAATAGATCGCCATCTCGCCGTCCTTGATCCAGCCGAACGAAAAGCCGCTCCAGCCCAGGCTTTGCAGCGTGTGCTCGATGCCCACGCCGGGGTCGAGCAGCCACTTCCACGCGGTGCCGGTGACGATCAGCGAGAGCGCCATCGGATAGAGATAGATAGAGCGCAGCACGCCCTCGGCGCGCACCTTCTGGTCGATGAGGATCGCCAGCAGCAGGCCCAGCGCCATCGAGACCACGATGTAGAGGCTCGCGAAGATCGCGAGGTTGCGCAGCGACACCTCCCAGTTCTCCAGCCCCAGCAACCGCTCGTAGGCCGCCGTGCCGGCCCACTCGGTGGTGGGCAGCATGGTCGACGTCGTGAACGACAGGTAGACCGTGAACATGATGTAGCCGTACACGCACACCAGCACGAGCAGGGCGCTCGGCGTGAGCAGCAGCTTGGGCAGCAGTCCGGCTTTCATGAACGCGCGGGCACTCCGGACACCTTGAAACAGCGGCGCATCAGTTCTTCGCAGCCGACACCATGGCCGCCACCGCCTTCTTGTCGTCGAGCTGGCCGTTGAAGTGGCGAGTGATCACGTCGTAGAACGCGTTCTTGATCGACGCCGGCTCCGCATGGCCGTGGCCGATGGAGCCCACCAGCATGTTGGCCTTGCTGGCCTCGGCCAGGTCCTTGATGGCCTTCTTGCCGCAGGCGTCGAAGGCGGTGTCGGGCACGTCGGTGCGCGCGGGCGCCGAGCCCTTGGCCACGTTGAAGGTCGACTGGAAGCCCGGGTCCATGATCGCGGCGGCCAGCTTCTGCTGCGCAGCGGTCTTGCCCGCGTCCTTGAGCGTGAACATCACGAACTGGTCGGCGTTGAAGGTGACCGTGCCCTGCGTGCCCGGGAAGCGGAAGCAGGCGAAGTCTTTCCCCGGCACCAGCTTGGCGTTGACGAACTCGCCCTTGGCCCAGTCGCCCATGATCTGGAAGCCGGCCTTGCCGCCGATCACCATGCCCGAGGCCACGTTCCAGTCGCGGCCCGAGAAGTCCTTGTCCACGAGCTTGCGCAGCTGCGCCATGCGCTGGAACACCTTTTCGGTGGTCGGCGAATTGATGGTCTTCGTGTCGAGCTCGATGAAGGCCTTGCGGTAGTAGTCGACGCCGCCGGTGGACATGGCCACGCTGTCGAAGAGCGTCGCGTCCTGCCACGGCTGGCCGCCGTGGGCGAGGGCGATGAAGCCGGCCTTCTGCACCTTCTCGGCGGCGGCGATGAACTCGTCCCAGGTCTTCGGCTCGGCCGTGACGCCCGCCTTCGCGAGCACGGCCTGGTTGGCCCAGACCCAGTTGGTCGAGTGCACGTTCACCGGCGCGGCGATCCACTTGCCGTTGTACTTGGAGAACTTCTGCAGGGCAGGGGGCACCACCTTGTCCCAGCCGTCCTTCTGCGCGAGTGCGTTGAGGTCGGCCACCACGCCCTGCTTGCCCCAGTCGAGGATGTCGAAGCCCAGCATCTGCGAGGCGGTGGGCGGGTTGCCCGAGGTCACGCGGGCGCGCAGTGCGGTCATTGCGGCCTCGCCGCCGCCACCGGCCACGGGCATGTCGTTCCATTTCACGCCCTGCTTCTCGAGGTTGGCCTTGAGCACATTGAGCGCGCCGGCCTCGCTGCCCGAGGTCCACCAGTGCAGGACCTCCACGCTTTGTTGCTGGGCCATGGTGGCGGTGCCGACAAGGCCAATGGCAAGACCGATCGAGAGTGCGACGGCGTTCTTCTTCATGTGTTTCTCCGGTTGCAGGGTGCGCGGCAGTTTAGGCAGCGCTACCTGCCTTTCCGCCTTGTGCTTTCCCGGACGAAACACGGCGTTGGCAGCGCAACAAAGGCCGCCTTGTCGGAGAGAAAAGAGGGCCTCAGCCCACAGTACTTTGCCGCACGACTAGTTCGACCGGCAGCGTGTTCAGGCGCGGCAGCGAGCTGCCATGCATCGCCAGTTCGACGCCCATGCGACCCAGTGCCTGGCGGTCCACGCGCACCGTGGTGAGTGGCGGCTTGGCCGATGCGGCGGTCTGCACATCGTCGAAGCCCACGATCGCGATGTCCTCGGGTACGCGCAGGCCCGCGGCCAGGCAGGTGTCGAGCGCCGCGAGCGCCGCCATGTCGTTGCAGGCGAACACGGCGTCGGGCGGTTTGCGCAATCGCAGCAGCTGCTGCATTGCAGCGGAGGCGCCGCGGTCGTGCGGCAGGCCCAGCGGCGCGACCACTTCCAGTTCGGGGTCGGCGAGGATGCCGGCCTCGAACATCGCCCGGCGGTAGCCATGGGCCCGCTCGAGGATGCTCACATGCGCGAGCGAGCCCGCGATGTAGGCGATGCGCTGGCGGCCGATGTCCAGCAGATGGCGCGTGGCCAGGAAGCCGCCGGCCGCGTTGTCGGGGTTCACCGCGAGCATGTCGCGCAGCGAGAAGTCGATCAGCGCGAAAGGCAGGTCGAGCCCGGCCACCATGTCGAGCACCTCGGTCTCGAAGAAGCCGGCCGCCAGGATCATGTCGGGCTCGTGCAGCCGCAGCTGCTCGCGGATCGGGTCGGTCGGGCCGCAGGTGAGCAGCGTGGGCACGATGCCGAATTCGCGGCAGGCCTCCTCCACCCCGTGCAGCACGTCGGAGAAGAAGGGGTTGACCGAGAAGTGGCTGTGCTGGCGATGCACCATGAAGACCAGCCGCTTGGCCTTGGCGCTGCGCAGGCGCCCGGCGTTGTAGCCGACGTCGCTGGCGATCTTGCGGATCATGCGGCGGGTGTCGTCCGAGAGGCCGCGCTGGTTCTTCAGGGCACGCGACACGGTGCTGATCGACACACCGGCGGCCTCGGCCACATCGCGGATCGTTACGGTCATGGATTGCAGGGGAGAGTTGTCGAGCGGGAAGCCGCATTGTCACTGCGACGACAGTTGGTGATCGTGCATAACTTCTCTGCTGCAAGCTGGTTGCAGTGCAGCATAGGCATTTGCCCCAGTATGCAAGCGCGGGTCGCCCACGAACAATCGGTCCGCGCTCCATGGTGGCGCGCCGAGATGGACTGCATGACCGACTTCTTTTTTCCGAACCCGGGCGACCTCGCGAGATGAGCGACGTCATCCTCGAAACACGCCAGCTCACCAAGGAATTCAAGGGGTTCACCGCGGTCAGCAAGGTCAACCTCTCGGTGGTGCGCGGCTCGATCCACGCGCTCATCGGCCCGAACGGCGCGGGCAAGACCACCTGCTTCAACCTGCTCACCAAGTTCCTGGAGCCCACGACGGGCACGATCCTGTTCAACGGGCAGGACATCACCGGCGAGCGCCCCGCGCAGATCGCGCGGCGCGGCATCATCCGCTCGTTCCAGATCTCGGCGGTGTTTCCGCACCTCACGCTGCTGGAGAACGTGCGCCTCGGCCTGCAGCGGCGCCTGGGCACCTCGTACCACTTCTGGAAGAGCGAGAAGTCGCTCAAGCCACTGGATGCCAGAGCCCGCGAGCTGCTGGCTGAAGTCGGCCTGGAAGAACTCGCCGACGAACAGACCGTGAACCTGCCCTACGGCCGCAAGCGCGCGCTCGAGATCGCGACCACGCTGGCCATGGAACCCGAGCTGATGCTGCTGGACGAACCCACGCAGGGCATGGGCCACGAAGACGTGCACCGCGTGGCCGAGCTCATCAAGCGCGTGTCGGCCGGACGCACCATCCTCATGGTCGAACACAACATGAGCGTGGTCTCCACCATCGCCGACACCATCACCGTGCTGCAACGCGGCGCCGTGCTGGCCGAAGGCCCCTACGCCGAAGTCTCGAAGAACCCGCAGGTCATGGAGGCCTACATGGGCACCACGGACGGCGAAATGCAGGGCGCGCACTGATGACCGCTGCACTCGAAATCAAGGGCCTGCAAGCCTGGTACGGCGAATCGCACGTGCTGCACGGCGTCGACATGGTCGTGCAGCCCGGCGAAGTCGTCACGCTGCTGGGCCGCAATGGCGCGGGCCGCACCACCACGCTGCGCGCCATCATGGGCCTGACGGGTGCCCGCAAGGGCAGCATCGAGGTCAACGGCAAAGAGACCATTGCGATGCCAACGCACCGCATTGCCCACCTGGGCATCGGCTATTGCCCCGAGGAGCGCGGCATCTTCGCCAGCCTTTCGTGCGAAGAAAACCTGCTGCTTCCACCAGAGCTCAAGGGCGCTGGCCCCGGCATGTCGGTCGAAGAGATCTACGCCATGTTCCCCAACCTGGCCGAGCGCCGCCACAGCCAGGGCACGCGCCTGTCGGGTGGCGAGCAGCAGATGCTGGCGGTGGCGCGGATCCTGCGCACGGGCGCCAAGCTGCTCTTGCTCGACGAGATTTCCGAAGGCCTCGCGCCGGTCATCGTGCAGGCGCTGGCCCGCATGATCACCACGCTGCGCGCCAAGGGCTACACCATCGTGATGGTGGAGCAGAACTTCCGCTTCGCCGCGCCGCTGGCCGACCGCTTCTACGTGATGGAGCACGGCCGCATCGTGGAGAAGTTCGGCGCCGCCGAGCTCGAAGCCAAGATGCCGGTGCTCACAGAGCTGCTCGGCGTCTGAATCCCACTCAAACACCCCAAGATTTTTCAGGAGACAAACACCATGAACAAGAAACTCGGCCTCATCGCCACCGCCGTCGCTGTCCTCGCCATGGGCGCAGGTGCCGCACAGGCCCAGGAAAAAGTGAAGATCGGCTTTGTCACCGACCTGTCGAGCCTCTATGCCGACCTCGAAGGCAAGGGCGGCGCCACCGCCATCCAGATGGCCATCGACGATTTCGGCGGCAAGGTGCTGGGCCAGCCCATCGAGCTGCTGGTTGCAGACCACCAGAACAAGGCCGACATCGCCGCCTCCAAGGCCCGCGAGTGGGTCGACACGGCCGGCGTGACCATGATCTTCGGCGGCACCAACTCCGGCACCGCATTGGCCACGGCCAAGGTGGCCGAAGAGAAGAAGCGCGTGTACTTCAACAACGGCGCGGGCAGCTCGGTGCTCACCAACGAGCAGTGCTCGCCCTACACCGTGCACTACGCCTACGACACCGTGGCGCTGGCCAAGGGCACCGGCGCGGCCGTGGTCGACCGCGGCGGCAAGAGCTGGTTCTTCCTGACGGCCGACTACGCCTTCGGCCACGCGCTCGAAGCCGACACCACCAAGGTGGTGAAGGAAAAGGGCGGCACGGTGGTGGGCGCGGTGCGCCATCCGCTGAACGCATCGGACTTCTCCTCGTTCCTGCTGCAGGCGCAGAACTCCAAGGCGCAGATCCTGGGCCTGGCGAACGCGGGCGGCGACACCATCAATGCGATCAAGGCATCGAAGGAATTCGGCATCAACAAGACGATGAAGACCGCGGGCCTGCTGGTCTTTTTGAGCGACGTGCACAGCCTGGGCCTGAAGAACACCGAAGGCCTGCTGCACACCACCAGCTGGTATTGGGACCTGAACGACGAATCGCGCAAGTTCGCCAACCGCTTCTTCGAGAAGACCAAGCGCATGCCCACCGACGTGCAGGCCGCCGACTACTCGGCCACCACCACGTACCTGAAGGCCGTGGCCGCCGCCAAGACCACCGACTCCGACAAGGTGATGGCGCAGCTCAAGAGCATGAAGATCGACGACTTCTACGCCAAGGGCCAGATCCGCGCCGACGGCAGCTTCATCCACGACATGTACCTGGTCGAAGTGAAGTCGCCCGCCGAATCGAAGAAGCCCTGGGACTACTTGAAGGTGCTCAAGACGCTGCCGGGCGACCAGGTCTTCACGACCAAGGCCGAAACGAAATGCGCCGCCTGGAAGTAACGCAGTAGCGCACTGACGCCATTCGCGATTCACCCACCGAAGTCAACGAGGACCCTCCCATGAAACGCACGCTCATCGCTTCCGCCTGCCTGCTGGCCACCTGTCTCGTGGCCGCGGGCGCTGCCCAGGCGCAGGACAAGGTCAAGATCGGTTTCATCACCGACATGTCGAGCCTCTACGCGGACGTGGAGGGCAAGAACGGCGCCCTCGCGATCCAGATGGCCATCGACGACTTCGGCGGCAAGGTCAACGGCATGCCCATCGAGCTCCTGTCGGCCGACCACCAGAACAAGGCCGACATCGCCGCCTCGAAGGCGCGCGAGTGGATCGACACGCAGGGCCTCACGATGCTGTTCGGCGGCACCAGCTCGGGCACCGGCCTCGCGATGGCGAAGGTCGCGCAGGAGAAGAAGCGCGTCTTCATCGTGAACGGCGCGGGCAGCTCGGCGCTCACCAATGAGCAGTGCTCGCCCTACACCGTGCACTACGCCTACGACACCGTGGCACTCGCCAAGGGCACCGGCAGCGCGGTGATCGCGCGCGGCGACAAGAGCTGGTATTTCCTCACCGCCGACTACGCCTTCGGCCAGGCCCTCGAAGCCGACGCCACCAAGGTGGTGAAGGAGAAGGGCGGCACCGTGCTCGGGAGCGTGAAGCACCCGCTCAACACGTCGGACTTCTCTTCGTTCCTGCTGCAGGCGCAGAACTCCAAGGCGCAGGTGCTCGCGCTCGCCAATGCCGGCGGCGATACCATCAACGCGATCAAGGCCGCCAAGGAATTCGGCATCACCAAGTCGATGAAGATGGTGGGCCTCCTGGTCTTCGTGACCGACGTGCACAGCCTGGGCCTGAAGAACACCGAGGGCCTCTTGCTCACCACCAGCTGGGACTGGAACCTCGACGACAAGACGCGCGCCTTCGGCAAGCGCTTCTTCGAGAAGACCAAGCGCATGCCCACCGACATCCAGGCCGCCGACTACTCGGCCACCATGACCTACCTGAAGGCCGTGCAGGCCGCCAAGACGGTCGATGCCGACAAGGTGATGGAGACCATCAAGGCCACGCCGATCGACGACTTCTATGCCAAGGGCACCGTGCGCGCCGACGGCCGCTTCGTGCACGACATGTACCTGGTGCAGGTCAAGTCGCCGGCCGAATCGAAGCAGCCTTGGGACTACTACAAGGTGATCCAGAAGCTCAAGGGCGAAGAGGTCTTCACGACCAAGGCCGAGAGCAAGTGCGCCCTCTGGAAGTGATCTCCCGCGGGCGTCCTCGCGGCGCCCGGGTTCGTTGAAACGCTTATGAACATTTCCCTCCCTGCCTTGTTGAGCCAGCTCCTTCTGGGGCTGGTCAACGGCTCGTTCTACGCCATCCTGAGCCTCGGGCTGGCGGTGATCTTCGGTTTGCTCAACGTCATCAACTTCGCGCACGGCGCGCTGTTCATGCTGGGGGCCGTCCTGACCTGGATGGCCATGGAGTATTTCGGCATCAACTACTGGGTGATGCTGATCGCGGCGCCCATCCTCATCGGCCTCTTCGGCGTGGCGATCGAACGGCTGCTGCTGCGCTGGATCTACAAGCTAGACCACCTCTACGGCTTGCTTCTCACGCTCGGCCTCACGCTGCTGATCGAAGGCGTGTTCCGCTCGGTCTACGGCGTTTCGGGCCTGCCCTACGACGCGCCCGAGGCGCTGTCGAGCGCCACCGACCTCGGCTTCATGGTGCTGCCGAACTACCGCGCCTGGGTGGTCGTTGCCTCGCTGGTGATCTGCTTCGCCACCTGGTACGTGATCGAGAAGACCCGCCTGGGCGCCTATCTGCGCGCCGGCACCGAGAACCCGCGCCTGGTGGAAGCCTTCGGCGTCAACGTGCCGCTGATGATCACGCTGACCTACGCCTTCGGCTGCGCCCTCGCGGCTTTCGCGGGCGTGCTGGCTGCGCCGGTGATGCAGGTCTCGCCGCTCATGGGGCAGAACCTCATCATCGTGGTGTTCGCCGTGGTGGTGATCGGCGGCATGGGGTCGATCATGGGCGCGATCCTCACGGGCCTCGGGCTCGGTGTGATCGAAGGTCTCACCAAGGTTTTCTACCCGGAGGCTTCCTCCACCGTCGTCTTCGTGATCATGGTCATCGTGCTGTTGATTCGCCCCGCCGGCCTGTTCGGCAAAGAGAAATAAGGCGGACGGCATGAACATGAAAAAAATCTCCACCGTCGTCTACGCGCTGCTGCTGGTCGCCCTGGTGCTCGCGCCGTTCTTCGGCGCCTACCCGGTGTTCGTGATGAAGCTCATGTGCTTCGCACTGTTCGCCGCGGCCTTCAACCTGCTGCTGGGCTTCACGGGCCTGCTGTCCTTCGGGCATGCGGCCTTCCTGGGTGGCTCGGCCTACGTGGCGGGCCATGCGATGAAGGTCTGGGGCCTCACCCCGGAACTCGGCCTCATCGCTGGCACCTTGAGCGGCGCCTTCCTCGGCTGGATCTTCGGCATCCTGGCCATCCGCCGCCAGGGCATCTACTTCGCGATGATCACGCTGGCGCTCGCGCAGATGATGTTCTTCGTCGCGCTGCAGGCCAAGTTCACGGGTGGCGAAGACGGCCTGCAGGGCGTGCCGCGCGGCAAGCTCTTCGGCGTGATCGATCTGTCGAACGACCTCACGATGTACTACGTCGCGCTGGTGGTCGTGGTGGCCGCCTTCTTGCTGATCGTGCGCACCATCCACTCGCCGTTCGGGCAGGTGTTGAAGGGCATCAAGGAGAACGAGCCGCGCGCGCTCTCGTTGGGCTACGACGTGAGCCGCTTCAAGCTGCTGGCCTTCGTGATCTCTGCCGCGCTCTCGGGCCTGGCGGGCTCGCTCAAGACGCTGGTGCTGGGCTTCGCCACGCTGTCGGACGTGCACTGGACCGCTTCGGGCCAGGTCATCCTGATGACGCTGGTGGGTGGCCTGGGCACGCTCTCGGGTCCGCTGGTCGGCTCGGCTGTTGTCGTGCTGCTGGAGAACAAGATCGGCGAACTGGGCAACTTCCTCGCGCGCATCACGACGGTGGACTGGTTCAACACGCTGGGCGAGTCGGTGACCATGGTCACGGGCCTGATCTTCGTGATCTGCGTGCTGGCCTTCCGTAAGGGGATCATGGGCGAGATCATTGCGTTCATCGACCGGCGACGCGCCAAGCAGGCCAAGGAATAGACAACAAAAAGGGAGCGCAGGCTCCCTTTTTCATTGGCGTCAGCAGTTGCCTTTTTTCGCCTGGCCGGGCGGGCAGAAATCGCGGTCGTGTCCGTGGTGGCCATGGCGGCGGTCGTCGCGGTCGTGCCGCCGGTGGTCGTCGTCCCACTCGCGGTCGCGGCGGGCTTCACGGCGGGCTTCGCGGCGGCGCCAATCGCCTTCGGTCCAACGCCAGCCGCCACGGTCTTCGACCCAGCGGCCCGGGGCGTAGGCATAGCCTGCCCGCGCGGGCCGCCAGTCGCCGCGTCGCCACGCATACGCGCGGCCGTCCCAGGCCCAGCGGCCCGGCACCCAGACATAACCGCCGCGCGGTGGCGGTGGCGCCTCGTAGCGTGGTGGCGGCGGCGCCACCATGACCAACCCGGGAACGTTGATGTTCACCGAGACCTGTGCGTTCGCGCCAAGGGGCGCGGCCAGCAATGCCAAAGCGCTGGCCAGGCCGAGCGCGGCGAATCGAATCTTCATGGAGCCTCCGTTTTTCCAGATCGTGGGTATACGAACTGCCAACGCATGGAAGTCGTGGCCGGTTGTCAGGCTTTGCACGTGAGTGTGCTGTGCCGCAGCACGCTAGTTGGCCTTCGGAAGCACCGTGATCTCGATCTCCCGGCTGGTCACGTAGTACGGCACGTGCTGGTGGTTGGCGAACAGCAGCCGCAGCTTGTGCTTGCCGGGTGGCAGGTCGAGCACCGCTTCGGTCTCGCCGTTGCCGTAGTGCTTGTAGTGCTGGTGCAGGTATTCGCCCGGCTTATCGAACGGAATCGGCGCCTTGATGTCGACCGGCAGCGGCATGTCGATCAGGATGTGATGGTGGCCGGTGTTCTGGATGTCGCCGGCAGACACGGGCGCGACACCCATCCCCGAAGCCACGAACGCGACGCGGAACGGTGACCGTACCTGGTCCCCGTTCTTGATGTTCGTGAAGTAGAGCAGTTTTTCCCCGGGCAGGAAGGGGCGCGTGCGATCGCTCGCGCTGATGTCGCTGATCACGGAGTCCGTGGCCTCCAGCGGTTTGAGCGCGACGTCGGACGGCGCCGCGACGGCGAAGGAGGCGCTGATCGACAGCAGGGTGCCGGCGATGACCAGTGGTTTCAGGGCGTGATGGAGGTTCATGGGAGGACTTACGATCCCGCCCGCAAAACGGATGCACGCCCACTCGATTTTTCGACAGCGCGCTGCGCTCGATCCGCCGGCACATCAGCAGCGCTTCCCGCGCGCAGGGCATCGGGTGCTCCCCGCAGCGAAATCAAGGAGGAGGCCGAAGCCCGGGGGACATTCGCGGAGGGGAGTACCCGGTGGCCTGTGCGCCCGCCCTGAACAGGAACTACAGCCGCAACGGCGCAGCGTAGCCCGTCATCTCCAGATAGCCGCGCCCCACGCGCTTTCCCTGCGCATCGAGCAAGTCGCTGAGGCCTTCCCAATACACGCCGCCCGTCGAACCGCGGCTGTCCAGTTCCTGGTCGTCGAGCAGGGCGCGCACTTCGAAGTTGCCGGAAGGAGTCTGCACCCGCCATTGCGTCGGGTACTTCGCCTGCGTGCGCGGGCTGGCCCACGCGTTGACGCTCTCGAAGTGCACCTCGTCGTTCTTGAAGACACGCAGCACCCCGTCGCGCGTTCGGAACGAGCCGCCACCCCACAAAGCGCTGCCGTCCTTGCGGCGCAGATGAAAGGCGGTGAGCGCGCTCCCGTCATCGAGGTTCATGCCGATCCAGTCCCAGCCCACGGCCTCGGGGTGCATCAGCGCCTCGCTCCATTCGTGGTCGAGCCATGCCGTGCCGTCGACCTCGAAGGCCTGGCCCTTGAGCGTGAGCTTGCCTTGCGTCTTGAGCTGAGGCTCGCTGTAGTAGTAGCTCGCCTGGGCTTCATCGGGGCCCTTGCGCGAGAGACCTGCGTTGCCTTGCAACAGCACCGGCTGCGTCGGCGTGAAGCGCAGGTCGAGCGCGAACTCGCCGGCCGGAATGCGCGCCGAATAGCTGCCGTCCTTGCGCACCAGCGACCAATCGCGCAGCCGCACCTCGGTGTCGGTTTCGCTGGCCGACGCCACTTCGAAGCCTGCGCGCGCGATGCGCTGGTCGTGCAGCAGCACGCGGCCTTCGAGGTCGGTGACGGCGGCGTGCGCGAACACGAGGTTCTTCGCGGCGAAGGCCGAGCGCATGTTCTGCGTCGCGTCGATGCGCGAGCGGAAGAAGGTCACCTGAAAGCCGAACTCGCGCCCCGCTGCGTTCTTCGCGTGGCCGGTGATGTACCACCACTCGGTGTGCAGGTCGGGATGGCTGCCGAAGTCGCGCGGGAACTGCAGCGTGCGCGCAGGCAACGCCCAGCCCGCAGCAGGCGCCGCGGCCAGCGCGGCAAGCAGCAGGCTGCGCCGCGAGAGACCGAAAGCACCGAAGGACATCAACCCGCCACCAGCGCATCGATGCGCTGCTGTGCCGGCCCGATGTCGCCGAACGCGTTCTTCACCCACGCCGCATCGTGGTAGCTCGGCAGGTAGCGCTCGCCCGAATCGCACAGCAGCGAAAGAATCGAACCCTGCCGCCCGGCCGCGCGCATCTCCTGTGCCACGGCCAGCATGCCGATGAAGTTGGTGCCCGTCGACGGCCCCACCTTGCGCCCCAGCAGCGCCGAGAGCGCATGCATCGCCGCCACCGAATCGAGGTTCGGCACCTCGATCATGCGATCGACCAGCGTGCGGATGAAGCTCGGCTCCACGCGCGGGCGCCCGATGCCTTCGATGCGCGAGCCCACGGCCGTCAGTGTCGTGTCGCCCGTTCGGTGGTAGGCCGAGAACACCGAGCCTTCGGGATCGGGCACGCACACCTGCGTGTCGTGGCAGCGGTAGCGCAGGTACCGGCCGATGGTCGCGCTGGTGCCGCCGGTGCCCGCGCCCACCACGATCCACGCCGGGATCGGATGCCGTTCGCGCGCCATCTGCTGGAACATGCTTTCGGCGATGTTGTTGTTGCCGCGCCAGTCGGTCGCGCGCTCGGCGTAGGTGAACTGGTCCATGTAGTGGCCGCCGGTGCGCTCGGCCAGCGCGCGGGCCTCCTCGTACACCTGCGCCGCGTGGTCGACGAAGTGGCAGCTCGCACCATAAAAGGCGATCTGGGCGACCTTCTCGGGCGAGGTGCTGCGCGGCATCACCGCGATGAAGGGCAGGCCCAGGAGCCGCGCGAAGTAGGCCTCGCTCACCGCCGTGGAGCCGCTCGAAGCCTCCACGATCGTCGTGCCCTCGCGCACCCAGCCGTTGCACAGCGCATAGAGAAAGAGCGAGCGCGCGAGCCTGTGCTTGAGGCTGCCGGTCGGGTGGGTGGATTCGTCTTTCAGGTACAGGTCGATGCCCGCTGCGGCGAGTGCAGGCATGGGGAGCGGGATCAGGTGCGTGTCGGCGCTGCGCTGGTAGTCGGCTTCGATGCGGCGGATCGCGCCGCCGAGCCAACCGCTGCAGGGGAGGGATGAGGGTGTGGACTGCATAGCGCGCCAGTCTACAAGTCATGCCTTGTAACCCCGCAGCCGGTGGAAATCGGGATACTGTGCGCTGCCATCAACAAGGCAGGAGACGAGACACATGAAAAGAACGAGCCCGCGCCTCGCAGCGCGACGCATGCCGAGCCATCGGCTTTCCATCGGCGCATTGGCCGCCATCGCCCTCGCCGGGTGCGCGTCCAGCCCTCCGGGCAGCGACACACCCACGCGCCCCTCCTCATCCTTCGCCGTCCCCGGCCTCGAGAAGCCCGCCGAAGTGCTGGTCGACCGCTGGGGCGTGCCGCACCTGTACGCCGGCACGCTCTACGACGCCTTCGTGGCGCAGGGCTTCATCGCCGCGCGCGACCGGCTCTGGCAGATGGACCTGTGGCGCAAGCGCGGCCTCGGCGAAATGGCCAAGGACTTCGGCCCCGCCTGGGTCGAGAGCGACCGCGCCGCGCGCGCCGTGCTCTATCGCGGCGAAATGTACCGCGAGTGGCTCGCCTACGGCTCCGACGCCAAGCGCGTGGCCGAGGCCTTCACCGCTGGTGTCAATGCCTACGTTGCGCAGGTTCGCGCGCAGCCCGCGCTGCTGCCGACCGAGTTCGCGTTGCTGGGCTACCAGCCGGCCACGTGGTCGCCCGAGGACGTGGTCCGCATCCGGCACCACGGGCTCACGCTCAATTTCACCTCCGAGGTCGATCGCGCACGCGCCTTCTGCGCTGGCGGCCCCGGCATCAAGGCCGACTGGCTGCGCCGCGAGCTCGATCCGCCGGTCACGCCCAAGGTGCCTGTAGGGTTCGATCCCTGCACCATCCCCGCAGCGGAACTGCGCGCGGCCTACATGCGTGCGACCGACGCGCCGCGCTTCACCAAGGAGAACACGCGGGTCGGCATGAATGCGGGCGCGCCCTCCGCGCCGGTCGCCTTGCTGCCCGGCAGCGCCGACTCCATCGCCGCGAAGGCCGAACAGGACGAGGCGCAGCAGCAGGCCCTGCAAGGCGACCCCACGGGCGCCTACGGCAGCAACAACTGGGTCATCTCGCCGAAGCTCACATCCACGGGCCGCCCCATCCTGGCCAACGACCCGCACCGCTCGCACGGCGCACCGAGCCTGCGCTACATGACGCACCTGAGCGCGCCCGGCATGGACGCCATCGGCGCGGGCGAGCCCTTCCTGCCGGGCCTGTCGATCGGCCACAACGGCACCATCGCCTTCGGCCTCACGCGCTTCTACATGGACCAGGAAGACCTGTACGTGTACCAGCTCAACCCGAAGAACCCCAACGAATACCGCTACCAGGGCCGCTGGGAGCCGATGACGCGCGTCACCGAGCGCATCGCGGTACGCGGCGAGAGCGCGCCGCGCGAGGTGGTCAACACCTTCACGCGCCATGGCCCCGTGCTGCTGTCCGAACCCGGCAAGCGCCGCGCGTACGCACTGCGCGCCGCCTGGCTGGAGCCCGGCATGGCGCCGTACTTCGGTTCGATGGACTACATGCGCGCGCGCAACTGGGACCAGTTCCGCGCCGCGATGAACCGCTGGGGCGCACCCGGCGAGAACCAGGTCTATGCCGACAGCAGCGGCAACGTCGGCTGGATTCCGGGCGGGCTCACGCCGATCCGGCCCAACTGGGATGGGCTCATGCCCGTGCCGGGCGATGGCCGCTACGAATGGTCGGGCTTTCGCAATGGCGACGAACTGCCTTCGGAGTTCAACCCCGCGCGCGGCTACGTGGTGACCGCGAACGAAAACAACATTCCGCCCGATCATCCGGCCGCGAAGAAGGGCGTCGGCTACGAGTGGAGCGATGCGGCCCGCGCACGCCGCCTGAAGGAGCTGTTCGCCGCGAAGGTGGCGGCAGGTTCGCGCTTCACCATCGAAGACTCCGAGCGCATGCAGAACGACATCGTCGCGACGCCCGCGCAACGGCTCCTGAAGCTCTTGGCGGGCCTGCGCAGCGACGACGCGCAAACAGCCGCGGGCCTGCGCCTGCTGCAAGGCTGGGACGGCACGATGGACCGCGACAGCGCCGCGGCCGCGCTCTACGAGGTGTGGAGCAGCAAGTCGCTGCGCGCGGCGGTGCTCAAGGCCGGCGCGGGCGATGTGGGCGCGCCGCTGGCGGCGCCGGGCGACAACACGCGCATGGTGTTGCTGCTCGAGAACCCGTTCGGCTGGATCACCGATGCGCAGCGCGATGCCTTGCTGCTGCAGACGCTGCCGCCCGCGATGCAGGAGCTCACCGCCAAGCTCGGTCCCGACATGACGGCCTGGAAGTGGGGCACCCTGCACCGCGCGGAGTTCCGCCATCCGCTCGCCGACGTGGTCGATGCCGCCACGCGCAAGAAGCTCGACGTGGGCAGCTGGCCGATGTCCGGTTCCAGCTTCACGCCGATGGCGGCTACCTACCGCGCAAGCGACTACAAGCTGACCGCGGGCGCGTCGTTCCGCATGGTGCTCGACGTGGGCAACTGGGACGCCTCGCGCGTGATCAACACGCCGGGCCAGTCGGGCAACCCCGACAGCCCGAACTACCGCGACCTCGCGCCGCTGTGGCTCGAAGGCAAGTACGTGCCGCTGGTCTACAGCCGCGGGGCGGTCGAAAAGGAAACGGTCGAGCGGATCCAGCTGACGCCCGCAAAATAGGCGGCATGACTGTCGACGAACTCAACCGGAAATTTGCCGAAGTCCCCGCGCGCCACAAGGAGGTCTCGATCATCGCGAGCATGGATGACGAGCCCGCCCGGCCCAGCCGGCGCCTGATGGACATCGCTCTCCAGGCGTGCTCGGTGGCAATGGACGTGGCGTTGCCCATCTACGAAGGCCGCACGTCGAAGGAGCCACACTGGTTCGACACCTGGCCCGGCGAGCATTACCGACTGCTCGCCGCGCTGGTGCGCACGCTGAACCCGAAGACGGTGATCGAGATCGGCACCTTCACCGGCATGGGCACGCTGGCGCTCGCGCAGGACCTGCAGCCTTCGGGCACCCTGACCACCTTCGACTTGCTGGCATGGGACAGCTTTCCCGATACCTGGCTCGCGCCTTCCGACTTCGCCGGGGGCCGCGTTCGTCAGGTGCTGCATGACATCTCCACGCCGGGCGGCATCGAGCCGCATCGCGCGCTGTTCGAGTCGGCCGACCTGATCTTTGTCGACGGGCCCAAGGACGGTCGCACCGAAGCGGACATCCTCGCCAACCTGAGTACGCTGAACCTGTCGCGCGATGCGGTGATCGTGTTCGACGACATCCGCGTCGTGAACATGATCGACATCTGGCGCCGCATCGCACAGCCCAAGATGGACCTGACCTCCTTCGGCCATTGGAGCGGCACCGGCCTGATCGACTGGAACGGAACGTCCGATCTCTGAACGTTTGATGGAAGAGGGCGTTACCAGTCCTCTTTCACCGCCAGCACCACATCCTTGCCCGCAGCGGCTCGCCCCGCCAGCCATGCGGTGACGGTCCCGGCCACGACCACCGCGCCGCACAGCGCGATGAGCCGCGCCCATGGCACCAGCAAGTCCATCGTCCAGTGAAAGCTCTGCGGGTTGACCACCTTCACGAGCACCACCGACACCGCCAGCCCGAGCACCAGCCCCGCCACCGCGCCGATGGCCGTCCACGCCGCACCTTCGCCCGCCACCACCGCCAGCACCTGCCGCCGCGTGAAGCCCAGGTGCGCGAGCAGCCCGAATTCCTTGCGCCGCGCGAGCACCTGCGCGCTGAAGCTCGCGGCGATGCCGAACAGGCCGATGGCGATGGCCACGGCCTGCAGCCAGTAGGTCACCGCGAAGCTGCGGTCGAAGATGCGCAGCGACGTCGCGCGGATCTGCCCGACCGAGGCGATCTCGACCGAATCGGGCGACCCGCCGCCCTGGCGCGCCGCGAGCGCGCGCACGGCCGCCTGCACGGCGCCTTCGGATGCGCCCGGCGCGAGCCACAGCGAGATGTCGCTCACGTCGTGCTGGCCGGTGATCTGCACATAGTCGCGCGCATCCATCGTGATCGCGCCGAACTGCCTTGCGTAGTCGCGCCACACGCCGGCCACGAAGTAGGTGTGGGCGACTTTGGTGGGGAGTTCGGTGGCCGACAGCGCGGCGGCCAGTGGCGCGAAGGCCGTGCCCGGCTTCGCGCCGTAGAGCTCCACCATCGGCTCGCTCACGTAGATGCCGATTTGCCCCGCGGGCACAGGCAACGCCGATCCCACCAGCGGCAGCGATTGCGATGCGCTGCCTTCGAGGCTGCGCGCGATCAGCGTCACGGCCGGCTGCGAGGCATCGAGTTGCAACGACTGCGTGCGCAGCGTGCCCGTGCGCGCCACACCGGGCAGTTGCGCCAGCGCCTGCACGAAGGCGGGCGGGAAGGTCGCGGTGTCGGTGCTGCTCGTGCCGCCGCTGTTGCCGCCGCGACCGCCCGAGGTGGCGCGCACGTACAGGTCGGCCGGCAGCACCACGTCGAGCCAGTGTGTCACCGAGTCCCGAAAGCTCGCGACCATCACCGTGAGCGCCACCGCCAGGCTCAGGCTCGCGACCACGCCGCTCACCGCCACGGCCGCCGTGCCGCGCATGCGCCGCGCACGCTCGATGGCCAGCATCGGCAGCACGCGTTGCGCGAACACCGGCGCGATGCGGTCGTACAGCAGCGCGATCAGCCAGGGCAGGGCGGTGATGCCGCCCACCAGCAGGCACGCCACCGAGAGGTACGCCGCCACCGGAATGCCACCGATGGCCGGAATGTTCGCCAGCGCCGCGCTGAGCGCGATCAGCCCGAGTGCGAGCCAGTGGCTGCGGCTCTGCGTGGGCGCGGCGCCCAGGCCCTTGAGCGTCTGGGCTTCCGGCAGCGCCTGTGCCGCGCGCGCGGGCCACCAGCCGCCCACCAGCGCCGCCCCCACGCCGAGGCCGCCATACAGCAGCGCCGCACCACCGCTCCAGTGCAGCTTGGGCGCGACGCCTTCGAAATATCCGCCGCCCAGGTCGCCACCCAGCACCCGCAGCGCGAAGGCCGCGAGCGCGGTGCCTAGCGCGAGTCCGGCGGCGCTGCCGATCACGCCCAGCACCAGCGATTCGGCCAGCACCAGCCGCAGCCGCTCGCGCGGCGTGAGGCCGAGCACGCCGAGCAGCGCGAACTGCTGCGCGCGCTTGGCCACGCTGAGCGCCAGCACCGAGAACACCAGGAACGCGCCCGTGAACAGCGCCACCAGCGCCAGCACCGTGAGATTGACGCGGTAGGCGCGGGAGAGATTGCTCACCCGCTCGGCCGCATCGCCCGGTTCCGCGAACTGCACGCCCGCGGGCCAGCCGGGAGATTTCTGCAGCGCATCGATGAAGGCCGCGCGGTCGGTGCCGGGCGCGAGGCGCAGGTCGATGCGGCTCAACCGGCCGACCTGGTCGAACAGGTCTTGCGCGGCCGCGATGTCCATCACCGCGAGCGCCGTGCCGCTGGCGGCGACGTGGCCTGCCACGTCGAGTCGATGCCACGCGGCGCCGCTGCGCAGCTGCACCGTCTCGGTGGCGCCGCTGGCTTCCGTCGGCAGGCCCAGCACGCTGCGCGCGGCGGCATTGAGGAACACGTGGCCCGGCGCGAACAGCGCGAAGCGGTCCGCGGCGGCCGCGGGTTGCGGCATCAGCGCGGGCGCGATGGTAGGGAGCACCAGCGCATCGACGCCGATCACGCGCATCGGCACCTGGCGTTCGCCGCTGGCGAGGGCCAGGCCCTGGAATTCGAGCACCGGGCTCGCGAGCGTCACCTGCGGATGCCGAGCCAGTTGCGCGAACACGGCCTCGTCGAAGCCGCCCTGCACGGCGCGCACCTCGAGGTCGGGCTGCCCGTTGACCGAGCGCACCGCACTCGAGAACTCGTCGAGCGCCGAGGCGTTGATGAGCTGCACCGAGAACGCAAGCGCCACGCCCAGCATCACGGCCAGCACGGCGGCCGCGTTGCGCCAGGGGTGGTGACGCAGTTCCTGCCAGGAGAAGGTGGTGAGCAATGCACGCATTCAGCGATTGTGGCCGCGGGACGCCTTTGTTACATCGACGTGGCACGATGGCGCCTCTTTCGATGACGATGCTCCGAGGAATTCGACGATGCGGCTCCTGCCCCCAGCCTTGTCCATAGACATGTTCCCGGTGATGCCCCGCCGCTGGTTTGCGGCCTGGCTTCTGGCCCCGTTGCTGGCCGGCAGCGCCGCCGCACAGCTCCAGCCACCGCAGCAGCAACCGCAGCCACTGTCCCTCGCGAGCGACCCGGCCGTGCTGGCCAAGGCGGCGCTCGGGGCCGAGCGCGGAACGCTCGTCATCGGCCTGCTGCGCAACGGCAAGGCCTCGTACGGTGCGGCCTACAACCCCGAGCCGCTCTCGCCCCCGCGCCCCATCGAGTCCAGCAGCGCCGAGCAGCCGATGTTCGAGATCGGCTCGGTCACCAAGGTCTTCACCGGCCTCCTGCTGGCGCAGGCGGTGGAGCGCGGCGACCTGAAGCTGGACGACACCGTGGGCAAGGTGCTCGCGGGCAAGGTCCAGGGCGTGCCGCCGGCGGCGGCCGCGGTCACGCTGAAGCAGCTCGTCACGCACACCGGTTGCATGCCGGTGATGGCCGACGGCGTGACGGGCGGCGCGCCGCTGGCCGAGCAGTTGCGCACCTTCGACAAGCCGATGTTCTGGGCCTCGCTCTCGCGCATCAAGCTCACCGCGCTGGCGGCGCCGTGCGAAGCCGCGTACAGCAATTTCGGCATGGCGCTGCTCGGGCAACTGCTGGCCGAGCGCTACAACACCTCATGGGGCGAGTTGGTGCGCGCGCGCATCACCGAGCCGCTGGGCATGAACGACACCGTGATCCCCCTCGGCGACAAGGCCTCGCGCATGGCCCCGGCCTTCGCCGGCGACCGCCGACAGCCGCTGCTGGACATGATCGCCTACGCGCCGGCCAGCGCGCTGCGCTCCACGGCCGCCGACATGATGACCTTCAGCCGCGCGGTCCTCGCCGGCGCGAGCGGCCCGCTGGGCCCGGCCGCCGCGCGCATGCTCACGCCGCTCGCGCGCTACGACGGCGCCGAGATCGGCTACGCGGTGATGGTGCGCGGCCCCGAGGGCGGTCGCCGCACCTACTGGCACGCGGGCCTTACCGAAGGCTATCGCACGCTGTGGCTGATCGCCCCCGACACCGGCGAGGCGCTGATCGTGCTCAGCAGCAATGCGCGCGCGCCGCTGCAGCCGGTGATGCTGGCGATCGGCAAGAACCGCTACCCGGTGTCGACGACGGAGGTGCCGGTCGATCCGAAGCGGCTGGAGGACTACAAGGGCGAGTACCGCATCAGCAAGACCAAGGCGCTGGGCTTCACGGTGCGCAACGGGCGCCTGCTGGTGCGCGAGACGGGGCGCGGCTACAACGCGCTCACGCCGACGGGCCCCGACCGTTTCGCCGTGGCCACCATCGGTGCGCAGATCGTGTTTCAGCGGGGGGCTGGCAATGCGGTGGTGGGGGTGACGCTGGCGCAGGGGGGAAGTCAGATCGAAGGGCGGCGGGTGGGCGAGGCGACCGCCGTGCCGCAGGAGTGACGCGCGGGCGCATTCAGCGCCGTGCCAGCGCAAGCAGGTCGTCGGCCATCTGCGTGATGTCCTTGCGCATCACGAGCTGGTGCAGCCAGCCAGCCGGAATGCCGTCCACGCCGTAGTAGGCGCCTGCGATCTGCCCGCAGATCGCGGCGGTGGTGTCGGCGTCGTCGCCAAGGTTGGCCGCTGCGAGTACCGCCTGCTCGAAGGATTCGGTGTGAGCGAAGCACCAGAGCGCTGCTTCGAGCGATTCGACGCAATAGCCCGAGCCCTTGATGCGTTCGATCGGTTTCGATGCGTAGTCACCGCGTGCCAGTGCCGCGACTTTTTCGCTCAAAGGTGCCAACGGCGCGGTGGCCAGGATCGCCGCCTTGCTTTCGCCTTGCAGCGCCGCGCGCAGTTGCAATGCGAAGAGTTGCGAGCACTCGATGGCTTCCAGCGCGCCGTGTGTGGTGCGGGTGCTCTTGCCGGCCTGTTGCCACGTCGCTTCGGCGCTGGCCGCGAAGAACATCGGGACGGGCGCGAGCCGCATCAAGGCGCCGTTGCCGGCCGTCCGCGGGCTGGGGTCGCCCGCGAACGGATCGCCCGATGCAAGGTAGCGAGTGAGGGCTGCCGACACCGTGCCGCCGATGTCGAAGCAGCGCCCGTTGCTGCTCATGTAGCCCACGTTGCGCCAGTTGCAGTAGCGGTTCATCTGGTCGATCGCATCGAAGCCCTGGCAATGGATCAGGCTCGCCGCGAGGCACAGCGCCATCGAGGTGTCGTCGGTCCATTCGCCCGGCTCAAGGCCGAATGGACCGCCACCGTGCATGCCGGTCACCGGTACGAAGCTGCCGCGCGAGCGGAACTCCACGGTGGTGCCCACCGCATCGCCGCAGGCCAGCCCGAGCAGGCACCCTTGGTAGCGGGCTGCATTCATAGGGCCGCCCTCAGTTCGTCGCGGGCCGCCATCAGCGCATAGCCCAGCAAGTTCAGGCCCTGCCAACTGCGTGGGTCCTGTGCCGCCGCGTCCGTCGCGGCCAAGCCGATGCCCCAGATGGCATCGACCGGGCTCGCCTCCACCAGCACTTGCTGACCGGTGCCGAGCAGGAACGCACCGAGCGCCTTGTTCTGCGAAAACTTCGCGATGTTGCCGCGCGTCACGAGGTCGAAGCGGGCGTCGAGCCACTTCGCCTCTTCGAAGTCGCGGATCTGCCGGCCCAGTTTCTTGGCCTCACCGGGCGTGCGTGCGGCCAGGATCTTCTCGCAGGTGGCTGCGTCGCCAAAGAGGCGTGCCTTGCCGGCCATCATGAAATGCTCGGCGGTGCGGTAGGTGTCGCCCTCGATGGCGAAGGGCGCTTCGTACCACTGGCTGAAGCAGCTCTTGCCGACGCTGCCGTCCTTCGGGACCTGATGGCCCCAGAAGAACAGGTAGTCGACCTTGTGGCCTTGCGCGGTGTACGCCAGCAGGTCTTCGTTGCTGCGCAACACATTGGATGTGTTCGTCGTCATTCCTTGTTGTCCTCAGGTTTCGAGATCGAGCGGATGCTCCACCGGCAGCATCAGTTCGGGGTTGTCGTTCTGTGCCATTGGGCGTTGTGCTTCCACGAAGGCGCGCATGTCGATCACTTCGAGCAATTCCTCGTTTGCAAACGCAGCCAGCGTACGTCCGCGCAGGCCCAACTGGATCGCTCGGCGCTCCAGCTTGTTGCCTGCAGGTGCGTGGTCGGGGTCCCATTGCAGACGCACTTCGGAGCGGCCCACGGCCTCCTGCCACGCATCGTGGCTCGGATAGCGCCGGTCATCGAAGGTCGACGGCACGGCCTCGCGCACCACTTGCTCGAAGAACGTACGGCGCAGCCGCAAGCCGAGGATGACCTCTTGGCCCTCCTTGGTGCCCCAGCCGGAGCGATACATCATCCAGAGGAAGTTGGGCTTGATCCAGCTCATGCGCGAAAGGCTGAAGTCCGGTCCGTCAAGACGGCCGTGCCGCACCGCGTACTCGCCGATCGCGGGGCGGTATGCCTGGTAGACGATGACGGACTGCGCATCGTGATGCGCGAGGATGTGCCTTCCGCTCTGCGGCCAGCGCTCGCGCTGGGTGAGGTGCGGCTCGGTTGGAAGAGGGGCTTTCATCGTGCGAAGGCTTTCAGGAATGCGCCATAAACGTCTTGCTGCACTGAGGTGTCCAGCACCGCGAACACGATCCGCTCGAAGTGAGTCGCCCATGCAGCATCGCCGTACAGATGAGATCGGAAGGTGCCAGCGACCACCGCGGGATCGTTGCGGAATACGCCGCAGCCCCATGCGCCGAGCACCAGCGTGGCGCAGTCCTGGAGCGCGGCCACTGCGAGCACCCGCTCCGATCGTGCGCGAAGAACATCCGGTACCAATGCAAGGTCACCGGGCTGGTTCTTCTCGACTGCGCCGGCATTTGGCGCCGCGCATGTGATGAAAGTGACCAGTTCAGGCTCGTGCATCAGGCTGCCGTCGTCTCGGCGGAAGACCGGGCAACCGGGTGAAACGATCATCGAGTTCGAATACAACAACGAACTGGAAGCGCGATGCGTCTCGTAGAACTGAGGGGCGCGCAAGAGTGACGTATACAACGCGGAACTGGTCGCGAGCGATTCCTCTTGTGCAAGGCTGCCTCCGAGGAAACCTCCGCCGGGATTCCGCGCAGAAGCAAAGTTCAGTGCCGCAACGGAACCATTCGTTTCATTGAGCACCCGGGAGATGCAGGCAAGCGTTGTCTGGTTGACGACCTCGACAGTTGCGGGCACGTCCCGTCGACGCCTTGCCTCGGCCTGCGACGGGAGCGCATTGGTTTCCTCGGCGTCGATATATCGGGTTGAGCCCAGGCAGGCGGCAATGTGCTCGGAAAGCTCTATGGTGCGGTTGTCATCGAGCATGTATTGGCCCCGGTCGAGAATGGACAGGGTTTCATGCGCGACGGTCATTCGTTGGTGGCGGTTCATTTTTCTTGTTCTCGTTGACTAACTTAAGAGTTGTTCTGTACAACTAATTAAGGGTTGTATAGTACAACTAATAAATCCGGAGTCAAGTCGCTGTTGTGAGCACGCCCAAGTCGAACTTTCCGTCCCTGACGTTCCCACGCCCGCTGGTCACGGTCGACGTGGTGATGTTCACCGTGCTCGACGACGCCTTGCAGGTCTTGCTGGTGCGCCGGCCCTCCGACTCCGCCGAGCCGTTTCCGGGAAAGTGGGCGCTGCCCGGTGGCTTCGTGAACGTTGACGAAGACGCCACGCTGCTCGATTGCGCCTTGCGCAAGCTGCGCGAGAAGACCGGCGTGGTGACGCCCTATCTGGAACAGTTGGGCAGTTGGGGAGGCGCAGCGCGCGATCCGCGTGGCTGGTCGGCCACACACTGTTTCTATGCGCTGATTCCGGCGCAGGCGATGCAACTGCGCACCGGCGCCAATGCCGCAGAGGTCGCATGGTTCGAGGTAGATGCCGCATCGCGCAAGCGGCTGGCCTTCGACCATGGCGAGTTACTCGACGCTGCCGTCGCCCGGTTGCGCAGCAAGGTCGAATACACCTCGCTGCCTGCCTTTCTGCTGGAAGAGCCTTTCACCTTGCCTGCACTGCAGCACACCTACGAGGTTGTGCTGGGCCGTGCCATGGACAAGAGCGCCTTTCGCAAGCGCATGCTCGACGGGGAATTCATGCAGGAGGCAGGCATGGTCACAGGCAGCCTCGGCCGGCCGGCCATGAGCTATCGCCTGTGCGACCGATCGCAGGCGACGCTGTTTCCGCGCACCTTCAACGCGAAGTAAGCGGATCGCTCAGAGCCGCTGCGACATCCCATCGAGATACGCCCGCACCGCCGCATTCGCACTCAGCCCGATCGCGCGGTCGTAGGCCTGCCGCGCCGCCGCACGCGCACCGCCCGCCGCGAGCAGGTGCGCCCGAGCCGCCCAGAACGGCTGGTAGCTCGCCACCTCATCCGACGGAATGGCCTCCAGCGCCCGCAGCCCGATCTCGGGCCCGCGCGCATTCGCAAGCGCACAGGCGCGGCTCACCTGTGCGCCGATGCTGGGCCGCAAGGCCAGCAGGCCCTCGTACAGCGACACCAGCACCTCGGGCGCCACCGGCGCGCCCACGCGGCGCTCGCAATGGGCCGATTGAATGGCGGCCTCCAACTGGTACGCGCCGAGGGATTTCATCTCCGATGCCAGTCGCAGGCACCGCTCGGCCTCCGCGAGCAGGTCGGGGTCCCAGCGCAAGGTGTCCTGCCGGTCGAGCGGCACATACGCACCGGTCTCGCTGCGCCGGGCCGCGGCGCGGCTCTCGCAGAAGAGCATCAGCGCGAGCAGGCCCAGCGGCTCCGGTTCGTTCGGCATCAGGTGGCAGAGGATACGGCCGAGGTCGATGGCTTCGGACGTGAGGCCGCGCGGCAGCGCATCGGCGCCGTCGACGTCGTCCCAGCCGGTGCCATAGGCGGCGTAGATGCCGTCGAGCACATCCTGCAGCCGTTGCGGCAGGTCGCGCGCCTCAGGATATTCGAAGGGAATGCCCGCCGCGCGGATGCGCGCCTTGGCCCGCACGAGGCGCTGGCCGAGCGTGGAGGGCGCGGTGAGAAAGGCGCCGGCCATGCGCGCTGCGTCGAGGCCCAGCACGGTCTGCAGCATCAGCGGCGCGCGGGCGGCCGCATCGATGGCCGGGTGCGCGCAGACGAAGAGCAGCCGCAGCCGCTCGTCGGGCACGGCAGTGCCTTCGGCGCTGGCCTCGTCCATTTCGCCGGCCAGCAGCAACAGGGTCTGGGTGGCCTGGTCCTGCACGCGGGTGTGGCGCCAGGCGTCCAGCTTGCGGTGCCGCGCCACGCTCAGCAGCCACGCATCGGGCTGCACCGGAATGCCGTCGGCGGGCCAGCGTTCGAGCGCGCGCGCGAAGGCGTCGGCGAGCGCGTCTTCGGAAGCTGCAATGTCGTGCGTGCGCGCCGACAAAATCGCCAGCAGCCGGCCGTACGACTCGCGCGCCGCCTTTTCGGCGGCCTGATGAGCCGCCGGGTCGTTCACGATGTGGCTGCCGTGGCCGTGAAGACGGGCCGCACTTCCACTCCCCCGCTCGATGCGCAGGGTGCGCGCGCCGCCCATTCGAGTGCGGCGTCGAGGTCGGGCACGTCGACCACGAAGTAGCCGCCGAGCTGCTCCTTGGTGTCGGCGAAGGGGCCGTCCTGCACCTGGCGCTTGTCGCCGCGCACGCGCAGCGTGGTGCCGGTCATGGGCGGAAAGAGGCCGTGGCCGCCGAGCGCGACGCCCGACTGGCGCACCGCATCGGCGTATGCGATCCAGCTGGACCGATAGGCCTGCGAGGACGCGTCGTCGCGCTGTTCGAATTCGGCCGCGGGCTGATAGAACATCAACATGTACTGCATGGTGTCTCTCCGTGAAGGAAAAGCTTGCTGAGCAAGATCGCTCACCACAATGACGGCCCGCAGCCGGTCATTTCGACACGGAAGGTCCGTGCCGCGCAGATTATTTTTTACGCGAAATTCGTTTGGCGCAACGGTTGCGCTACCTACTCCTTTCGGCTGGTACCGCTTTAGGCTGCCTTCGTTTGGACGGCGGCGGAGAACATGCTTTCCATCTCGCTGCGCAGCTTGTAGGCAGCGGTCGAAGTGTCGATCGCCACGTCGGCCCAACTGAGGCTCTGGCCCTTCTTCACGGGGCGCACGAGCTTCACGTTGTGCGCCAGGCCCAGCGGCAGGCCGCCCAGGCGCAGCGACCGCTCGGCCGGCAGCAGCTTGCCCCACACGGTGTAGCCGCCTTCGCCATCGAGCATCTCGCCCGCGGCGAGGTCGCGCTTGGCGGTGGCGACCACGTCGGCGTTCCAGCAGGTGGCCACGCCGGTCGCTTCGCCGCGCAGCGCGACGCTCGCGACCGACATGCCGACTTCCAGGCCGATCAGGTGCCAGCGCTTGTAGAGCGTGAAGTAGCGCCCGCTCGGATCGGTGTGGGCGTTGTATTCCTCGAAGCAGTTCTTGATGTAGTCGGTCTCGGCCTCGACCGTGACCCACACGCCCATGCGGATGTCGTAAGGAATTTTTCTGCCATCGGCTTCGAGCGAGGAGATCACCTCGACCATGCCCTTGCGCTCCAGCACGCCGCCTTCACTGCGGGGGCGGGTGACGAAGGGAATGTCTTCCACGCTCGCGGGTGGGTAGAGCAGGCCATCCGAAGGCACGCCGAGCCCGGTGGCGTTGGCCACCGCCGAGCTTTCGATCGACGGCTTGGAGCCGTCGAGAAAACTGTTGAACATCTTCGGATTGAGCCCGCCGCGCAGCGCCTGCTCGGGCGTGAGGCCGTAGTTGCCCCACACGGTTTCGGGCGTCGACTCGGTGAAGTGCGGCAGCCACTTGTGGCCGCGCCCCGCCGCCACGACCGGAAAGCCGCAGGTGCGCGCCCAGTCGACCAGGTCGCAGATGAGCGCCGGCTGGTCGCCGAAGGCCAGCGAATAGATCACGCCGGCATGCTGCGCCTTGTGCGCGAGCAGCGGGCCGCAGAAGGCGTCGGCCTCCACCGTCACGTTGACCACATGCTTGCCGTGCGCGAAGGCATCGAGGCAGTGATCGACGGCGGCGACCGGGTGGCCGGTGCACTCGACCACGATGTCGATGGAGGGCTCGCGCGTCACCGCCTGCCAGTCGTCGGTGATCCAGGTGGCGCCGGTCTTCAAGGCCTCCTGCACCGAGCCCGCGGCAGTGCGCTCGGGCTTCCAGCCCACGCGCTCGAGATTGACGCGCGCAGCATCGGGCGACAGGTCGGCAATCGCGACGAGCTGAACGCCGGGCGTGCGCGGAATCTGCGCGAGGTACATCGAGCCGAACTTGCCGGCGCCGATGAGGCCGATGCGGATGGGGCGACCTTCGGCGGCGCGCTGCTGCAGGCGGGTGTAGAGGCTCATGGGGTCAGGCCTCCGCGGTGTCGCGCACTTCGAGCGAGGTCTTCAGCGCGCTCTCGGGCAGGCCGTGCTTCCACGGCACGTCGACGGGGTAGGGCTTCAGGAGGCAATCGTCGGGCAGCATCTCGATGGGCGTGAAGTCGCGATGCGCGATGTACTCGGGCCGCTTGTGGCGGCGGATGTGGTTGCTGACGGCGCACAGGCTCAGGTACACCGCCACGCGGTTGAAGGGCGAGAGGTTGCTGCCCGAGGCATGCACGAGGCAGCTGTGGAACAGGATCATCGAACCGGCCGGGCCCTTGGGCGAGACGATGCCGCCATCCTTGCCGCCGGCGCGGTCCACGAGCTGCGCGATGAGGTCGTTGTCCACGGTCCAGAGCGGATAGCTCGTCGTGGTGAGGTCGTGCTTCGCATCGACCACGCCCTTGCGGTGGCTGCCCGGAATGAACATCAGCGGGCCGTTGTGCTCGTTCACGTCGTCCAGGAAGATCGCCACGTTCATCGCGCGCTCGGTGGGCATCAGGTCGTCGTTGAGCCAGGTGCCGTAGTCCTGGTGCCACTGCCACACCTGGCCTTCGAAGGCCATCTTGCCGTTGATCTTGAACTGGTGCATGTAGACCTCTTCCTCGAAGAGGTCCATCACCGGGCCGACCATGCGCGGATGGCGCGCGAGCCGGGCGAAGGGCTCGCTGATCAGGTGCGCGGCGAAGTTCGTGCGCACGGCGTCGGAGCCCTTCTCGCGCACGTTGAAGGCCTCGCGCTTGCTGTAGAGGTCGGGCACCGCATCGGTCAGCGTCTTCGTCTCCTCGGGCGAGAAATGGCCGGGGAAGAACAGGTAGCCGTCGCGCTCGAACTGCGCGCGTTGCTCGGGGGTCAACTTCATGCCTTGTCTCCTTTGTGGATGAGGGTGTCGGGTGCGTTGCGGGCCTGCTGCTCGGTCAGGCGCCGGGCCAGTGCTTCGCTGGCTTGTGCGACGTGCTCTTCGCTCAGGCGCGCGGCGCGGTCTGCATTGCCTGCGGCAATGGCGTCGGCGATGGCTTCGTGCTCATCCCACAGCGATTCGCGCTGGGGCTCGGCCTGCAGCACCGCGCCCATCGCGCGGCGCAGATGCCGCCAGTGCGGGTCGGCGCTCTGGCCGATCAGCGGGTTGCCCGAGGCGTCGTAGATCGCGCGGTGAAAGGCCACGTCGGCATCGATCATGGCTTCGACGTTGCGCCCGCGTGCGGCACGCCGGCCGCGTTCGATGAGCTTGGGGTCGATGCGAAAACGCTGCTGCGCCGCAAGCCGCGCGGCCAGCACGTCGAGCACGCCGCGCACCTGGTAGATCTGTCGCATGCCTTCCGCATCGAGCGGCGCCACCAGCACGCCGCGGCCGGGCGCGTCGTGCACGAAGCCGTCTTTCTTCAGGAGGCGCAGCGCCTGCAGCACGGGCTGGCGCGACACCGAGAGGCGCTGCGCGATGTCTTCCTGCGTGATGCGCTCGCCCGGCGCCAGCGAGCCGCTGCTGATGGCGCCGAGCAGGGCCCGGTAGACCTGGTCGACGAGATCGGGGGCGACTTCGATGCTGACGAGTTGGGCGGGCATGGTCGGCTTTCTTTGAACTCTGTATACAGAGTACGAAGATCTAGGCCGCTGCGTATCCCGGGTTTTTACCGACGAGGGCTGCAAAAAAACGTAAGCCTTCGCTAAGCTCGACCCATGCAACTACCTACCTACGACGACGTCACCGCCGCGGCCGCGCGGCTCGAAGGCCACGCCCACCGCACGCCGGTGCTGCAATCGACCACCGCCAACGAACGCTGGGGCGCGCAGTTCTTCTTCAAGTGCGAGAACTTCCAGCGCATGGGCGCATTCAAGTTCCGCGGCGCGTTCAATGCGCTTTCCAAATTCGATGCGGCGCAGCGCAAGGGCGGCGTCATCGCCTTCTCGTCGGGCAACCATGCGCAGGCCATCGCGCTGTCGGCGCGGCTGCTGTCAATGCCGGCCGTGATCGTCATGCCCAAGGACGCGCCGGCCGCCAAGGTCGCGGCCACGCAGGGCTACGGCGCCGAAGTGGTGATGTACGACCGCTTCACCGAAGACCGCGAGGCGCTCACGAAGCGGCTCGCGCAGGAGCGCGGCATGACGATGATTCCGCCCTACGACCACCCCGATGTGCTCTCGGGCCAGGGCACGGCGGTGAAGGAACTCATCGAGGAGACCGGGCCGCTCGACCACCTGTTCGTTTGCCTTGGCGGCGGCGGGCTGCTGTCGGGCTCGGCGCTGTCGGCGCGGGCACTCTCGCCCGATTGCAAGGTCTACGGCGTGGAGCCCGAGGCGGGCAACGACGGGCAGCAGTCGTTTCGCACGGGGAAGATCGTGCACATCGAAACGCCCAAGACCATCGCCGATGGTGCGCAGACGCAGCACTTGGGCGAGTACACCTTCGGCATCATCCGGCGCGACGTGGACGACATCTTCACGGTGACCGACGACCAGCTCGTCGAGGCGATGCGCTTCTTCGCCGAGCGCATGAAGATGGTGGTGGAGCCGACGGGTTGCCTCGCTTTCGCGGGCGCCATTGCGGCGGGCAAGGCCATCGCTGGAAAGCGCGTGGGCATCGTGATCAGCGGCGGCAACGTCGACCTGTCGCGCTACGCGGCGCTGCTCGCGTAAGTCTCTTCAGGCGCGGATGCCTGCTGCCGTCAGGTGCAGCAGGCGGTCTGCACGAGCGGCAGCGCTTTCGGAGTGCGTCACCAGCACCAGCGAGGCGCCGTGTTCGCGCGTCTGCCCGATCAGGAGTTCCATCACCTTCGCCGCCGTGGTCGGGTCGAGGTTGCCCGTGGGCTCGTCGGCGAGCAGCAGCGCGGGCCTGTGCACGAGCGCACGCGCGATCGCCACGCGCTGCAGCTGGCCGCCCGAGAGCGTCTGCGGCAGCCGCGCGCCCATGCCGGGCAGGCCGACCGCATCGAGCATGTGCGCGACGCGGCCGTCGTCTTTCTTCTGGCCCAGCAGCATCAGCGGCAGCGACACGTTCTGCGCCACGTCCAGGTGCGGCAGCACATGGAAGGCCTGGAACACGAAGCCGACATGCTTGCGCCGCCAGAGCGCGCAGGCCTCGCCGTCGAGCGCGCCGATGTCGGTGCCGTCGTGCGTCACCGTGCCCTGGTCCCAGCTGTCCAGGCCCGCCATGCAGTTGAGCAGCGTCGACTTGCCCACGCCCGATTCGCCCACGATGGCGACGAACTCGCCGGGCTGGACTTCCAGCGTCACGTTCTCGAAGACCGGCGCTTCGCCGTAATGCTTGCCGAGGTTGGAAATGCGCAGCGTCATCCGGGCGAAGTGGTAAGGGTGGTCTTTGAAATCAGTCGAACGGCGGTCTGCACCGCGTCGGGTGCGTCGCAGGCGATCACGGTGCGCTGCGGCATGCTGCGCAGCCAGGTGATCTGCCGCTTGGCGAGCTGGCGCGTGGCGGCGATGCCGCGCTCGCGCAGGTCATCCATGGCCCTGGCATCCGGCGCGGACGTGCCGCACGCATCGAGCATTTCCCACGCCTGCCGGTAGCCGACGCAGCGCATCGAGGGCAGGTCGGTCGAGAGATCGCCGCGCGCGCGCAGCGCTTTCACTTCATCGAGAAAGCCCGCGGCGAGCATGGCGTCGAAGCGATCGGCAATGCGCGCATGCAGCCAGGCGCGGTCGGTGGGTTCGAGCGAGAAGAGCACGCCGCCTTCCACGGCCTTGGCCGTCTTGTTGTCGCTCGCATGAAAGCTCGAGAGCGGTTGGCCGCTGCTTTCCCATACCTCGAGGGCGCGCTGGATCCGCTGGCTGTCTTGCGGCGCGAGGCGCGCGGCCGTCACGGGGTCGACCTCGGCGAGCCGCGCGTGCATCGCGGGCCAGCCCAACTCGGCGGCCTGCGCGTCGATGCGCGCGCGCACCGCGGCATCGGCTGCAGGCATCGCATCGATGCCGTCGAACAGCGCCTTGAAATACAGCATCGTGCCGCCCACCAGCAGCGGCAGCGCGCCGCGTGCGCGGATCTCGTCGATGAGCCGCGTCGCATCGGCCACGAAGGCGGCGGCACTGTAGCTCTCGCGCGCATCGAGGATGTCGATCAGGTGATGCGGCACGGCCGCTTGTTCAGCCGCCGTGGGCTTGGCCGTGCCGATGTCCATGCCACGGTAGACGAGCGCGGAATCGACCGAAACGATTTCGACCGGCTGCAGCCGCGCAAGTGCCAATGCCGCGGCCGTCTTGCCCGAGGCGGTGGGGCCGGCGAGCGCCACGTAGCGCGGTGGACCGGAGGACGCAGCGGCGGACGTTGCCGGGGGAGCGGCCTCGGCGGCCGGTGCGGAGCTGGGAAACATGATGCGCCGAGGGTAGCAAATGGCGCGTGCCGGTCGGCGAGTGGGGGCGCAGATGGCCCAGGCGGCTCAGGCCATTTCGCGCATCCGCCGGATATCGCGCAGCGGCGGTGCGCCGAAGAGGCGTGCGTATTCGCGGCTGAACTGCGAGGCGCTTTCGTAGCCTACCCGCAGGCCCGCGGTGCCGGCGTCGATGCCCTGGTTCAGCATCAACTGCCGCGCCTCCTGCAGGCGCAATTGCTTCAGGTACTGCATCGGGCTCATGCCCGCCACGGCGCGAAAGTGCTGCCGGAAGGTCGAGGGGCTCATGTGCACGGAGGCGGCCAGGTCGTCCGCGAGCACGGGCTGCGTGAAGTTCATCTTGAGCCAGGCCATGCTCTGCACCACCTGCTGGCTCGGCGAGCCGACCGCCACGAGGCGCTGCAGTTGCGGGCCATGGCGCCCGGCGAGCAGCCGCACGAGGATTTCGCGCTGCAGCAGCGGCGCGAGCTGAGGCAGCAGCCGGGGCTCGTCGAGCAGTTCGACGAGCCGCGTCACCGCGCCGAGCAGGGTCGTGTCGAGGGCGCCGAGCGACATGGCCCGGTAGCTGCAATCCCTGGTCGGCTGCGGCAATGCCATCTCGGCGGCCGCCTGCACGATGGCGCGCGGATCGAGCCGGAGCATGAGGCCCATGAAGGGCTGCGCGGCGCTCGCGTGGGTGATGTGCGTCACGACAGGAAGGTCGGCCGTTGTCAGCAGCGATTGGCCCGCCGAATAGTCGAACACCTCCTCGCCGAGGGCGACCCGCTTCTGTCCGCTCACGGTGATGCCGACGCCGAAGCCGTAGAGGCAATGCATCGGATCGGTCGTGGCGCTGCGACGGTGCAGCGAGAGCTCGGGAATGGCGGTGAGGTGGTCGCCGTCGCTCTGCGCGATGCGCTCGACGGCCCGCGCCAGGTCGCCCAGGACGCCTGACGGTTCTTGCTTCGCCGGCCGTGCCGCTTCCATCTGAATCCTTTTGAATGACGCCTACGAAAAAGTCTAGCTGGCGCCTTTCGGTCGCCACGCGTTTCCGGCGCAGTTTCGTTGTTTCAGGCAAGAACACGCGCGGATTGGGCAAACGGCCGGAGGGTCTTCACCCGACACTGGCCCGCGATGGGCCGGCCTGTGTGCGGTGTCATGCGCCGAGGGCCATCCGTCGATTCAGACAACTCCTTTTTTCCACGATCCCACGATGAAAACAGAAAAGACCGCCTCCATCACCGCGTCCCTCGCGATGGTCCTGGGCCTTGGTGCAGGCGCCATGTGGCCGCAGCACGCCGCCGCGAGCCTGGCGCTCGCGCAGAAGTATTCGTGCGTCGCATGCCACCAGCCCGCCACCAAGGTGGTGGGGCCATCGTGGAAGGACATCGGCGCGAAGTACGGCGACGGCAAGGGCACGGCCGCGCAACTGGCCGCCAGCATCAAGGCCGGCAGCACGGGCAAGTGGGGTGCGATGCCGATGCCTCCGCAGGCCCAGGTTCCCGATGCGGACCTGCAGGCGCTCGCGCAGTGGCTGCTCGACGGCGCCAAGTAAACAGATCTCACCCACCTCACCACCCACGGAGAAAAAGAACATGAGTACGCTCCACGTCAATGGCCGCGAACATGCGGTCGATGCCGATCCCGGCACCCCCATCCTCTGGGCGCTGCGCGACACGCTGGGCATGACCGGCACCAAGTTCGGCTGCGGCGCCGCGCTGTGCGGCGCCTGCACCGTGCACCTGGACGGCCAGGCGATCCGCTCGTGCATCACGCCGATTTCCGCCGCGGAGGGCAAGAAGATCACCACCATCGAAGCCGCCACCGATGGCAGCGACCCCGTCGGTGCATCCGTGCATGCCGCGTGGGTCAAGCACGACGTGGCGCAGTGCGGCTACTGCCAGAGCGGCCAGATCATGAGCGCGACCGCATTCCTGAAGTCGCTGCCCAAGGGCAAGCAGCCCAGCGTGGACGAGATCGATTCGGCCATGGCCGGCAACATCTGCCGATGTGGCACCTATGTGCGCATTCGCGCCGCCGTGGCCGATGCGGCCCGCAACCTCGCCTAAGGAGCCGCCACCATGTTGCCCCACATCGACTACGACGAACTGCCGCGCGCGCTGCAGCGCCTGATGGCCCAGCCTTCCACGGGCGAGGCCGCAACGCTGCCCCGCCGAAGCTTCCTGAAGATGGCGGGCGCCGGCGGCCTCGTGCTCGGCGCCTTCCCCCACATGGCCATGGCGCAGGACGACGGCGCGAAGCCGGCCGCGGGTGGCCTCAAGCCGACGCAGCAGCCCTCGGCTTTCGTGCAGATTGCGCCCAACGGCGAAGTCACCGTGACGATCAATCGGCTCGAGTTCGGCCAGGGCGTGCAGACCGGCCTGCCGATGATTCTGGCCGAGGAGCTGGACGCCGACTGGGCCCTGGTGCGCAGCCGCAGCGGCACCAACGATGCCGCGTACGCCGACCCGCTCTTCGGCATCCACCTGACCGGCGGCTCCAACACGATCAAGAACAGCTTCACGCAGTACCGCGAACTGGGCGCGCGCGCCCGGGCCATGCTGCTGTCGGCTGCGGCGGCGCGCTGGAAGGTCGATGTGGCCACGCTGCGCACGCAGGCCGGCACGGTGATCGGCCCAGGCGGCCGCAAGCTGGGTTATGGCGAACTGGCCGAGGCGGCCATGGCCCTGCCGGTGCCCGAGAAGGTCGCGCTGAAGGACCCGAAGAACTTCCGCATCATCGGCCGCGCGACCACGCGCCTGGACGCGCGCGCCAAGAGCAGCGGGCGGCAGGACTTCGGCATCGATGTGCGGCAGCCGGGCCAGCTCACGGCCGTGGTGGCGCATCCGCCGGTGTTCGGTGCCCGCCTGGCGTCCGTGGACGACAGCGCCGCGCGCGCCATCAAGGGCGTGAAGGCGGTGGTGCGCGTTCCGCTGGACCGCGGTGCCGAAGGCGTGGCCGTGGTGGCCGACGGCTACTGGCCGGCCAAGCTGGGCCGCGACGCGCTGAAGCTGCAGTGGGACACGGCCGCCGCGGAAAAGGTGGACTCCGACAAGCAACTGGCCCAGTACCGCGAACTGGCCGGCCGTCCCGGCAACCGCAAGTTCGACGCCGACATGGCGCCGCTGGCCAACGCGCCGCGCAAGCTCGAAGCCGAGTTCGTGTTTCCCTACCTGGCGCACGCGCCGATGGAGCCGCTGAACTGCACCGTGAAGCTCTCGAACGGCCGCGCCGAGTTGTGGGTCGGTACCCAGTCCGCCGACCTCGACGGCCAGGCCGCCGCGCGCACGCTGAAGCTCAAGCCCGAGCAGGTGAAGGTGAACGTGCAGATGGCGGGTGGCGGCTTCGGCCGGCGCTTCGTGGGTTCGAGCGACTTCGTGGTCGAGGCCTGCGAGATCGCCAAGGCCACGCGCGCCGCCGGCATCGATGCACCCGTGCGCCTGCTGTGGAGCCGCGAGGACGACATCAAGGGCGGCTACTACCGCCCGATGCACCTGCACCGCGCAAGCATCGGCTTCGACGAGCGCGGCAAGATCCTCGCGTGGGACCACGTCATCGTCGGCCAGTCGATCACCGCGGGCACGGTGTTCGCCGGGATGATGGTGAAGGACGGCATCGACGCCACGGCGGTGGAGGGCATGCGTGACCCGTACCCGGTGCCGATGCGCCTGACGGTGCACCACCCGCAGGTCAACGTGCCGGTGCTGTGGTGGCGCAGCGTGGGCTCCACCCACACCGCCTTCGTGATGGAGACGCTGATCGACGAGATCGCGCGCAGCACGAAACAGGACCCGGTGGCCTACCGCATGCAGCTCTTCGGCGACAAGCACCCGCGCCATCGTGCCGCGCTGCAATTGGCCGTGGACAAGAGCGGCTACGGCAAGAAAAAGCTGGCGGACGGCCGCGCCTGGGGCGTGGCGGTGCACGAGTCCTTCGAGTCGGTGGTGGCCTATGTGGTGGAAGCCTCGGTCAAGGACGGCCAGCCCGTGCTGCACCGCGTGACCAGCGGCGTGCACTGCAACCTGGTCGTCAATCCGCGCAGCGTGGAAGCGCAGGTGCAGGGCGCGGCGGTGATGGGGCTGTCGACCTGCCTTTCCGGCAGCGCGATCACGTTGAAGGATGGTGTCGTGCAGCAGGGCAACTTCGGCGATTTCACCGTGGCCCGCATCACCCAGGTGCCGGAGTTCGACATCCACATCGTGCCCAGCGCCGATGCGCCCAAGGGGATGGGGGAGCCGGGGCTGCCGCCGCTGGCGCCCGCGTTCGCCAATGCCATCGCGCAGCTGACGGGCAAGCCTTTGCGGCAGTTGCCTTTCAATCTGGCTTGAGGCCGACCGGGCCGATCGCCCAGCGGTGGTGAAGGTCCGCGCCCTCGGGCACGGACTGGCGAACCTAGATCGCCGCGGGCACGCTGCTCGCGCGCGCCTCGCCGCGGACGTCCTGCGGCGCCACCGTAGGCGGCAGCGGCAGTGCCAGCGCGGGCGGCGACAGCTTCGGCTGGTTGCGCGCCACCATGCTGTCGGGCTTCATGCGGAACAACTGCGTCAGCGCCGCGCGGTACTGCGCCTCGCCGACCGAGTTGGTGTTGTGGTGCGAGCCGCCTTCCACCAGCACGAACTGCTTGGGCACGGTGGCCGCGTCATAGAGCTTGCGGCCCAGCGTGGGGTTGATCAGGCTGTCGGCCGTGCCATGCACCACCAGCAGCGGCGCGCCGATGTCCTTGACGGTGTTGATGGCCTCGAAGCGCTGCGTGATGAAGGGTCCCAGCGGCAGCCAGCCCCACTTGAAGCTGCTGACCACGTCGGCGATGGAGCTGAAGGTGCTCTCCACGATGGTGCCGCTCTCGTCGTTCACATGCGCCGCCAGGTCGATGCCGATGGCGCCGCCCAGCGAGTGGCCGAAGATGTAGCGGTGTTGCTTGGGGTGGCGCGCGGCCAGCCAGGTCCAGGCGGCGCGGGCGTCCTCGCGGGCCGATTCTTCGGAAGGCAGGCCCTTGGAGCTCTTGCCGAAGCCGCGGTAGTCGATGGCCAGCACCGAGAAGCCCAGCTCGTGCATGCGCTGGATGCGCGGCGCCGAGCCGGCCACGTTGTAGCGGGCGCCGTGCAGGTACAGCAGCACGGGGGTTTCGGTGGTCTCGGGGGCGCCGCCCAGCCACAGGCCGTGCAGGCGCGCGGGTTCGCCGGTAATGGATGACTGGAAATCGATCCAGACGTCCTCCATGCCCTGGGTCATGGTCGCGGTGTTGCCCCAGCTGCGGTCGCTGGGCTGAAAGATCCATTCGCGCTGTTGTTCGTCGAACGTGGAGCAGCCGGCGGCGAGCAGGGCGCACAGCGAGAGGACAGACGCGAGGAGGGTCCAGCGTTTCATCATGGGGTTGAGGGACAGCGATGCCGGCCGAAAGTTTCATCCGCTTTCACCGGGACGCGCCGACGTTGCGCCCTGGTAACCCCCCGAAACAGCGCTCAACGGCGCTTTGGTCAGACCATGCAACGTGCGTGCCCGCCGCACGGATGACCCACCAAAACCCTCGAAAACCCTGAAAAAGCGCCGATTCGGCTACCGACCGCGCATGAAAAGCGTGTCGAGCTCGCGAATCGACAGCTGCCGCCAGGTCGGCCGGCCGTGGTTGCACTGGTCCGAACGCTCGGTCGCTTCCATCTGACGTAACAGTGCGTTCATCTCGTCGATGGTGAGCTTGCGGTTGGCCCGCACGGCGCCGTGGCAGGCCATGGTGGACAGCAATTCGTTCTGGGCGCGCTGCACCACGGTGCTGGCGTCGTGCTGGCCCAGTTCGGCCAGCACGCTGCGCGCGAGTTCCACCGGGTCGCCGTCGGCCAGCGTGCCGGGCACGGCGCGCACCGCAAGCGTGCGTGCCGAGAAAGCGGTGATTTCCAGCCCAAGCGTGGGCAGCACCTCGGCGCAGGCCTCGGCCGTGGCCACTTCCTGCGGCGTGGCCGCGAAGGTGGCCGGAATCAGCAGCGGCTGGCTGGTGATGGCGGCGCCGTCCAGCTGTGTCTTGAGCCGCTCGTAGACGATGCGCTCGTGGGCCGCATGCATGTCGACCACGACGAGGCCCTGGGTGTTCTCGGCCAGGATGTAGATGCCCTGCAGCTGGGCCAGCGCACGGCCGAGGGGCCAGGCTTCCTCGTTGGTGGCAACGGCGGCAGGGTCTGTTTCGGGGCTCGGAGGCAATCCCACCGGCGCCCGGAACGTCATCGGTGCCGCGCCTGTCAGAGGCCATTGCGATGACACGGAATCGGGCGCGTGTCCGAGCTCGTCGGTGCGGCGTGGCCACATGGCCTCGAAATCGCCGGCGCCGCGTTCCCGCGCCACGAAATTCATGGCCGGCTGCGACCAGCTTGCGCTCTCCGGGAGCGCGGTTTCCTTGAAGAAGGGCTGCGCTGGACCGGAAGACGCCTCGGCATCCCCGGCGCGCGGCGCGGCCAGCGCGTCCTCGATCGCATGGCGCACCGCCTGGTGCACCTCGCGGCCATCGCGAAAGCGCACCTCGATCTTGGTCGGGTGCACGTTCACATCGACGCGCGACGGGTCGATCTCCAGGTACAGCGCATAGATCGGCTGGCGCTGGCCATGCAGCACGTCTTCATAAGCGCTGCGCACCGCGTGCGAGAGCACCTTGTCGCGCACGAAGCGGCCGTTGACGTAGAAGAACTGCTGGTCGCCCCGCGAGCGCGCCGCATCGGGAATGCCGGCGCGGCCGACCACGCGCACCACGCCGCCCAGGCGTTCGACGGCCACGCTGTTGGCCACGAAGTCCTCGCTCAGCGCATCGGCCAGCCGCTGCTCGCGTGCCTCGGCGGCGCGCCACTGCTCGACCAGCTTGCCGTCGTGCCAGACCGAGAAGCCGACTTCGGGCCGCGCCAGTGCGTGGCGACGCACCGCCTCGATGCAGTGGGCCAGTTCGGTGGCATCGGTCTTGAGGAACTTGCGGCGTGCGGGCGTCGCGAAAAAGAGTTCGCGCACTTCGACGGTCGTGCCGACCGAGCGCGCCACCGGGCGCAGTTCGCCGGTGCGGCCATCGAGCGCGAAGGCGCTGTCGGCGCCGGTGAAGCGCGAGAGGATGCTGAGCTCGGCAATCGCATTGATCGCTGCAAGCGCCTCGCCGCGAAAGCCCATGGTGCCGACCGTCTCGAGGTCGTCCAGGCTCGCGATCTTGCTGGTCGCGTGGCGGCGCAGGGCCACGGTGAGTTCTTCGCGCGGAATGCCCAGGCCGTCGTCTTCGACCGAGATCAGCCGCACACCGCCCGAGGCCAGTCGCACAGTGATCTGGCGCGCGCCGGCATCCAGCGCGTTGTCGAGCAGTTCGCGCACCACCGAGGCCGGTCGCTCGACCACTTCGCCGGCGGCGATCTGGCTGATCAGCTCGTCGGGCAGTTCGCGGATCGGGCGGCGTGGGGAGGGGGGGATGGAGGAGGGAAGTGCGCTCACCAGGGCATTCTAAAAGCGGGGCGGAATCCTGGTGCCCCACGGGTCTCAGGGTGTATTTGGAGCGCTTATATGGCTCCTCAACCGATCTCATTGGCGCCCGCCAAGGCCTTTGCCTAAGCTTGCGCCCGCACCACAAGAACGCACCGGAGACACCCGACCGAATCGCGATGGCGAAGCCATCTCGCGAGGGGCCGTCTCGCGCGCTCTTTCCGCTCACCCCACTGAACAGAGACGCCATGACGACAACCCCGACAACCCGCCCCCTCCGCTCCGCCGCGTGGTTCAACAACCCCGAGCACAGCGAGCTCTCGGTGCTGCACCTGGCCTGGTACCTCAACTACGGCCTCACGCGCGAAGAACTGCAGTCCGGCAAACCCATCATCGGCATCGCGCAGAGCGGCTCCGACCTCACGCCCTGCAACCGCCACCACCGCGAGCTGGCGCAGCGCGTGCGCGACGGCATCCGCGAGATGGGCGGCATCGCGATGGAGTTCCCGATGCATCCGATCCAGGAGAACGGCCGCCGGCCCACCGCCGCGCTGGACCGCAACCTCGCGTACCTGGGGCTGGTGGAGATCCTCACGGGTTACCCGATCGACGGCGTCGTGCTCACCACCGGCTGCGACAAGACCACGCCCGCCGCGCTCATGGCCGCGGCCACCGCCAACATTCCCGCGATCATCCTGTCGGGCGGGCCGATGCTCAACGGCTGGCACGAAGGGCAGCGCACCGGCACCGGCACCACGCTGTTCAAGGCGCGCGAGCTGTTCGCCAAGGGCAGCATCGACTTTCCCGGCTACATCGACCTGGTCGCCTCCACGGTGCCGTCTGCCGGCCATTGCAACGTGATGGGCACGGCCTCCACGATGAATGCGCTGGCCGAAGCCCTCGGCATGAGCCTGCCCGGCTGCGCCGCCATTCCGGCGCCTTATCGCGAGCGCGGGCAGATGGCCTATGAGACGGGCCGCCGCATCGTCGAGATGGTGCGCGAGGACCTGAAGCCCTCGGACATCCTCACGCGCTCGGCCTTCGAGAACGCGATCGTCGTGAACTCGGCCATCGGGGGATCGACCAATGCGCCGATCCACCTGGTCGCCGTGGCCAAGCACGCGGGCGTCGACCTGACCGTGCAGGACTGGGAGACCGTCGGGCTCGAGGTGCCGCTCATCCTGGACATGCAACCCGCCGGCAAGTACCTGGGCGAAGAGTTCTACCGCGCGGGCGGTGTGCCAGCGGTGGTGGCGGAATTGCATCGCCACGGCCTCATCCGCGAGGACGCGCTCACCGTCAATGGCAAGACCCTGGCCGTCAATTGCGCCGATGCGCCGGTGAAGGATGCCGACGTGATCCGCTCCTTCGGCAATGCGCTGAAGGAGAACGCCGGTTTCCTCGTCATGTCGGGCAACCTGTTCGACAGCGCGATCATGAAGACCAGCGTGATCTCCGACGAGTTCAGGGCGCGCTACCTCAGCACGCCGGGCGATACCGATGCCTTCGTCGGGCGCGCCATCGTGTTCGACGGGCCGGAAGATTTCGAGCGCCGCATCGAGGACCCGACGCTCGACATCGACGCGCGCTGCATCCTGTTCATGCGCGGCGTCGGGCCCATCGGGCATCCGGGCTCGTCCGAGGTGGTCAACATGCGGGCGCCCGCGCACCTGCTCAAGAGCGGCGTATCGGCGCTGCCGTGCATCGGCGACGGGCGGCAGTCTGGCACCTCGGGCTCGCCCTCGATCCTGAACGCTTCGCCAGAGGCGGCCGCGGGCGCGGGCCTCGCGCTGCTGCAGACCGGCGACGAGGTGCGGGTCGACCTCAAGCACCGCACGGTGAACATGCTCGTGAGCGACGAGGTGCTGCAGGCGCGCGCGCGTGCGCTCGAAGCGAGCGGCGGCTACCCCATTCCCGCGAGCCAGACGCCCTGGCAGGAGATCCAGCGCGCCATGGTGGACACCCTCTCGGAAGGGATGGTGCTCAAGCCCGCCACCAAGTACCAGCGCGTCGCGCAGACCGCGGGCATCCCGCGCCGCAACCACTGACGCGATCACCGGCGCAACCAAGCCAGATTTTTTCAACCATCGGAGTCGAGTAATGAAGTGGATGACTGTTCGAACGCGGGACGGCCTGCGCGTGGGCTATGTGAAGGAGGGCGCGTTGCAACCGGTCGATGCGCCGAACCTGCAGGCGATCGTGGAAGGCGTGGCCTGGCGCGATGACGGCGCGGCCGTGCCGCTCGCGAGCGTGGAGCCCGTGGCCCCGCTCGTTCCGCGCAACATCGTCTGCGTGGGGGCGAACTACCGCGACCACTGCATCGAGACGGGCCTGGCCATTCCCGAGAAGCCGGTCATCTTCGCCAAGTTCGGCAACACGCTGGCCGCGCACGGCGATCCGATCGCCTGGCCCGAGGGCTTCACCGAGAAGGTCGACTGGGAGGCTGAGCTGGGCGTCGTCATCGGCCGCCGCGCGCGCGGCGTGCGCGAAGCCGATGCGCTCTCGCACGTGTTCGGCTATGTCGCGGCCAACGACGTGAGCGCGCGCGACGTGCAGCTGGGCGAGGCGCAGTGGGTGCGCGGCAAGTCGCTCGACGGCTTCTGCCCGCTGGCGCCTACCTTGGTCACGCGCGACGAGATCGCCGACGTGCAGTCGCTCGGCATCTACTGCCGCGTCAACGGCGAGGCGGTGCAGTCGTCGAACACGCACGAGATGATTTTTTCGGTCGCCTACCTCATCGCCTACCTCTCGCGCGCAATGACGCTGGAACCCGGCGACCTGATCCTCACCGGCACGCCCGCGGGTGTGGGCCTCGGGCTCAAGCCGCCGCGCTTCCTGAAGCGCGGCGACGTGGTGACGGTCGAGATCGACGGCCTGGGTGCTGTGACGAACCCCGTTGCCGGTGCCGTCGCGCGCGGCTGACCGCCCGGCCCATCCGCACAGACACAACAACCATCCGGAGACAACAACAATGACAACGAGCCCCTACAGCGACCTGGTGAGCGGCGCGATCCGCAAGGCGCGCTGGCGCCTTCTTCCGATGCTGATCGTCATGTACATCATGTCGATCCTGGACCGGGTCAACGTCGGCTTCGCCAAGAACGCGCTGCAGATCGACACCGGCATCAGCAACAGCGCCTTCGCGCTGGGCGCCGGCATCTTCTTCGTGAGCTATGCGATCTTCGAGGTGCCGAGCAACGTGATCCTCTCGCGCGTCGGCCCGCGCATCTGGCTGTGCCGGATCATGGTGACCTGGGGGCTCGTGGCCTCGGCCATGATGTTTGCCACCAGCGAAATCTCGTTCTACGTGCTGCGCTTCCTGCTGGGCATCGCGGAGGCGGGCTTCTATCCCGGCGTGCTGCTGACGTTGACGTACTGGTTCCCCGCGAAGGTGCGGGCGCAGGCCAACGGCATCCTCCTGTTCGGCTTTGCGGGTGCACTGGTCATCGGCGGGCCGGTTTCCGGCGCGCTGCTCGACATGCACGGCATCGGCGGCCTGAAGGGGTGGGAATGGATGTTCCTGATCGAGGGCGCGATGGCGGTGGTGGTGGGCATCGTCGCGTTCTTCGTGATCGTCGACCGGCCGCATGCCGCCCCGTGGCTCACGCGGCCCCAGCAGGACGCGCTGCAGGCGGTGCTCGACCAGGAGGCGGCCGAGAAATCGGTGGACAGCCCGCAGACGGTGATGCAGACGCTGCGCAACCCGAAGGTGATGTTCTTCGCGGTGAATTTCTTCATCGTGCAGATCGCCGCCTACGGGCTGATCTTCTACCTGCCGAGCCAGGTGGCGCAGATCCTGGGCCAGAAGATCGGGCTCATGGTGGGCTTCGTCACCAGCATTCCGTGGGTGCTGGCGCTGTTCGTCGTGTATTTCGTCACGCGCTGGTCGGACCGCCATCACGAGTGGCGACGCATCACCGTGGCCACGCTGTATACGATCTTCGGCGTGTGCGTGTGCCTGTCGGCGCACGGCTCGCCGATCTTCGCGATCGCGGTGCTGTCGATCGGTGCATCGACCTACCTCTCGGGCACGCCGATCTTCTATGCCTTCCTGTCGGAGCGGCTCTCGGGGCTGGGCATCGCCACCGGCATTGCGCTGGTGAACTCCATCGGCAACCTCGGCGGCTTCGTCGCCCCGAGCCTCAGGACTTACGTGGAGCAGCACCACGGCGGCTCGGCGGCCGGGCTGTACACGCTGGGAAGCGCGGCACTGCTCGCGGCGCTGATGCTGGCCTGCATGCCCAAGGGCTGGCGCAAGGTCGCGGCTGCGCCGGTGCGCGCTGCGGCGCGGCCGGATGCGGCGCTCAAGACGATGGCGCCGCGCCGGACCTAGTCGTCGCTCAGAGCGCGCGCCGCCATGCGCGCGACAGGGCCTGCCAGGCGCAATCCACTTCCGGGCGCTTGAGCGCTCCGGCGAGGCAGACGAAGCGCAGGTCGCAGTCGATGCTCACCCGGTCGGCGATCACCAGCCCGTCGCGCTGGCTGGCGCGCAGTGCCACGGCATCGCGCGCCAGCGAAATGCCCACGCCTGCGCGCACCAGCGCGAGCATCGATGTCTCCTGGTCGGCCTGCGCCGCCTTCTTCAGCACCAGCCGGTGTTCCTGCAGCACGGGTGCCAAGAGGCGCGAATGCGAGGAGGTCGGTGGCGCGAGCACCCACGGCAAGCAGGCCAGGTCGGGCCATTCGCGCCCCAGCACCTGCGGCGCCCATCCGCTCGGGCCGATCACCTGGTAGGCGAAGCGGGTCAGCACCTCCGAGTGGAACGTCTTGCCGTCGCTGCGCCGCGCGGCCGAATTGGCCTGCGGCAGGTCGCTTGCGTCGGGGTCGCCCAGGTAGAAGCCGATGTCCAGCTCTTTGTTGAGCAGCTTGGCGAGCACTTCGCCGCTGGTGCCGTGGTGCAGCTCGGTCTCCAGTTCGGGCGCGAGCGTGACCAGCTCCTTCAAGAGCGGGCTGAGCCGCGTGAACTCCGGGTCGAGGATGGTGCCGATACGCAGTGACCCACGCACGCCGCCTTTGAGCCGGTCCGCGGCCACCGCGAAATCGTTCAGCCCTTCGAGTGCATGCTCGGCGTGGTTCAGCAGCGCCGCGCCGTCGCGTGTGAGCAGAAGGCCCGTGGGCGTGCGCTGGAACAGCTCCAGCTCGACCAGCGCGCCGAGTTCCTTGAGTTGCAGGCTCACCGCCGGTTGCGTGAGGAAGAGGCGCTGCGCACCACGCGAGACCGAGCCCTCGCGCGCGACGGCCACGAAGGCCTGCAGGAGCCGCGGATCGATCTTCTTCATGCCGTGCCGGTGCCCACGGTATCCACGGAATTTTGCAACTGCTTGTACATGACGAAGGCATCCACGAAGCCATGCTGCGGATGCCGGAAGGCGCCGGGCAGCGTGCCGACGATGGCGAAGCCCATCCGCTGCCAGAGCTGCACCGCGCGCTCGTTGGTCGACACGACGAAGTTGAACTGCATCGCGCGAAAGCCCATGCGCAGTGCCTGCTGCTGCGAGTGTTCGCACAGCGCAGAGGCCACGCCGAGGCCGCGTGCGGCTTCAGAAACGACGTAGCCGCAGTTGCTCACGTGCGCGCCCTGTCCGGGCTGGTTGGGCTTGATGACGTAGGTGCCGAGCACCGTGCCCTGCTCGTCACACGCAATGAAGGTGGCAGTGGGAACCTGGGTCCACGAATGACGCGCCTCGTCTTCGGTCACGTCGGTGGGGAAGGTGTAGGTGTCGCCGCGGCGGAACGTCGGTTCGAGGACGGCCCAGATGGCAGGCCAGTCCGCATCGAGGGCTTCACGTATGTGGATCATGGGGGAATTCGAAAAGAGCGCAGAACGTCAACAAGGATAATCCGCGGCCATGGAAATCATCAGCTTTCTCGTCGACTTCGTCCTTCATGTCGACAAACACCTCGAAGCCTTCGTCATCGCCTACGGGCCCTGGGTCTATGCGCTGCTCTTCCTGATCGTCTTCGTGGAGACCGGCGCGGTGGTGATGCCGTTCCTGCCGGGCGATTCGCTGCTCTTCATCGTCGGCGCGCTGTGCGGGGCGGGGCTCATGAACTTTCCGCTGGCCTGCGGCATCCTGATCGCCGCGGCGATCCTCGGGGACCAGACCAACTATTCGATCGGCCGCTACTTCGGGCCGAAGGTCTTCCAGTGGGAGAACTCGCGCTTCTTCAACCGCAAGGCCTTCGACCAGGCCCACGGCTTCTACGAACGCTATGGCGGCATCACCATCATCCTTGCGCGCTTCATGCCCTTCATTCGCACCTTCGCGCCGTTCGTGGCGGGCGTGGCGGAAATGAGCCGCGCGAAGTTCACCATGTACAACGTGGTGGGCGCGCTGATCTGGGTGCTGGGCATCGCGACGGCCGGCTACTTCTTCGGCAACCTGCCGTTCGTGAAGCAGCACCTGGACAAGATCATCTGGGCGCTGATCTTCGTGCCGGGGCTGCTGGCGATCTTCGGTGCCTGGCGCGCGTCGAAGGCGGAGAAGGCGCGGGCGGCCGCACAGGCCTGAGCCGTTCCGTTCACGCTGGACCACCCAAAGAAAAAGCGCGCCAATGGCGCGCTTTTTTCATGCGAACGGTCGATCAGTAGTTCGGGCCGTTGCCAGGGTAGTAGCCGCTGCCTTGCGGGTAGCGCTGGCGGTTGTAGTTCCGCTCGTCGGCATTACGGCCGACCTGGTTACCGATGAGGCCGCCGATGGCCGCGCCACCTACCGTGCTGGCTGTGTTTCCACCGATGGCATTGCCCACCAGTGCGCCGCCGACTGCGCCAACGCCAGTACCGAGGTTCTGGTTGGGACCGCTTGCGCAGCCCGCAATCGTCATGACCGAAGTGGCTGCGGCTGCAGCGATCCAGAGACGTGTCTTCATGATGTGCCCTTTCGAGGAGTGATGGTTCATCATCATCAAAAGGGCCGTTCGTCACGTGTAGGAGTCTGCCGCGCCTGCCTGTGCGGTGTGATGGGCCGCCCTGCGTGGGACAGAAGGGCGTGCTTTAGCTTTACAAACGGCGCGTGCGCGATCAGAGCTGCCGGCTGCGCGCCAACGGCGGGTTCTGCGCGAAGTAGCGCTGGATGCCGCGCATGAGCGCATCGGCCAGACTCTCCTGGTAGTCGACGCGGCGCAGGTTGGCTTCTTCCTCGGGGTTGCTGATGAAGGCCGTTTCCACCAGCACGCTGGGAATGTCCGGTGCCTTCAGCACCGCGAAGCCGGCCTGCTCGACCTGGCCTTTGTGCAGTCGCGCACCGATGCCCTTGATCTCGCCGAGCATCGCGCCGCCGAGCTTCAGGCTGTCGTTGATCTGCGCCGTCGTGCTCATGTCGAGCAGCGCGCGCTGCACCTGCGCCTCGTGGTTGCCGACGTTGACGCCGCCGACCTTGTCGGCATCGTTCTCCTTGTTGGCCAGCCAGCGCGCCGCGCTGCTCGATGCGCCGCTCTGGCTCAGCGCGAACACGCTGGCGCCGCGCGCGGCGGGCGTGGTGAACGCGTCGGCGTGGATGCTCACGAACAGGTCGGCCTGCACGCGCCGCGCCTTCTGCACGCGCACGCCCAGCGGCACGAAGAAGTCGGCATCGCGCGTGAGAAAGGCGCGCATCGGGTTGCCGTTGACGCTGCCCGCGTTGATGCGGTCGCGCAGGCGGAAGGCGACCTGCAGCACGATGTCTTTCTCGCGCGTGCCGCTGGGGCCGGTGGCCCCCGGGTCCTCGCCGCCGTGGCCGGGGTCGAGCGCCACGATGATGATGCGGTCGGTGCGGCTCGCCGTGGCGCCGCCGCGTGCAGTTGCGACGGGCGGCGACACGGGCTTCACCGGCGCGGTGCCCACCACGGGCGGCAGCGGCGCCGGTGCCACGAGCACGGGCGGAGCGGAAGGCCGGTCGGCGCCCGCCACGACAGGCGGCGCCGGCGCTGCCGGACCGGGGCGCATCGACTGCTGCGCCATGAGCTCGCCCAGCGGATCTCCCGCGGGCATCGCGGGGCGCACTGGCGCTGCGGGTACGGACGGCGCAATGCCCGCCACGGCCGGGGCGCTCGTGCTGCTGCCCGGCTTGGGCGCATCGCGCAGCCGCTCGGCAATCAGCGCTTCCATCGGGTCGATGGCCTGCTCGGGATACAGGTCGAGCACCAGCCGGTGCTTGTAGGCGGCCACGGGCGCGAGGGAGAACACCTGCGGGCGCACCGTCTGCTTCAGGTCGAACACGATGCGCACGACGGTCGGTGCGTTCTGTCCGACGCGCAGGCCGTTGATGTACGGATCGCCCGGCTTGATCTTGCCGACCAGTTCGCGCAGTTCGCTGTTGAGTTCGATGCCTTCGATGTCGACGGCCAGCCGCGGCGGGCTGCCCACCACGAGCTGCTGCGAGGTGAGGCGGGCATCGGACTCGATGGTCACGCGGGTGTAGTCGGCTGCGGGCCAGACGCGCACCGCGAGGATGGTGGCGCCGCGTGCGATCTGGTGCACGCCGAGCATCAGCGCGATGCTGCCGCCCTGCAGCAGCACGCGCCGTTTCAGTCCACCCGCCTTCATGCGGCGATGCGCGCCAGCAGATCGCTGCCGCGAGGGGTGTTCGCCAGGAGGGTCACGCTGCGTGTGTCGTCAGTCATTGCTTCTATTTTAATAGCGAGGTCGGCAACCGGAGTGCGGCCCGCGGCGTTTTCTGGCCATTCGGCCAGCTTGAGGCCCGGCCCCGCGAAGATGTCGCGGAAGCCGGCGTCGTCCCATTCGCGCGGGTCGGCGAAGCGGTAGAAGTCGAAATGGAAGATCTGCAGTCCGTCGGGTGCCTCATGGGGCTCGACCACTGCATAGGTGGGGCTCTTGATGCGCCCTGCGATGCCGAGTGCGCGCAGCAGGTGGCGAACGAAGGTGGTCTTGCCGGCGCCCAGGTCGCCTTCGAGGGCGATGAAGGCATCGCGCAATGCGGGCGCGGCGGCGAGCGATTGCGCGAAGGCGTCGGTGTCGGCTTCGCTGCCCCAGCGCAGGACGCGGGTGCGGGGGATGCCCTTGGGCGTTTCTACAATCGGCAAGTGATCGTCAGCCATCCACTCGTTGTTCGTATTCAGGCTTTGGCCCGGGAACTCGGATTCTCCCAAATCGGAATCGCGGGCGTCGATTTATCGAGCGCCGAGGACGGTCTGATGCAATGGCTGGCCCATGGGTTCCATGGCGAGATGCAATACATGGCAACGCACGGCACGCGCCGCGCGCGCCCCGCGGAGCTGGTGCCGGGGACAGTGAGCGTGATCACTGCGCGCATGGACTACCTGCCGCGCGACACGCCGCCCGACTGGCAGGCCGTGGAGTTCGACCGCCTCGCGCGGCCCGGCGAGGCCATCGTGTCGGTCTATGCGCGGGGCCGCGACTATCACAAGGTGCTGCGCAACCGGCTCGGGAAACTGGCCGAGAAGATCGCCGAAGAGGTCGGCCCCTTCGGCCACCGCGCGTTCACCGATTCGGCGCCCGTGCTCGAGGCCGAGCTCGCCTCGCGCAGCGGCCAGGGCTGGCGCGGCAAGCACACGCTGGTGCTGGACCGCGACGCGGGCTCGATGTTCTTCCTCGGCGAGATCTACATCGACATGGCGCTGCCCGAGAGCGAACCGGTCACCGCGCATTGCGGCAGCTGCAGTGCCTGCATCGACGTGTGCCCGACGCAGGCGATCGTCGCGCCGCGGCGGCTCGATGCGCGGCGCTGCATCTCGTACCTCACCATCGAGCATGGCGGGCCGATCCCGGAGGAGCTGCGGCCCTTGATCGCCAACCGCATCTACGGCTGCGACGACTGCCAATTGATCTGCCCCTGGAACAAGTTCGCCAAGAAGAGCGCGCTGCCCGACTTCGATGCGCGCGAAGGCCTCACGGGGCGCACGCTGGCCGAGCTCTTCGCGTGGACCGAAGATGACTTTCTCCGTCGCACCGAGGGCAGCCCGATCCGGCGCATCGGGCACGAGCGGTGGCTGCGCAACATCGCGGTGGCGTTGGGCAATGCGGTGCGGACGGGCGAGGGCGGTGCGAAGGACGCATTGGCCACGCGCGCCGAGCATCCGAGCGAACTGGTGCGCGAGCACGTCGCATGGGGCCTGGCGCAGCAGGCCGCGGACCGACCGCTTTAAGCGGGGAGGATTTCGCGCACGCGTTCCCAAGGCCGGCACATCAAGGTGCCACGGGGTGAGACGACGATGGGGCGCTGCAGCAGGATCGGGTTCTCCACGATCGCGTCGAACAACTGGTCGTCGGTCCACTTCGGATCGGCCAGCTTCAGCTCTTCGTACGGCGCTTCCTTCGTGCGCAGCAGGTCGCGCGCCGTCATGCCCATGGCCTTGGTCAACTCGCACAGCTTCTTCTTCGAAGGCGGCGTTTCCAGGTACAGGACGATCGTCGGCTCCACGCCGCTTTCGCGGATCAAGCCCAGCACGTTGCGCGACGTGCTGCAGTTGGGCTTGTGATGGATCGTCATCGGGTAATCGGTGGTGGGGGTGCGTGCGGTCATGGCGTCGATTATGAAAAGAAAGAACGGGCCTCAGTCCTCGCTCTTCTTGGCTTCCTCGTCCATCGAGAAGGGAAAGCGCGCGGCCCAGAACTCGGCCAAGCGCGGATCGGCATCCACGCGCCGCACCACCCGCGCCATGCGCGGCGCCACGCGATAGAAGCGCCGGCGCCGCGGCGTCCAGCGCGACAGCACCGTCACATACAGGTCGAGCATGCTGATCTTGTCGCCGAGCAGGTAGGGCGCGGGCTCGTCGATCTGCGTGTCCATCAGGTGCCAGCAGTGCGCGATGCGCTCGGCGGTGCGTTCGAGCATCGCGGGCTGCGCCGCGGGGTCGGGTGTGAGGCGCGTGGGATCGTCGCGCACCCAGAAGAGCGAGTAGATGGCCGCTGGCAGATAGACCATCCAGCGCAGGTAGCGCGCGCGCATCGGGTCGTCGGGCGCGGGGCAGAGGCCGGCTTCCGGATAGCGGTCGCCGAGCCAGATCAGGATCGCCGCGCTCTCGGTCATGAGCTCGCCCGAGGGAAGCAGGAGCGCGGGCACCTGGCGCATCGGATTGACATTCGCCACGCGCTCGCGTTCGGACTCGCCCTCCCAAGGGGACATATCGACGGTGTCGACCTGCGCGCCGATCAGCGTCAGCGCCGCATGGACCGGCGTGGCGCCCGAACCGGGCGCGCCGTAGAGGGTGTAGCGATCTCTGGAGGCGGATGGAGAGGCCATCCGCGCAGATTACTGCGGACGGCTACCCGTTGTCACGCAGCCAGTGCCGCGTCCACCTTCTTCAGGGCCTCGAGCGTCTTGAAGCAGGCCTCGGCCACTTCGGTGCCCTTGATCGCGAAATGGCGGTGGAAGTACTTGCGATGCTCCACATGCTCGTGGAAATGGTGCGGCGTGAGCACGGCCGAGAAGATCGGCACGTCGGTCTCGAGCTGAAGCGACATCAGCGTGCTGACCACCGTGTTCGCGACGAACTCGTGGCGATAGATGCCGCCGTCGACCACCAGCGCGCAGCCGATGATGGCCGCGTACTTGCCCGAGTTGGCCAGGCGCTTGGCATGCAGCGGGATCTCGAAGGCGCCGGGCACATCGAAGATGTCGATGAGCTCGCGCGCTACGCCCAGGCGTGCCATCTCTTCGAGAAAAGCGTCGCGTGCCTGGTGGACGATGTCGGAATGCCACTGCGCCTCGACGAAAGCGATGCGCTCGCCGCGCGATGCGTTCGACGCGGTGATGGCGGAGAGGGGAAGGTCGTTGATCTGACTCATGGTGTGCCTCTGAAAAGCAGGTTTCCTGAATCAGGGCGCACGAAACCGCAAAGCCGACCGCGCGCTCATGGCAGAGCGCGCGGACCGACCCGCATTTCGCGCTCTCTTTCATCCGGACTGTGACCGTCGGCTTCGGAATCGCACCGAAATCTGCTGACCCCGCCGCCTGCTTGCGCAGGCCTTGGGCGCTCGCGGGCTTGTGCAACCTTTCGGTCGCCATCACCGCCGGTGGGGAATTGCACCCCGCCCTGAGAACGCTTGCCGTCCGGCGAACCGGGCGACGGCGCGATTCTAGAAGCCCCCTTGGGCATGGGGTTGTCGCCCGCGCGCCAGACCTTCCGGCGCGCGGGGATTTATTTCATCGGCAATGCACGCCCGGCGAGGAACTGCGTCATGCGGTGGAGTTCGTCGTCGAGCGCCGCGCGGAACGCCGCGTCGCGCGGCTTCTTGCCGGCGTAGCCGAAGGCGGGTTGTAGTCGGCCTTCAGGCGCGGTCACGTTGGCCCAGCCGATCACGCGGTCGTGCCACAGCAGCGGCAGCGCGTAGTAGCCGAACTGGCGCTTGGGAGCGGGCGTGTAGGCCTCGAACTTGTACGTCCAACCCCACAGCAGTGCGAAGCGGCGGCGGTCCCACACGACCGGATCGAAGGGCGCGAGCAGGCGCACCGCATCGTCGGGTGCATGGCGCTTCGAAGCTGGGTTTTCGTTGGCCGGCCAGTACCAGGTGGTCCCATCGATGCGACAGCTCGCGAGCTCTTCGCGCGCCAGGCGCAGTGCCGCCTGCGTCTGTGCCGCGAGATGCGGCGCGCCGTAGCCGAGGAGGCGCACGAGGTAGGTCAGGCTCGCGGCAGGCAGCGGCGCGTACTTGCGCACGATCAGCGCGATGAGCGCGGCGGCACGTTGCGCGCGGCCGGCGGGGCTGTCGTCGGCGGGAACGTGCGTCACCGCTTCATAGACCCGCGTGCCGCTGTCGCGCCGCACCACGCGCAGCATGCCGCGGTAGTGCATGCCGTCGAGCAGGTGCGTGGTCGCATTGCTCGAGCCGCCCCAGTAGTTCTGGATATGGCCGTGCGCGAAGTGCTGCTCGACCTGGCGCGGATGCACCGGGCCGTGCTCTCGCACATAGGCCAGCACGTCGGCGGCCTTGCGCCGTGTGTCGGCGTTCCAGGCTTGCTTGGCTTCGCGCGGATGCATGAGGGCCAGGTGCTCGCGCGGCAGGAACCCGTAGTTGACGAGGCAGTCTTCCTCGATGGCCAGGCGGGTGTAGCGGCTTTCGAGATCGCCCGCGCGGTAGTCCTTCACGCGATGGCGCAGCGTCAGGTCCTGCGCGCGCGCCGGAGCGCGGATCGGGTCGGCCTGCACGAAGCCGAGCTGGCGGATCGCGCCGGGCAAGGTGGTCGGCTTGAAGAGGGTGCGCGCCACCGCGTAGCGGCGCAGGTCGTCGAGGGTCGGGTCTGCCATGCAGCGAATTGCAGCACAAGCGGCTGCGCTTCGCTTCGGTGCGATGCGTCAGACCGCGCTGCGATGTCGCTCGATGCACACGTCCAGCGTCTCGGCCCCGGGCCGCTGCCACCAGTCGAGGTTCGAGAAGATCTCCACCTCGCTGAATCCCGCGAAGCCCGCGTCTTCGACCCAGCCGCGGATCTTCTTGAGCTCGACCACGCCGTCGCCCATCATCCCGCGGTCGCTCAGCAGGTCGCGCGTGGGCGTGAGCCAGTCGCAGACGTGGTACGCCAGCAGGCGCTCGCGGCCGGCGCGGGCGATCTGCTGCTGCAGCTTCGGGTCCCACCAGACGTGATAGATGTCCAGCGCCACGCCGAGCATGCCGCTCTTGCCTGCGTCGAGTTCGTCGCAGAGGTCGAGTGCGTGTTCGAGTGTGTTGATGCAGGCGCGGTCGGCTGCCTGCATGGGGTGCAGGGGCTCGATGGCGAGGGGCATGCCGACTTCGCGGGCGTATTCGAGCGAGGCGGCGATGCCGTCTCGCACCTCGTTGCGCGCGCGCGTGATGTCCTTGTAGGCCGCCTTGCCGTCGAGTGCGCCGGGCAGGGCGCCGACGACGAGCACGAGGCAGGGTGCATCGAGCGTCTTCGCCTCGTCGATGGCGCGGCGGTTGTCTTCCAGCGCAGCCTTCAGGCCTGCCGCATCGGGCGCGGGGAAGAAGCCGCCGCGGCAGTAGCCCGAGAGGCCGATGCCGTGCGCCTTCAACTGCTTCGCAATCTTGTCGAGTCCGACGGCTGCAACCTGGTCACGCCACGGGCTGATCGCGCGGATGCTGCGCTCGGCGCACTGGTCGATGATGCGGTCCAGCGGCACCTCGGCGCCCGACTGCTTGCGCACGGTCGCGGTGTTGATCGAGAGCCAGTCGTGGTTCTGCGAGAAATCGCGCATAGGCCGCTTCAACTTTCTACGCCGTGCAGGGCCAGCAGCGTCTTCATGCGCCGCACCGCGAGCTCCGGTTGCTCCAGCAGGTTCGCCGCATCGGCCAGGCGGAACAGTTCGGCGAAGTGCTGCAGCGAGCGCGTGCTCTGCTGGCCGCCCACCATCGTGAAGTGCTTCTGATGGCCGTTGAGCCAGGCCATGAACACCACGCCCGTCTTGTAGAAGCGTGTGGGCGCCGCGAAGATGTGGCGCGACAGCGGCACCGTGGGGCCGAGGATCGCGTGGAACTTCTCGGTGTTGCCTTGGGCCAGTGCGCCCAGCGCGGCGCTGGCTGCGGGTGCAATGGCATCGAAGATGCCGAGCAGCGCATCGCTCTTGCCGTGAGTCGGTTCGCTGCCGAAGCCGTCGCCAGCAATCAGTTCGGCGTAGTTGAAATCGTCGCCGGTGTACATGCGCACACCCTTGGGCAGACGGCGGCGCATCGCGATTTCCTTGTCCTTGTCGAGCAGCGAAATCTTGATGCCATCGACCTTGTCCGGATGAGCCGCGATGATGCCCACGGCGGTGTCCATCGCGGCATCGACATCCTTCGTGCCCCAGTAGCCCGCCAGCGCCGGGTCGAACATGTCGCCGAGCCAGTGCAGCACCACGGGTTGCTTCGCCTGGCTCAGGATGCGGTCGTACACGCGCTCATAGTCGGCAGGGCTCTTGGCCACGCGGGCGAGCGCGCGGCTCGCCATCACGATCAGCTTGCCGCCGAGCGCCTCGATGGCGGCCATCTGCTCCTCGTAGCCGCGGATCACGTCGTCGACGTTCTTCACCTCGTCGATGTTCAGGTGGTCGGTGCCGCAGCCCGAGGCGACCAGCGCGCCCGGTACGTCCTTCGCGGCGTCGAGCGAGCGTCGGATCAGTTCGAGCGACGTGGGCCAGTCCAGGCCCATGCCGCGCTGCGCGGTGTCCATCGCCTCGGCCACGCCCAGGCCCAGCGAGAACAGGTGGCGGCGGTAGGCGATGGTGGTGTCCCAGTCGACTGCCGCTTGCAGCCACGGGTCGACGGCTGCGAGCGGGTCGGCCACGACGTGCGCGGCCGAGTAGGCGATGCGGTTGAACTTCACACCCACATCGGGCTTGACGGGCGCGGTGCCGCGCAGGGCGTAGGGCGCGAGCGCGCCGCTCGCGGTGGGGAGGGTCAGCGACAGTGCCATGGCTTGCTCTTCTTCAGACCTTCAGCGCGGGCACGTCGACCCAGCGGCGGTCCTTCCACGATTCGAGCGCGGCCTCGACCAGCTGCACGCCCTTGGCGCCTTCGGGCAGCGTCCACTTGTAGGGCTCGTTCTCGACCACGTGGCGAATGAAGTGCTCCCACTGGATCTTGAAGCCGTTGTCGTAGACCTGCGAGTCCGGAATCTCCTGCCACTGGTCGAAGAAATTCATCATCTGCTTCTCGTCGGGGTTCCACACCGGGCGCGGCGTGGCGACGCGTGACTGGGCACGGCAGCTCGAGAGGCCCGCCACGGCCGAGCCGTCGGTGCCGTCGACATGGAAGGTCACGAGGTCATCGCGGCGCACGCGCGTGACCCAGCTCATGTTGATCTGCGCGATCACCGGTTCGCCGTTGTGGCCAGTGAGCTCGCAGGTGGCGTAGGCCGCGTCGTCGGCGGTGGCTTCGTAGGGTTTGCCGGCTTCGTCCCAGCGCTTGGGGATGTGCGTGGCGCCGATGCACGACACCGACTTCACCTCGCCGAACAGGTTGTCCAGCACATAGCGCCAGTGGCACATCATGTCCAGGATCATCCCGCCGCCGTCTTCCTTGCGGTAGTTCCAGCTCGGGCGCTGGATGGGTTGCAGGTCGCCCTCGAACACCCAGTAGCCGAACTCCAGGCGCACGCTGAGCATGCGGCCGAAGAAGCCGGCGCGGCGCAGCATGTCGAGCTTGCGCAGGCCCGGCAGGAACAGCTTGTCCTGAACCGCACCGTGCTTGAGGCCCGAGCCTTCGGCCAGGCGCGCGATCTCGACGGCTTCGTTCAGGTTGGTCGCGATCGGCTTCTCGCAGTACACGTGCTTGCCGGCGCGAATCGCCTTGGCCAGCAGCGTGGGGCGCATCTGCGTGGTGCCGGCGTCGAAGAAGATCGTGTCGTCCTTGTTCTCCAGCGCCTTGTCGAGGTCGGTGCCCCAGCGTGCGATGTTGTGGGCCTTGGCGAGCGCTTCCATCTTCTCGGCGTTGCGGCCGATGAGGATGGGGTCGGGCATCACCTTGTCGCCGTTCGACAGCGTGACGCCGCCTTGCGCGCGGATCGCGCAGATCGAGCGGATCAGGTGCTGGTTCATGCCCATGCGGCCGGTGACGCCGTGCATGATGATTCCGAGACGTTGGGTGGCCATCGTTTTCTTCCTTGGGATGCGAGAGGGGTGCTTCAGTAGACGGAACGCATGGCGTCCCACGAGATGCCGGCGCCGGGAATGCCGGTGGCAAAGCCGGGCGCGGTGGCAAGCGACGACAGGGGGAGCTGTCCGCCGCGGATGGCGAGGCGCACGGCGCCGTCGCTGGGTTCGTAGAGGCCGGGGTGCAGTTTCAGCAGCGCTTGCTGCTCGGCCTCGGGCACGGCCGCGAGGCCGTTGACGTAGTGGTGTCCGTTGCGCTCGACGTGCGAGAGGCCGAGCCAGCCGACGAGCGCGAGGTCCTGCTGCACGCCGATGCCGGCCTGCATGGTGAGGTCTTCGCCGGAGAGGAAATAGCGATTTGCTTTCTCCGACGCGTTCCAGTGCGCGCAGCGTGCCGCGTTGACGACCGACTTGTAGAAGCCCTTGCAGCTCTTGCTCGACACGCCCGTGTAGCCGAGCGCGCGGGCCTGCACGAAGGCGTCGAGCGTGGCGTCCGATTCGTCGATCAGCAGCGGGATGCGCTTGCCCAGCGCCGAGACGCTGCGCTCCAGCGCGGCGTCTCGGCGGATCGGCTGTTCGACGAAGACGGTCTTCTGCGCGAGCTTCCACAGCACGGGCGTGGAGAGCATGCGGTCGAGAAAGACCGTGAAGTCATCGGCGTCGGCGTACTGCTCGTTGCCGTCGAGCGTCACGAGCTGGGCGTAGCCGTCGATCACGCGGGCGATGCGCTGGAGCCGGTCGATGTCCTGCGCGGTGTGGCCGCAGAGCTTGAGCTTGAAGTGGGTGAGGCTGTAGCGTTTCACCGCCGCGGCGAGCGTGGTGGGCAGGCCGTCGGTCGGTGCATCGGGCAGCGCGTCGCTGTCGTCGATGGCATCGGCCAGGCCGACGGTGTGGCGTGCCGCGATGCTTGCGCGCGGCGATTGGCTGGCCAGGAAAGTGGGCATGTCGAAGCCCGTGAGGTCGTCGGCCAGTCCACTGCCCGCGATGTCGATGCCGCAGAGGTTGGCGCTCATGACCGTTGCGAAGCTCGTTCCCATGTGCAGGCACAGCGCATCCATCACGGCACGGTCGATCAGCGCGGGTCCGTAGCTGGCCACCAGTGCCTGCAGGCCCTTGGCTTTTGCACGGGCTTGAAGTGCGGCGTAGTTCGAGGCGAAGTGCGTCCACGCGGTCTGCGCATCGTCTTCGGCCACATACGCATCACGCGCATCGCGCAGCGCAAAGCGCAGCTGCTCGAAGTTCTGCTCGTTGTTGAGGGCCGGGTTCTTGTCGAACCACTTGGGCACCATCATCTCGGCCGCGCAGCCCTCGGCCGTGCCGCCGTTCTCGAAGCGGATGCGGGCACGAACGTACACCTGAGGGCAGGCGGTGACGGTGGCGGCACCGAAGCGGAACGGCAACCGCAGCGCCACGTCGCGCTCGGAAAAGCGGATCTCTTCGATGTGAAAGCGGGGCGCGTCCATGGCAGGCGTTCAGTGGTCCAGGATGCCCTGCGAGAAGAAATGCGCGCGCACCAGCTTCGTGTACGCGCCGAATTCGGGCGAAGCCATCATGTCGAGCGTGCGCGGGCGCGGCAGGTCGATGTCGTAGACGGCGGCGATCGAGCCGGGTCGCTCGCTCATCACGATCACGCGGTCCGAGAGAAAGATCGCTTCGGGGATGCTGTGGGTGATCAGCATCACCGTCTTCTTCGAGGCCATCCAGATGCGCTGCAGCTCCAGGTTCATCTTCTCGCGCGTCATCGCGTCGAGTGCGCCGAAGGGCTCGTCCATCAGCAGCACCGACGGGTCGTGCAGCAGCGCGCGGCAGATCGAGGCGCGTTGCTGCATGCCGCCCGAGAGCTGCCACGGGTACTTGCCCTCGAAGCCCTTGAGGCCGGCCATCTCCATGAGTTCGCGCGCCCGGGCCTGCGAGGCGGCCTTGGGCAGGTGGCGCATCTCGGCCTGCAGCAGGATGTTGTCTTCCACGCTGCGCCAGGGCAGCAGCACCGCGCTCTGGAACACGATGCCCACGTCCTTCTGCGGACCCTTGATCGGCTTGCCGGCCAGCGTGAGCTCGCCGCCGCTGATGGGCAGCAGGCCCGCGACCATCTTGAGCAGCGTGCTCTTGCCGCAGCCCGACGGGCCTACGACGGAGACGAACTCGCCTTCCTGGATGGCGAAGTCCAGCGGCTTGAGCGATTCGACCGGGCCGTCCTTGCTTTGGTAGGTCTTCGAGACGCCGCGCGCTTCGATCAGGTTGACTTGGGACATGAGGTGCGTGAGAGGTGGCAACAGCGAGCGCGCGGACGAAAGATCAGTTCGGCAGGAAATCGAGGGTGACGTAGTCCTCCGGCTTGCCGCGCGTGGAGGCATCCATGCCGCCGTACTGCACCAGCAGGTCGAGCGAGTCGTTCACGTTCTTCATCGCCACGCGGAACGGGCGCTGGTTCGCCGTTTCCTTCGTGTGATAGAGCGCCACGCTCTGCTTCATGCCCACGATCAGCGTGTCGCGCACGCCGGCCTTCGGGTTGGCCTTGAGCATCGCGTCCACGGCGGCCTCGGGGCTCTTCTCGGCGGCTTCGGCGGCCTTGGTGGAGGCGCGCATGAAGCGCTTCACCAGGTCGGGGTTCTCGGTCAGCAGGTTCTTGTTGGTGATGATCCCGGAGCTGATCTGGTTCACGCCCGAGTCGGCAAAGCGGATCGGCGTCACGGGCTTGCCGGTGGCGTCCTGCAGCTTGATGGCCTGATCCATCACGTAGCCCAGCAGGAGGTCGGCCTGGCCGTTGGTCACCGCATTGAGCTTGGTCTGTCCGTCGCCCGAGACGATCTTCACCTGGTCGGGCTTGATGTTGTTGACCTTCAGGAAGAGCGGCCACATCTGCGACATCGAATCGCCGGGCGTCACGGCCACGGTCTTGCCGATGATGTCCTTGGGCGTCTTGATGTTCTTCTCGGTGAAGCCCATGACCGACATCGGGCTCACCTGGAACAGCACGCCGGTGGACTTGAGCGGCGCACCCTTGGCGGCCGCCTTGATCATGGTGGTGACGTCGATATAGCCGAAGGTCGCCGACTTGGCGGCGACCGCCTGCGCGGTGACGGCGGAGCCGCGGCCCTCCTGGATGTCCAGGTCGATGCCCTCTTCGGCGTAGAAGCCCTTTTCCTTGCCGAGGAAGAAGGTCGCGTGCTCGCTGTAGAGGTACCAGTTGAGCATCAGCGTGACCTTGTCCTTGGGCTTCTCGGCCTGGGCATGGGCGGGTGCGATGGCGAAGGTCGCGAGGGCCGTGATGGCGACGGCGAGCATCGAGGGAAGCAGTTTCTTCATGGCGGTTGTCTCCGGGAGTTTTCTGGTTTTCTGGGTATGACGAAGGAACTCATTGCACGTGGCGCTGGGAGGCGTGCCACGGAATCATCAGACGCTCGACCAGGTCGACCGCGACGAAAAGGACCACGCCGATGCTCGACAGCACGACGAGCGCAGCGAACATCAGCGGCAGGTCGAAGTTGCCGTTGGCCACCTGCAGCACGTAGCCGATGCCCGAGTTGGAGCCGACGAATTCGCCGACCACCGCGCCGACGACGGCCAGCGTGACCGACACCTTCAGGCCGCTGAAGATCGCGGGCAGGGCCTGCGGCAGGCTGATCTTGAAGAAGGTCTGCAGGCGGCTCGCACCCATCGAGCGCGCCAGGTCGAGCATGTCGGGCTCGACCGACTTGAAGCCCATCACCGTGGAGACCACCACTGGAAAGAAGCCGAGAAGAAAGGCGCTGATCACCTTGGGCAGGATGCCGAAACCGAACCACACCACGAAGAGCGGCGCGATCGCGACTTTCGGAATGCTCTGCGAGAACACCAGCAGCGGGTACACGTACGACTCGACCAGCCGCGAGTAGGCGATGACCATCGCGATCGGAATGCCGATGATGATCGTGAGGCCAAAGCCGCCGAGCGTGGCCAGCGTGGTCTTCCAGCTCTCGCTGAGCAGGCGCGGCCATTCGGCGACGAGTTGCTTCACCACTTCCCACGGCGGCGGGATCAGGTAGGCCGGGATCCTGAAGAGCCGGATCGTCAGGTCCCACAGCACCAGCAGCAACAGGATCAGCAGGAACGGGCGCAGAGCCGGGGAGAGCAGGAGCTTGCGGAGCATGACGACGACGGCTGTCTTGTGGAGGTTGGCTTATTGCTGGACCTGCAGGCCCGCGGCCTTCACGAGTTGCGCGTTGCTTGCGATCTCTTCCTTGATGTAGGCGTCGAACTGCTCGGGCTTGAGCGTCCAGGCATCGGCGCCGAGCTTGGCGAAGCGCTCCTTCACCTCGGGCGAGGCGAGGGCCTTCGCCACTTCGTCGTGCAGGCGATTGACGATGTCGCGCGGCGTCTTGGCGGGCGCCATCATCCCGATCCAGAAATTGAATTCGGAACCGGGCACGCCGGCCTCGGTGGTGGTGGGCACGTCGGGCAGGGCGGCCGCGCGCTTGGGCGAACCGACCGCGAGCGCGAGCAACTGGCCTTCCTTGATCTGGCCGATGACCGGGGCGATGGGCGAGAAGTAGTAGTCGACGCGGCCCGAGAGCACCTCGGTCACCGCTTCGCCCGATCCCTTGAAGGGGATGTTGGTCGCGTCGATCTTCGCGGCCATCTTGAACTTCTCGGCGTTCAGGTGCGTGGCGCTGCCCTGGCCGGCCGAGGCGAAATTCATGCTGCCGGGCTTGGCGCGCGCCGCGGCCAGGAGCTGCGGCAGCGTCTTGATGTTCTTCGTGGGCGAGATGACCAGCGCGTTGGGCAGCGAGGAGATCGGCGTGACACCGGCGAAATCGCCCACCGTGTCGAATGGCAGCTTGGCAAAGGTCGAGGGGCTCACCGTGTGCGAGGACGAATGGATCATGACCGTGTAGCCGTCCGGCGCGGCCGTGGCCACCGCCTGCTGGCCGATGGTGCCGCTCGCGCCGCCGCGGTTGTCGATCACCAGTGTCTGGCCCATGCTCGCCCCCATTTTGTCGGCGATGGCGCGGGCAATGATGTCCGTGGTGCTGCCGGCCGCGAAGGGAACGATCACGCGGATCGGCTTGGAGGGGTAGCCGTTCTGTGCGGACGCCAGGCCCGGCATCAACGCAGCCAGGGCGGTGAGCGCAGCGAATGCGGTGGTGCGTGCAAGGTGCTTCATGGTTGTCTGTCTCCGCGCGGTCGGGCCGCTGTCTTGAATCGGTTCAATTCACCAATAAGTGAATTAACGATTGTAGAAACGGCTGCGCCGCAGCGTCAACCGACGCCGCCTAGTGAATACCCGGAGGAAGTCTTGAAGTGCCCGCGCGGTCAGCGCAGGACGTAGCCCAGGACCAGGTCGGTCATGTGCGAAAGGCGTTGCGCCATCGCCTTGGGCGCACGCAGGTCACGGCCGAAGATGGCCGAGAGCGTGTGGTTGTTCGAGAGATAGAAGTAGCAGAGCGACGCGATCGAGATGTAGAGCTGCACGGGGTCCACGCCCGCGTGGAACAGGTTCTCGCGGCGGCCGCGCTCGAGCACCGTGTCGAGCAGCTGCACCAGCGGCGAGTTCATTTCCTGGATGCGCTCGGAGCGCTTCAGGTGCGCCGCGCGGTGCAGGTTTTCGCTGTTGAGCAGCGTGATGAACTCGGGGTGTTCGAGGTAGTAGTGCCAGGTGAACGAGACGAGCTGGCGGATCGCCTCGACCGGCTCGATCTCGTCCAGGTGCAGCCGCTGCTCGGCTTCGCGGATGTCGGCGTAGGTGCGCTCGAGCACCGCGAGGAAGAGGTCGTCCTTGCTGCCGAAGTAGTAGTAGATGAGGCGCTTGTTCAGGCCCGCGCGCGTCGCGATGCTGTCCATGCGCGCGCCGGCCAGGCCCAGTTGCGAGAACTCCTCGCGCGCCGCGGCGAGGATGGCGAGCTGCGAGCGGTCGGCATCGCGCGAGCGCGGCTCGAGCGTCTCGGTCGGGGAATCCTTCGGTGCCTTCATGGCGCGAATTTAACCATTTGGGGAATTAACGCAAGACATGAAGAGCAGACGCACATAATTGCCGGAGACATTGCAGCTGAGGTTCGACTTCTCATGAGTACATCACAACCCGCAGGCCACCTGATCGTCGAGTGCCTAGTCGCGCAAGGCATGGAGATCGCATTCGGCGTGCCGGGGGAAAGCTTCCTCGCGGTGCTCGACGGCTTTCATGCTTACGGCGACCGCGCGCGCTTCATCGTGAACCGCCAGGAGGGCGGCGCGGCCTTCATGGCCGAGGCGCACGGCAAGCTGACCGGCCGGCCGGGCGTGTGCTTCGTCACCCGCGGGCCGGGCGCGACCAACGCTTCGATCGGCGTGCACAACGCGTTCCAGGACTCGACGCCGATGGTGCTGTTCGTGGGCGACATCGGCAGCGACTTCCGCGACCGCGAGGCCTTCCAGGAGGTGGACTACGGCAGCTTCTTCGGGCCGAGCACGAAGGGATTCGCCAAGCGCGTGGAGCGCATCGACGACGCGGACCGCATTCCCGAATACGTGGCGCGCGCTTTTGCCACAGCGATGAACGGGCGGCCGGGGCCGGTGGTGCTGGTGCTGCCCGAGGACATGCTGCGCACGGAGACTTCAGCGCGGCCGTTGCCGCGTGTGGAGGCGGTGCAGCCGTGGAGCGATCCGGGCGCGCTGCGCACCTTGCGCGAGTTGCTGCTGAAGTCGCGGCAGCCGCTGGTGATTGCCGGCGGCGGCGGCTGGACGACGCAGGCCGCGCAGGCGCTGCAGCGCTTCGCCGAGAACTGGCGCCTGCCGGTGACCAACGCCTTCCGCTATCAGGACACTTTCGACAACCACCATCCGCTGTATGCGGGCGATGTCGGCATCGCGATCAACCCCAAGCTCGCGCAGCGCGTGAAGGATGCGGACCTGATCCTCGCCATCGGCCCGCGCCTGGGCGAGATGACGACGGGCGGCTACACGCTGCTCGAAGCGCCGAAGGCGAAGCAGGTGCTGGTGCACATCCACGCGAGCGCCGAGGAACTCAACCGCGTCTACCAGGCCGACCTGGCGATCAATGCCGGCATGAGCGCCGCGGCGCGCAGCCTTGAGGTGCTGAGCGCACCGCCCACGCTGCCGTGGGAGGAATGGACCGCGCAGGCGCATGCGGACTACGAAGCCAACCTCGTGCCGCAAGCGCTGGCCGGCATGCCGGCCGAAACGCCGCGCGGCCCGGTCGACATGGCCGCGGTCGTCGCGTTGCTGCAGAAGCACCTGCCGCCGGATGCGGCCATCACCAACGGCGCCGGCAACTTCGCGAGCTGGGTGCATCGCTACTTCCGCTATCACGGGCTCGCCAAGGGGCACAAGACGCAGCTGGCGCCGACCAGCGGTGCGATGGGCTATGGCGTGCCGGCCGGCATCGCGGCAAACCTGGCGACGGGGCGTGTGGCTTTCACGATCGCGGGGGATGGCGATTTCCTGATGACGGGGCAAGAACTGGCGACGGCTGCGCAGCACGGCGGCAAGAGCATCGTCGTGCTGCTCAACAACGGCATGTTCGGCACGATCCGCATGCACCAGGAGCGCGAGTACCCGGAACGCACCAGCGGCACCGCGCTGCGCAACCCGGACTTCTGCGGTCTCGCCCGCGCCTACGGCTATGCGGCCGAGCGCGTGACGGAGACGGGGCAGTTCGAGGCCGCGCTGCTGCGCGCGCTGGCGGCCGAGACCGGCACGCTGATCGAGATCCCGCTGGACCCCGAGGTGATCACCACGCGCGGGACGCTGGCGTCGATCACGCGCTCGGCGAAGCAGGCGCGGAACTGAGCGCCGCGCGATGACGGGCCACCTCGTCGCGCAACGTGGGCGAGCGCAACTCGAACACGTCGAACAGGCCGAGCGCTTCGAGGGCGGGCAGCAGTTCGATCAGGTCGCGCTCGGCGGCCTGCTTCGCATCTGCGCTGGCGTTCGGGTCCTGCAGCAGCTGCGCGTTGGCGAGGAAGGCAGCGACCGAGCCCTTCCGCAACTGGACTCCGTTCCTGACGACGAAATCCTGTCCGTCGGGCAATACGTCCTGGGCTTGCATGTGTGTTCCTTTGAAGGCGTTGTGAAGATGGACTCGATGCTAGGCAGCAGGGCGCTTCGCGGCTTGCGGCGCGGGGCCAATCGATATCTCTGGCGGGCCAGGCATGGCGGCTGAAGCGCCGGTCAGGCTCTGGATCAACGCCTACGAGGCGCCGCGCGTCACGGGCTACCACGCGCACGAGACCGGGCAGTTGTTCGCCTTGCGCGAGGGGCTGCAGGTCATCGAGACGCCGTCGGGGCGTTGGGTGCAGCCGCCGGGATGGATCGGCTGGATTGCGCCGCGCTGCGCGCATGCGGCGCAGAGTTTTGGCGCTACAGCGGGCTGGAGCCTGCACATCGAGCCGGCGATGGCGGCTGGTCTGCCCGACGGGCCGCATGTGTTTGCGACGACGCCGTTGATGCAGGCGGTGGTCGACCGGCTGACATCGCTTGAAGCGTCGTCGGTTGACTTCGAGGCACGTCGCGCGCGGCTTGTCGGTGTGCTGCTCGACGAGCTCGCTGCGAGCGCCAAGCCATCGCTCCATCTGCCGATGCCGCAGGACAAGCGCCTTGCGGCGATGGCCGCCGCGTTGGCGAACGATCCCGCGATGCCCGACACCATCGACCAGTGGGCCGATCGCATCGGCATGGCGCGCAGGACGCTCACGCGCCGCTTCACCGCCGAGACCGGGTTGAGCTTTGCGCAATGGCGGCAGCAATCGCGCTTGCTGAAGGCCGTCGAACTGTTGAGCCTTGGCGAGGCGGTGACGACCGTGGCGCTGACTGTCGGCTACAGCTCGGTGAGCGCGTTCATCGAGACCTTCCGCAAGAACTTCGGCTGCACGCCGGCGCGTTTCTTCGAGGAGAGAATGGCCTTGCCACAGGCGAAAAAAAAGCCGGCGTGAGCCGGCTTTTCGATTCAGGAGCGCGAGGCCCCTGGGCGCTTACTTGACGTGCTTGCCAATCAGCGCGGCCAGTTCGAACATCGACACTTGGGCCTTGCCGAAGATTTCCTTCAGCTTGGCGTCGGCATTGATGTTGCGCTTGTTGGCCTTGTCTTGAAGATTGTTCTTCTTGATGTAGTCCCACAGCTTGCTCACGACAGCGGTGCGCGGCAGAGGCGTCGAACCGACCACAGCGGCGAGTGCCGGGCTGGGGGTCAGGGCCTTCATGAACGCAGCGTTGGGAGTGCGCTTCTTGGCGGGAGCTGCCTTCTTTGCAGGAGCAGCCTTCTTCGCCGGTGCGGCCTTCTTTGCAGGAGCAGCCTTCTTTGCGGGAGCGGCCTTCTTCGCCGGTGCAGCCTTCTTTGCAGGAGCCGCAGCCTTCTTTGCGGGAGCGGCCTTCTTTGCCGGAGCTTTCTTGGCCGGAGCCTTCTTTGCAGTTGCCATGGTTGATTTCCTTTTTTGGTTGAACATTCACCAATGAAAAACTTGCGTCTCCAGTGGCAATGCGGATGCTAAAGGAGAAAAAACGCGTTTCCAAGGGAAAAAACGGTTTTTTCATTGGGAGTTGTTGTTTTTTCAGAGGGGAGAAGCCCTGTTTTTCATGTTCGGCGCCCAGGCCAGGTCGCAAGCACCACGCCTGCGAGCGCAAGCGCGAATGCAATCAGCTGCGGCGAGGAGAGGTTTTCTCCGAGCACGAACACGCCCACGAGGGCAGCGCTGACGGGCAGCAGCACGGCGAAAACGCCCGCTTGTGCAGCGGGAACATGGCGCAGTCCGGTCATCCAGAGCCACACCGTCCAGATGCTCGCAGCGAGTGCGTAGGCCACCAGCAGCGCCCAGATGCCGCCGTGCACCGCACCGAAGTCGAACGACAGCGCGAACCAGATGCCGAAGGGTGTCGAGAGCACGAAGCCCCAGAGGTTGATGAGCGACGCGATGCGCTTGGGCCCCAGGCGTCCCGTGAGCGACTTGCCGATCACCGCATAGGCCGTCTCGCAGAGCACAGCGCAGAACACCAGCAGGTTGCCGAGCCACGGCATCGACGACTTCGCCGCGTTGGGCGATGCCGGCGCATGCGCCGGGCTGAGGGCCAGCAGGCCGATGCCGAGTGCCGCGCATGCGATGGCCAGGCCGATGCGCACCGTGATGCGTTCGCGCAGGAACAGCCAGCTCGCCACCGCGACCACTGCGGGGATCGACGCCATGATCACGCCCGCCGACACCGCGCTCGTCATGCTCACGCCGTACAGCATGCAGATCGAGAACAGGAAGTTGCCGAGGAACGATTCGAGGAATACGAGCCAGCGTGTGCGCGCCGTCATCGGCGGTTCGTCCGCGCTTCGCTTGAGCCAGTGAGGCATGGCCAGTGCAGCGATGCCGAAGCGCAGCCATGCGAGCAGCAGCACCGGAAACGCAGCGACAAGGGGCTTGGAGAGGGCGACGTAGGCGCCGACGAGTGACATGCTCAGGGCCAGGCAGCCATAGGCCACGAGGCGACCGGAAGCGGGGGCAGCGGAGTTCAATAGACTGAAGTTTTGTTGTTGCGGAAGAAAGCGGATTCGATGATGCCCCACGTTTTTGTCTACGGCACGCTGCGCCGTCACGGGCGCAACGACATCGCGCGCTACCGGCCGACGCCCGTCTTTGTCGGAGAGGCAGGCATTGCCGGGACGCTGTATGACCTTGGCGCCTATCCAGGCATCGTGCTTGGCGGAGTGGGGCGCGTGAAGGGCGAGATCTATCGCGTCGAGCCCGAGGTCGAGGCGGCGCTCGATCTGCTGGAAGAAGTGGCCGAGGACGATTCGGGCGAGTACATCAAGCGCGAGGTTCGCGTGGCGATCGGTGCGCAGTCGCTTGAGTGCCTGGTCTACGAGATCCATCCTTCGCGGATTGCAGGCCACCCGGTGATCGGCGACGGCGATTGGATCGCATATGCGGCAAGGAAATCGTCGCCGTTTTCACCACCGAGAGATTGATTGCGCATCGTGGAATGCATGGCTGCTGCGGCGCAATATTTTTTCTCAATATGGGAAAAATAGTTTTGCATTGAGAAATATCTCTGTAAGTCATTGATTTTGTTGAGTGAAAAATATGTCTTCTATAAGACATAAGAGTCTGCGATCCGATTACAGTTGATTCCAAGGCCGCAGCGCCCAACCCTCAATCAACCTCACGGAGTGACCATGCCCCAGACCCTCACCGAACAACTGAGCCGCGAACAACAGATTGCAGCCCTCGAAAAAGACTGGGCTACCAATCCGCGCTGGAAGGGCATCAAGCGCGGCTACAGCGCTGCCGACGTCGTGCGCCTTCGCGGCTCCTTCCCCATCGAGCACACGCTGGCCCGCCGCGGCGCCGAGAAGCTCTGGGACCTGGTGAACAACGAGCCCTACGTCAACTGCCTCGGCGCGCTCACCGGCGGCCAGGCGATGCAGCAGGTCAAGGCCGGCGTGAAGGCCATCTACCTGTCGGGCTGGCAAGTCGCCGCCGACAACAACAGCTACGCCTCGATGTACCCCGACCAGTCGCTGTACCCGGTGGATTCGGTGCCCCAAGTGGTCGAGCGCATCAACAACACCTTCCGCCGCGCTGACGAAATTCAGTGGTCCAAGAACGTGAACCCCGGCGACAAGGGCTACACCGACTACTTCGCTCCCATCGTGGCCGACGCCGAAGCCGGTTTCGGCGGCGTGCTGAACGGCTTCGAACTGATGAAGGCCATGATCAAGGCCGGCGCCGGCGGCGTGCACTTCGAAGACCAGCTCGCCTCGGTCAAGAAGTGCGGCCACATGGGCGGCAAGGTGCTCGTGCCCACGACCGAAGCGGTGCAGAAGCTCATCGCGGCCCGCATGGCGGCCGACGTCTGCGGCACCCCGACGCTCGTGATCGCCCGCACCGATGCGGAAGCGGCCGACCTCATCACCAGCGACTACGACGAGAACGACAAGCCCTTCCTGACCGGTGAGCGCACCGCCGAAGGCTTCTACAAGACCAAGAAGGGCATGGACCAGGCCATCAGCCGCGCTGTTGCCTACGCCTACTACGCCGACCTCGTGTGGTGCGAAACCGGCACGCCCGACCTCGAGTTCGCCCGCAAGTTCGCCGAAGCGGTGCACAAGGTGCACCCGGGCAAGATGCTCGCCTACAACTGCTCGCCGTCGTTCAACTGGAAGAAGAACCTCGACGACGCGACCATCGCCAAGTTCCAGAAGGAACTGGGCGCCATGGGCTACAAGTACCAGTTCATCACGCTGGCCGGCATCCACTCGATGTGGTTCAACATGTTCGACCTGGCGCAGGACTATGTGGCGCGCGGCATGTCGGCCTATGTCGAAAAGGTGCAGGAGCCCGAATTCGCGGCGCGCGACCGCGGCTACACCTTCGTGTCGCACCAGCAGGAAGTGGGCACGGGTTACTTCGACGAAGTGACCACCGTGATCCAGGGCGGCAAGTCCAGCGTCACCGCGCTGACCGGCTCGACCGAAGAAGAGCAGTTCCACTGATCTGCTGATACAGATCTTTCGCTGTCACTTTCAAGCCCGGCCATGCGCCGGGCTTTTTTGTGGGCGAGCTTGGAGCGATCAGGTTTCGAGGCGCACTTCACGCACGCCGCGGCCCAGCCGCTGGCGAAGCAACGTGCGCAGCGTGACGCCGTCGGCGTAGCCCACCATGCCGGCGATCTGCTCGAGGCTCTTGTCGCTGGTCTTGAGCAGGTGGACCGCGCGCTCCACGCGCAGGTCCTGCACATACGACAGCGGGCTCTTGCCGAGCACCTGCTGCATGCGCCGGGCCAGCGTGCGCTTGCTGGTGCCGGCGGCGAGCGCGGCCTCGTCGAGCGAGAAGCCGTCGGCCAGCTTGCCGCGCGCCCAGCGCTCGAAGCGTTCGACCAGCGGATCGGAATGCGAGAGATGGTCGGAGATCACGTAGGCCGATTGCGAGGGGCGTGAGTCCACGATGAGGTAGCGCGCGACCAGCGTGGCGAGCTCGGGGCTCGCCTGGCGCACGAGCCAGAGCGCCATGTCGACATGGCTCAGCGCTGCACCCGCGGTGACCCGATTGCCGGAGCTGACCAGCATGCGCGAGTCGTCGAGCTGTACCGCTGGATAGCGCTGGCGGAACAGCGTGGCCAGCCACCAGGTCGTCGTGGCCTTGTGATGGTCCAGCAGGCCGGACTCCGCGAGCACGAAGGTGCCGATGCAGGCGGCTGCGAGATCGACGCCTGCAGCGGCGCGCTCGCGCAGTGCGGCGCAGGCATCGCGTACGTCGGCACGCGTCAATGCAGGCTCCAGCGTTTCGGGCATCTTGCAGCCGAGCGCGGGGACGATCAGCCAATCCGCGGAGCCCCCGTGGATGGTGCGGGCCACGGGCACCGTGAGGCCTTGCGACGTTCGCACTCTTTTGCGAGCCCCCACGACCGTGACTTCGAACTGCGAGACGTCGAGTCGCAGCATGGCCGCCAGCTCGTTGGCGGTGGTGAAAACGTCCAGCACCGTGGCCAGGCCGGTGTCGAAGACGCCATCGAGGGCGAGCACGTCGAGCTTCATGGCCATAACGATATCAAAGATGTCAAAGATGCCAATAGCTCCGTGGGGGAATGCTGCCTAAAGTTGGTGCCGACGCCTCGCAATATCGCGCGCCGTTTTTCACTCCAGGAGATGACCCATGATCAAGTTCGCACTGTTCGTCCGCCTCGAAGCCAAGCCTGGCAAGGAATCCGAAGTTCAGGAATTCCTCGAAGCCGGCCTCGCCATGGCGCGCGATGAGAAGACCACGCCGATCTGGTTTGCGCTGCGACTGTCACCGACCACCTTCGGCATCTTTGACGCTTTCGAAGACGAGGCAGGGCGCCAAGCCCACCTCACGGGCCCGATTGCGCAGGCCCTGATGGCGAAGGCCCCCGAGCTGTTCGCCAGCCCGCCGTCGATCGAACCCATCGAGGTGCTGGGACTCAAGAACACCGCAGCCACGGCCTGAGCAGGCAGAAGCTAGAATCGCCGTCTCTGCACTCAACAAGAGCGAGAAAGGCACCTTGGTTATGACACCGCGAACTACTCCGCAAGGATTCAGCGGCTTTTTCTTCTTCGAGGCGATCGAAGGAAAGAGCCGGTAGCCCGCGCTCGCTGGTTTTTTCCAGCTCCGAACCAAGCAAAGCGCGGCATCCACCGCGCTTTTTTGTTTTTCTCCCGAGGTTTCACATGATCCAGATCACGCTCCCCGACAACTCGCGCCGCGAGTTCCCAGGCCCGGTTTCGGTGGCCGAAGTGGCCCAGTCCATCGGCCCCGGTCTTGCCAAAATGACGGTGGCCGGCAAGGTCGACGGCCGGCTCGTCGATGCCAGCGACCTCATCGACCACGACGCCAAGCTCCAGATCATCACGCCCAAGGACGACGAGGGCCTCGAGATCATTCGTCACTCGACGGCCCACCTGGTCGGACATGCAGTGAAGCAGCTCTATCCGACGGCGAAGATGGTGATCGGTCCGGTGATCGACGAAGGTTTTTACTACGACATTTCCTACGAGCGCCCTTTCACGCCCGAGGACATGGCGGCGATCGAAGCGCGCATGCGCGAGCTCATTGCCCAGGACTACGACGTCGTCAAGAAGATGACGCCGCGCGCCGAAGTGATCGAGGTCTTCAAGTCGCGCGGCGAAGACTACAAGCTGCGCCTGGTCGAAGACATGCCCGACGAGCAGGCCATGGGCCTCTACTACCACCAGGAATACGTCGACATGTGCCGCGGCCCGCACGTGCCGAACACGCGTTTCCTCAAGGTCTTCAAGCTCACGAAGCTGGCCGGCGCCTACTGGCGCGGCGACGCCAAGAACGAGCAGTTGCAGCGCATCTACGGCACGGCCTGGGCCGACAAGAAGCAGCTCGACCAGTACATCCAGCGCATCGAGGAAGCCGAGAAGCGCGACCATCGCAAGCTCGGCAAGGAGCTCGACCTGTTCCACATCGACGAAGTGGCGCCGGGCGTGGTGTTCTGGCACCCCAAGGGCTGGGCGGTGTGGCAGGCGGTGGAGCAGTACATGCGCGGCATCTACCGCGACACGGGCTACTGGGAGGTGAAGGGCCCGCAGATCCTCGACAAGAGCCTGTGGGAGAAAACGGGCCACTGGCAGAACTACCGCGACAACATGTTCACGACGGAATCGGAGAAGCGCGAATACGCGTTGAAGCCGATGAACTGCCCGGGCCACGTGCTGATCTTCAAGAGCGACCTGCGCAGCTATCGCGACCTGCCGCTGCGCTACGGTGAATTCGGCCAGTGCCACCGCAACGAACCCAGCGGCGCGCTGCACGGGATCATGCGCGTGCGCGGCTTCACGCAGGACGACGGACACATCTTCTGTACGGAAGACCAGATCCTCGACGAATGCATCGCCTACACGGAGCAACTGCAGAAGGTCTACGCCGACTTCGGCTTCACGGACATCCTCTACAAGGTCGCCACGCGGCCCGAGAACCGCGTCGGCTCCGATGAGCTGTGGGACAAGGCCGAGCATGCGGTGATGGAATCGCTGCGCCGCTCGGGTGTCGACTTCATCATCTCGCCGGGCGATGGCGCCTTCTACGGCCCGAAGATCGAATACACGCTGCGCGACGCCATCGGCCGCCAGTGGCAGTGCGGCACGATGCAGGTCGACTTCAACACGGCCGAGCGTCTGGGCGGCGAATACGTCACGGAATCGAGCGGCCGCGCCCACCCCGTGATGCTGCATCGCGCCATCGTGGGCAGCCTGGAGCGGTTCATCGGCATGCTGATCGAACACCACTCCGGCGCAATGCCTGCATGGCTCGCTCCGGTGCAGGTAGCGGTGCTCAATATCAGCGAAGGACAGGCCGATTACGCTGCGCAAGTTGCGAAAACGCTGCAAAATCAAGGGCTTAGGGTTCAGCTTGACCTGCACAACGAGAAGATTACGTATAAAATACGGAAGCATTCGTTGCAAAAGCTCCCTTACATCCTCGTCGTGGGCGACAAGGAAAAGGAAGCAGGTGCCGTCGCAGTGCGCGCCCGGGGCAATCAAGACCTCGGAGCAATGTCCCTCGAATCGTTCGTGCAACGGCTCGTCCAGGATGTTGCCGACAAGCGTTGATTTGTCTCCGAAACACCCCATATGTTTCCCAGCCAAATCGTGCCGCTTGTCCGCGAGGACTGCCCGGCGTTCGCTACAGATTTTGTAGCAAATTTTGAAGGATTCTGACCATCGCTACTGCATTTCGCGACCGCCGCCACCGCGAGGAACGCCAACACCGCCTGAACCGGGAAATCATGGCCCCGGAAGTCCGCCTTGTAGGCCCGGAAAACGAGCCAATGGGTGTTATGAGTCTCTCGGAGGCCCTGCGCCTTGCTGGCGAGGCCGACGTGGATCTGGTGGAGGTCGTCGCGGCGGCCAACCCACCGGTATGTCGCCTGATCGAGTACGGCAAGTTCAAGTACCACGAGCAGAAGAAGGCGGCCGAGGCGAAGTCAAAGCAGAAGGTCATCGAGGTCAAGGAAATCAAGTTCCGGCCCGGTACCGACGATGGTGACTACAACATCAAGATGCGCAATATCAAGCGCTTTCTTGAAGACGGCGACAAATGCAAGATCACGCTGCGCTTCCGCGGTCGCGAGATCACGCACCAGGAGCTCGGTCTGGCATTGCTGCAGCGTATCCGCGACGAACTGGGCGACCTCATCATGGTTGAGCAGTTTCCGAAGCTGGAAGGCCGGCAGATGATCATGATGATCGCGCCGGGCCGCAAGAAGGCCGGTGGCGGTGCATCGAAGCCGGCAGCAGACGCTGCGCCGGCAACGGCGCCCGCGGCAACCGCCTGAGGCGTTTGCAGCAGACGAGGTTTTGAAGGGATTTCGCCGTTGCCGGCGCTTTGAAAGAAGCGCAGGCAGGGGCGAGATAAAGAAGTGTCTCGGGGCCAACAAGTCCGTGGAGTATCCGCGGCGCCTCACGAGCACAAACTAAAGGAGCATTCACATGCCCAAAATGAAGACCAAGAGCAGCGCGAAAAAACGTTTCCGCGTTCGTCCCGGTGGCACCGTCAAGCGCGGTCAAGCCTTCAAGCGTCACATCTTGACGAAGAAGACCACCAAGAACAAGCGTCACCTCCGCGGTGCAGTCGCAGTGCATGAGACCAACATGGTTTCTGTCGCCGCCATGCTGCCCGGCCGTGGCATTTAACTCAGACGAACAAGGAGTACACACATGCCTCGCGTCAAACGTGGTGTAACGGCTCGCGCCCGCCACAAGAAAGTTCTCGCACTCGCCAAGGGTTTCCGCGGTCGCCGCGGCAATGTCTTCCGCGTCGCCAAACAGGCGGTGATGAAGGCAGGCCAATACGCCTACCGTGACCGCCGTACCAAGAAGCGCGTGTTCCGTCAGCTGTGGATCGCGCGTATCAACGCCGCCTCGCGTGAACTGGGCCTGACCTACAGCCAGTTCGCCAACGGCATCCGCAAGGCCGGTATCGAGATCGACCGCAAGATGCTTGCGGACATCGCCGTGCACGACAAGGCCGCTTTTGCCGGCATCGTGGAGCAGGTCAAGGCCAAGCTGGCTGCTTGATTCTGCACAGCAGGGGTGCTGCCTTCGGGCAGCTTCCTGCGCCCACGGCTCAAGGGCTGGCGCTTGAAAAGGCTCCAGCTCTTTTTTATTTCCCCTCGAAGATTTTTGTTGCCATGAACGAGTTGGACTCCCTTGCAGCCACCGCACGCGCCGCCTTCGCCGAAGCGAAAACGCCCGCCGAGCTCGAAAACGCCAAGGCCCAGTTCCTCGGCAAGTCGGGCCGCATCACCGAGTTGATGAAGGGCATGGCCGCGCTGAGTGTCGAAGAGAAGAAGTCCCGCGGCGCCGCGATCAACGTGGCCAAGCAGGCCATCGAGTCCGCGCTGACCGATCGCCGCCAGCAACTGGCCGACGAAGAACTCTCCCTGCAACTGCGCGCCGAAGCGCTCGACGTGAGCCTGCCAGGCCGTCGCCGCATTCCCGGTGGATTGCACCCCGTGAGCCGCACCCTGGAGCGCATCGAGGAGATCTTCTCGAGCATGGGCTTCGATGTGGCCGACGGCCCCGAGATCGAGAGCGACTGGCACAGCTTCACCTCGCTCAACAACCCGCCGAACCATCCTGCACGCTCGATGCAGGACACCTTCTACGTCGACCTCAACGGCGACGACGGCATCCCCTACAACCTGCGTCCGCACACCAGCCCGATGCAGGTGCGCTATGCGCATCAGCACATCAAGAAGTACGCCGCCGAGTTCGCGGCCGCTGCCGCCGACAAGACGGGCACCATCAAGGCCCCCGAGATCCGCGTGATCGCCCCCGGCCGCACCTACCGCGTCGACAGCGATGCCACCCACTCGCCCATGTTCCACCAGTGCGAAGGCCTCTGGCTCGGCGAGAACGTGAGCTTCAAGGACCTGAAGGTCGTCTTCACCGACTTCTGCCGCACATTCTTCGAGCGCGACGACCTCGTGCTGCGTTTCCGCCCGAGCTTCTTCCCGTTCACCGAGCCGAGCGCCGAGATCGACATCCAGTTCGCGAGCGGCCCGCTGGCCGGCCGCTGGCTCGAGGTGTCGGGTTCGGGCCAGGTGCATCCGAACGTCGTGCGCAACATGGGGCTGGACCCCGAGCGCTACATCGGCTTCGCCTTCGGCATGGGCCCCGACCGGCTCACGATGCTGCGCTACGGCGTGAACGACCTGCGCCTCTTCTTCGACGGCGACCTGCGTTTTCTCTCGCAGTTCCAGTAAGCACCCATCCCCAGAAAAACCAGATCGAGATCGAAGAGATGCAATTCCCGGAATCCTGGCTGCGCGAGTTCTGCAACCCGCCCCTCGACAGCGCCACACTGGCCGAAACGCTCACCATGGGCGGCTTCGAGGTCGAAGAGCGCCGACCGGTGGCGCCGCCGTTCACGCGCATCGTGGTCGGCGAAATCAAGGAAGCGGTGCAACACCCGAATGCCGATCGCCTGCGCGTGTGCCAGGTCGATGCGGGGCAGGGCGCCTTGCTCAACATCGTGTGCGGCGCGCCCAATGCGCGCGTCGGCATCAAGGTGCCTTGCGCGCTCGTCGGCGCCGAACTGCCGCCGGGTGAAGACGGCAAGCCTTTCCTCATCAAGCTGGGCAAGCTGCGCGGCGTCGAGAGCCAGGGCATGCTGTGCTCGGCGCGCGAACTGAAGCTGAGCGAAGACCACGGCGGCCTGCTCGAGCTCGATGCCGATGCGCCCATCGGTGCCGACGTGCGCGATGTGCTCAAGCTCGACGACGCCCTGCTGACCCTCAAGCTCACGCCCAACCTCGCGCACGGTCTGAGCGTCTACGGTGTCGCGCGCGAACTCGCGGCGCTCACCGGTACGCCGCTCAAGACGCCTGCCATCGCGCCCGTGGCCACCTCGTTCAACGACGTGTTGCCGGTCAAGATCGACGCGCCCGAACTCTGCGGCCGCTTCTCCGGCCGCATCGTGCGCGGTGTGAACACCACCGTCGCCACGCCCGCCTGGATGGTCGAGCGCCTCGCGCGTTGCGGCCAGCGCAGCGTGACGCCGTTGGTCGACATCTCGAACTACGTGATGTTCGAGTACGGCCAGCCCAGCCACATCTTCGACCTCGACAAGATCCACGGCGGCCTCACGGTGCGCTGGGGCAAGGCGGGCGAGCAGCTCAAGCTGCTGAACGGCACCACGATCACCGTCGACGACAAGGTCGGCGTGATCGCCGACGATCGCGAAGTCGAATCGCTGGCCGGCATCATGGGCGGCGATGCGACCTCGGTGTCAGACGACACCCGCAACATCTACGTCGAGGCCGCGTTCTGGTGGCCCGAGGCCGTGCAGGGCCGCTCGCGTCGCTTCAACTTCTCGACCGATGCGGGTCACCGCTACGAGCGCGGTGTGGATCCGAGCCGCAGCGTCGAGATCATCGAGCGCATCACGCAACTGATCATCGAGATCTGCGGTGGCGAAGCCGGCAAGATGGACGACCAGACGCTGCAGGTGCCCGCCGCCGTGCCCGTCACGCTGCGCGTGGCGCGTGCCGCGCGCGTGATCGGCATGTCGCTGACGCAGGCGCAATGCGCCGATGCGCTGAATCGCCTCGGCTTCGCCATCACCGAAGGCGAAGGCACGCTGACCGTGACCCCGCCGCCGCACCGCTTCGACCTGCTGATCGAAGAAGACCTGATCGAAGAAGTCGCGCGCCTGATTGGCTTCAACAACCTGCCGACCACCGCACCGCTCGCGCCCATCACCGCCCGCGTGCGGCCTGAAGCACAGCGCAGCCGCTTCGCCGTGCGTCGCAGCATCGCGGCCCTTGGCTACCAGGAAACCATCAACTTCAGCTTTGTCGAAGCGCACTGGGAGCAGGACCTCGCCGGCAATGCCAACCCCATCAAGCTGCTGAACCCCATCGCGAGCCAGATGAGCGTGATGCGCTCCTCGCTGCTCGGCTCGCTGCTGCAGGTGCTCAAGTTCAATCTCGACCGCAAGGCGCCGCGCGTGCGCGTGTTCGAGCTGGGCCGCGTGTTCATGCGCGACGACAGTGTCGCCACCACCGACAGCACCGTGCGTGGTGTGAACCAGCCGATGCGCGTTGCAGGTCTCGCCTGGGGCGATGCCGATGAAGCACGCTGGGACGGCAAGCCGCAGCGCATCGACTTCTACGACGTCAAGGGCGACGTCGAGGCGCTGCTCGCACCGCTGGTGCCGAGCTTCGAGCCGGCCGAGCATCCCGCATTGCACCCCGGCCGTTCGGCCCGTATCTCGGTCGACGGCAAGGCCATCGGCTTCGTCGGCGAACTGCATCCGCGCTGGCGTCAGAAGTGGGACTTCGCGCAGGCGCCTGTGCTGTTCGAGCTCGACCTCGATGCGATCACTGCGCGTCCTGTGCCCGTGGCGCAGCCGGTGCCCAAGCACCAGGCGGTCGAACGCGATATCGCGGTCGTGGTCGCCGAGGCCGTCACGCACGAGGCGTTGATGCAGGCGATTCGCACCACCGCGGCCGCACAGGGCCTGCTGCGCGATGCGACGCTGTTCGACATCTACCGCCCGCAGCCGCTGCGCGATGGAGCGGTCGCGGCACCCGGCGCGCTGGCGCAGGGCGAGAAGAGCATGGCGGTGCGCCTGAGCTTCCAGAGCGACAGCGCCACCCTGACGGACGAGCAGGTCGAACCCGCAGTCCGTGCAATCGTCGAACAACTGGGCGCCAAGGTCGGTGGCCGCTTGAGAGGATGAAGATGAACGCTGCCGAATTCACGCTCGAGGCCCTCGAAACGCCGGCGCTCACCAAGGCGCACCTGGCCGACCTGCTGTTCGAGCAGATCGGCCTCAACAAGCGCGAGTCCAAGGACATGGTCGAGGCGTTCTTCGAGCTCGTGGCCAACAGCCTGATCGAAGGCACGGATGTGAAGATCTCGGGCTTCGGCAACTTCCAGATTCGCGTGAAGGCGCCGCGGCCCGGCCGCAATCCGCGCACCGGCGAAGCCATTCCGATCGGCGAACGTCGCGTTGCCACGTTCCATGCGAGCGCCAAGCTCAAGGAACAGATTCACGGAAGCATCGAGCAGAGCGGCTCATCCGAAGTCGAGTGGAGCCTGGGCACCGAATAGTGCTTGGTGCTCGGCGGTTGCGTAGAGTAATCTCTCAGGTTTCCCGCGCACCGTCTTGATTTCAATGGAAATAATGGAGAAAGCGCTCCCGCCGATTCCTGTCAAACGCTACTTCACCATCGGTGAAGTCGGCGAACTCTGCGGCGTGAAGCCGCACGTGCTGCGTTACTGGGAACAAGAGTTCACGCAGTTGCGGCCCATGAAGCGCCGCGGCAATCGTCGCTACTACCAGCACCACGAAGTGCTCATGATCCGCCGCATCCGCGACCTGCTCTACGACCAGGGTTTCACGATCAGTGGCGCGCGCAACAAGCTGCAAGAGCTCGTGCAGGGCGAACGCGATCGCCGCAAGGCCGGCGAGGTGCCGCTTGAAGGCATGGAGGCAATCGAGATCGACCAGGAAGAATTCGACGCCGCCGTGGTGCAGGACAGCCCCGACCAGACCGCGCCGCGCACGGTCGATCTGTCGCAGTTGTTGCACCTTCGCCGCGAGCTTTTTGAAATTCGTGAGCTCCTGACCGTCGGACGCTGAATTCCGCCGGCTATAATTGCGGGCTTCGGTGTGTGGCGCAGCCTGGTAGCGCACTTGCATGGGGTGCAAGGGGTCGAAGGTTCGAATCCTTTCACACCGACCAGTATTGACGGGGGTTAGCAACGTAGTAGTTGCTAACCCCTTTGTCATTTTTGCTGCCCGTGCCTTCCGATGCCCTAAACCGGGCGGGTCCAATGATGTGTATGGGTGGCCAGGTTGGCTGGTTCTGCATCGAGGCGGCTTGCGCGCGCTGCCAGCGGGTCTAGGGCGTGTGAGTGTGGCGCAGCCATGACTCAAGAAAATTGGCCTTGTTTGCCCCGTACTGGCCTATAAGCAGACGCTTTAACGAATGTTCTTTCTCGAACATCACCGCCTGGCCAAGCGTCATTCCCATCGAGTCGGCGAGAACCCGTGCCACGCCGTCCGCACCTCTCCGCCCGCGGTAAATCCGACGATCAGCTTGATCGAGCGCTCGTATGAATATATGAACTACCTCTAGGTAGTCCAAGATTTCATCCGCCCCCTCACTTGATGACTTCTACCGAAGAACCAACACCGGCAGCGTCGAGTGCGCGAGCACATGCTGCGTCTCGCTTCCCAGCAACAGCCGCTTGATGCCCTTGCGGCCATGCGAGGCCATCACGATCAGGTCGCTCTTGTGCTTCCTGGCTGCAGAGATGATCGATTCCGCCACAAGGTCCGAGTTCGCCGTCGCCGTCTTGATCCGCACACCGCTCTCCTTGGCACGTGCACTCACGGTGTCGAGCATCGCCTGCGCCTTCTCTGCCCATTGCTTCTCGACGCGGCCGATGTCTTCCGCCGAAAAAGTCATCGACCCCTCGAAGTAGCTCCGCGGATAGCGCGGGATCACGTTGAGCGCCACCAGGTCGGCGTCGTTCTGCGCGGCCAGTGCGATCGCGCTCGTGACCGCTTTCTTGAGAGCGTGGAACCGTCGGTGGCAACGAGGATGCGTTTGAACATGAAGGGTCTCCTGGAAGGTGTGCCGCGAGCTTAGGCAGGCTCCGGCCCCGGGCGTTGATGCAGATCAAAGAGAAGGGCGAGGGCGGCCCTTAGCCTCGCTTCGATGCAAGCTGCGCTCGCCCCGCTTTCCCCGGTCTCTCCGCAACGCTCGTTCGTGCCAGCCGCCGACGAGCGCTGGCAGGTGCTCGACGATCCGGCCGAATGGTCGGAATTCAGCCAGCCGGCCGAGGGCGATGCGAGCGCCGGACCATGGACCTCGCAGGTCGTGGTGGAGGGCATGCATTGCGCCGCCTGCGCCTTCACCGTCGAAGCCGCGCTGCGCAAGGTGCCCGGCGTGGTCGAGGTGCAGGTCAACGCCGCGAGCCGTCGGGCGCGCGTGGTGTGGTCGGCTGCGGTCACCCGGCCTTCCCAGTGGTTCGAAGCTTCCGCCGCCGCAGGCTATCCACTGCTCCCCGCCGGCAGCCAGTTCGCCACTGCACAGCGCTCGCGAGAGCTGCGCATGGCGCTGTGGCGCTGGCTGGTCTCGGGCTTCTGCATGATGCAAGTAATGATGTATGCCTACCCGGCCTACATCGCCAGGCCCGGCGACATGACGGCCGATGCCGCGCAGCTGCTGCGCTGGGCCTCCTGGGTGCTCACGCTGCCCGTGGTGCTGTTCTCCTGCGGCCCCTTCTTTCGCAGCGCCTGGCGCGACCTGCGTGCGGGGCGCATCGGCATGGACCTGCCGGTCGCCTTCGGCGTGCTTGTGACCTTCGCGGTCAGCAGCGCTGCCACCTTCGACGCGAGCGGGCCGCTCGGGCACGAGGTCTATTTCGACTCGCTGACGATGTTCGTCTTCTTCCTGCTGACCGGCCGCTGGTTCGAGGCACGCCTGCGCGACCGCACCGCGGGCGCCCTCGAGGCACTGATGAACCGGCTACCCGACAGCATCGACCGCCTCTCACCCGACGGCACCTGGACCCGCGTGACCGTGCGGCGGCTCGCCGTGGGCGAGGTGGTGCTCGTGCGCCCGGGCGAGGCCTTTCCGGCCGACGGCCTGGTGATCGAAGGCGACACCAGTGCCGACGAGGCCCTGCTGACCGGCGAATCGCGACCCGTGCCGCGCCCCTGCGGCAGCCGCGTGCTGGCCGGCAGCCACAACCTGTCTGCGGTGGTGCAGGTGCGGATCGAATCGATGGGCGAGGGCACGCGCTTCGCGCAGATCGTGCGGCTCATGGAGAGCGCTGCCTCGCGCAAGCCGCGCCTCGCGCTGCTGGCCGACCGTGTGGCGCGGCCGTTTCTCGTCGTGGTGCTCGCATCGGCGGCGCTGGCGGCGATGTTCTGGTGGCAGGCGGACCCGGGCAAGGCGCTGATGGTGGCGGTTGCGGTGCTCATCGTGACCTGTCCCTGTGCGCTCTCGCTCGCGACACCGGCGGCGATGCTCGCGAGTGCCGGCGCCCTGGCGCGTGGCGGTGTGCTGACCTCGAACCTGCAGGCGCTGGAGGCGCTGGCATCGGTCGATACGGTCGTGTTCGACAAGACCGGCACGCTGACCGGCGACATTCCGCGCCTCGAGCGCGTCTATTGCCGGCAGGGCTTGCGGCCCGGCGACGCACTCGAGATGGCCGTGGCGCTCGCGGCGCAATCGATCCATCCTGTGGCACGGGCGCTTGTGAATGCATGGCATGCGCAGTTCCGCGCGCCGCCAGACTGGACCGTGGAACGGACCACCGAGGCGGCGGGCCTCGGGCTTGAAGGTTTGATGCGTCGTCCGCGAGCGAACGCTCGAACAGGTCGGCGCACACGGCTGGGCTCATCCGCCTTCTGCAACGTCAAGCCGCTGGAAGTCGACACCGCACAGGTCCATCTTTCCGATGACCAGGGCTGGATCGCCAGCTTCGTGCTGGCCGAAGAACTCCGCCCCGACGCCGCCGCCGCAGTGGCCGCATTGCGTGCGCAGGGTTTGACGGTGCGACTGCTCTCGGGCGACCGCGACAGCGCCGCAAAGGAGATCGGCGCGCGCGCCGGCATCGACTTCGCAGAGGGCGGCTGCACGCCCGAAGACAAGCTCGACGTGCTCTGGCGCCTGCAGGCCGAGGGCCGGCAGATCGCGATGGTGGGCGACGGGCTCAATGACGGCCCGTCGTTGGCACGCGCGAACGCCTCGTTCGCCTTCGGCCGTTCCGTTCCGCTGTCGCGTGCGCGTGCCGATTTCGTCGTGCCGGGCGACAGGCTCACAAGCATTCCGGAGGCCATTGCGCAGGCCCGAAAAACCTTGCGCGTGGTGCGGCAGAACCTTTTCTGGGCGGCGGGCTACAACGCGCTGTGCGTGCCGCTCGCCGTCGCAGGCTGGCTGCCGGCGTGGCTCGCGGCCTGGGCATGGCGGCGAGTTCGCTCGTGGTGGTTCTGAACGCGGCACGGCTTGGCGTTGCCGTTGCCGGCAGCAAGGCAGGCCGCTGATGGACATCCTCTTCCTGCTCATTCCGCTGTCGGTGATGCTCGTCCTCGCCATCCTCGGCGGGCTCTGGTGGGCCATCGAGCGCGGGCAGTTCGAAGACATCGACACCGAAGGCGACCGCATCCTGCGCGGCGATTGATTTGCATCAACCCCCGAGGAAAGGGCCACATCGACACTGCCCTCAACTCATTCAAGGGCACGACGATGCAACAACCGAACCCTTCCGCCGCGGCATACGACGACACCGTCGTGCGGCAGTTCGCGCTCATGTCGGTGGTCTGGGGCGTGGTCGGCATGCTGGTCGGGGTGATCATCGCTTCGCAGCTGACATTTCCCGAACTCAACCTCGGCATTCCATGGCTCAGCTACGGGCGGCTTCGGCCGCTGCACACCAACGCGGTCATCTTCGCGTTCGGCGGCTGCGCGCTGATGGCCACGAGCTTTCACGTGGTGCAGCGCACCTGCCAGGTGCCGCTGTTCGCGCCCAAGCTTGCGTCGTTCGTGTTCTGGGGCTGGCAGGCCGTGATCGTGGCGGCTGCCATCAGCCTGCCGATGGGCTACACCAGCGGCAAGGAGTACGCCGAGCTCGAGTGGCCCATCGACATCCTGATCGCCGTCGTCTGGGTGTCCTACGCCGTCGTGTTCTTCGGCACCATCGGCATGCGAAAGGTGCGCCACATCTACGTGGCGAACTGGTTCTTCGGCGCCTTCATCATCGCGGTGGCCCTGCTGCACATCGTCAACAGCGCCGAGGTTCCCGCGGGCTGGATGAAGAGCTACTCGGCCTACGCCGGCGTGCAGGACGCGATGGTGCAGTGGTGGTACGGCCATAACGCCGTGGGCTTCTTCCTCACCGCGGGCTTCCTGGGAATGATGTACTACTACATCCCCAAGCAGGCCGGCCGTCCGGTGTACTCGTACCGGTTGTCCATCGTCCACTTCTGGGCGCTGATCTTCACCTACATGTGGGCGGGCCCGCACCACCTGCACTACACGGCGCTGCCGGACTGGACGCAGTCGCTGGGCATGGTGTTTTCGCTGATCCTGCTGGCGCCCAGCTGGGGCGGAATGATCAATGGCGTCATGACGCTTTCGGGCGCCTGGCACAAGCTGCGCACCGACCCGATCCTGCGCTTCCTGATCGTGGCGCTGTCGTTCTACGGCATGTCGACCTTCGAGGGGCCGATGATGTCCATCAAGACCGTCAACGCCCTGAGCCATTACACCGACTGGACCATCGGGCACGTGCACTCCGGCGCGCTCGGCTGGGTCGGCTTCATCACCATGGGGTCGCTGTACTACCTGATTCCGCGCATGTACGGCCGAACCGAGATGTACAGCGTGAAGGCCATCGAGGCGCACTTCTGGATGGCCACCATCGGCATCGTGTTCTACATCGCCGCGATGTGGATCGCCGGCGTGATGCAGGGCCTGATGTGGCGTGCGATCAACCCCGACGGCACGCTCACCTACACCTTCGTGGAGAGCGTGAAGGCCACCTTCCCGTTCTACGTGGTGCGCCTGATCGGCGGGGTGCTCTACCTCTCGGGAATGCTGGTGATGGCCTGGAACGTCTGGATGACGGCGATCTCCGGCCAGTCCGTGCGCGCCGCGATCCCGACCCCCGCCATGAACCCCGCCTGAGGACACACGATGAACCCGAACCCGAACAAGTCCGGCGGTTTCAGCCACGAGAAGATCGAGACCAACAACCTCCTGATGATCTTGCTGATCCTCTTCGTGGTGGCCATCGGCGGCCTCGTGGAGATCGTTCCGCTCTTCTTCCAGAAATCGACTACCGAGGCAGTGACGGGCGTCAAGCCGCTCACGCCGCTGCAACTGGCCGGCCGCGACGTCTATCTGCGCGAGGGTTGCTACAACTGCCACTCGCAGATGATCCGGCCCTTCCGCTCCGAGACGCTGCGCTACGGCCACTACTCGGTGGCCGGCGAGTTCGTCTACGACCACCCGTTCCAGTGGGGCAGCAAGCGCACCGGCCCCGACCTGCATCGCGTGGGCGGCAAGTACAGCGACGAGTGGCATCGCATCCACCTGAACAATCCGCGCGACCTCGTGCCCGAATCGAACATGCCGGCCTATTCGTGGCTGGAGAAGACGCTGGTCGACGCCGAAGCCTTGCCAACCCACATGCGCGCGCTGCGCCGTGTCGGCGTGCCCTACACCGACGCGGAGATCGACAAGGCCACCGAAGAGGTCACGGGCAAGACCGAGATGGAGGCCACCGTGGCCTACCTGCAATCGCTGGGCCTGGCGCTCAAGTAGGGAGGACAAGGAAATGATCGACATCACCACCTTGCGCGTCGCGGCCACCGTCGCCTGCTTCGTCGTCTTCATCGGCATCGTCGTCTGGGCCTGGTCGCGCCGCAACGCGGAAGCTTTCCAGGAAGCGGCCCGCCTGCCGTTCGAACAGGACTGATGGGAGAACCACGATGAGCGATTTCATCCACCATTTCTGGTCGAACTACGTCGCGATCCTTTCGCTGGCGAGCATCCTGGCCTGCGCGCTGCTGCTCTGGCTCACGGCGCGCAAGCGCGTGGCATCGGACACGGACAACACCACGGGCCACGTCTGGGACGAAGACCTGCGCGAGGCCAACAACCCGCTGCCGATGTGGTGGGTTGGGCTCTTCGTGCTGACCATCGTCTTCGGGCTGGGCTACCTGGTCGTGTTCCCCGGCCTGGGCAGTTTCAAGGGACAGTCCGACTGGAGTTCGAAGGGCGAGTACGAAGCCGATGTCGCCAAGGCCACCGAGAAACTCGCGCCCGTCTATGCGAAGTACGCCGCCATGCCTGTCGAGGAGATCGCAAGAGACCCCCAGGCCAAGGCGATCGGCGAGCGGCTTTTCATGAACAACTGCTCCCAGTGCCACGGTTCCGATGCGCGCGGCAGCAAGGGCTTTCCGGACCTCACCGACAAGGACTGGCTGCACGGCGGCACGCCCGAGAAGATCGTCGAGACCATCACCAAGGGGCGCGTCGGCGTGATGCCGCCCATGGCAGCGGCGGTCGGCACGCCGAACGACGTGAAGAACCTCGCCAACTATGTGCTGAGCCTGTCGGGCGAGCCGAGCGATTCGGTTCGCGCCGGACTCGGCAAGTCCAGGTTCACGGTGTGCGCGGCCTGCCATGGCATCGGCGGCGTGGGCAACCAGGCCATCGGCGCACCCGCCCTCAACGACAAGGTCTGGCTCCACGGCTACGGCGAGGCCGCGATCATCCAGATGATCAACGGGGGCAAGCACAACGAGATGCCTGCGCAGGAAGGCCGCCTGACCGAAGCGCAGATCCGGATGCTCGCGTCGTACGTCTGGGGTTTCTCCAACAGCAGCACGGCCCCGGCCATGCCCTGACGGCGCGATGCCATGACCCGGAAGATCATTCCCATAGCCATAGCCAATTCCGGCAGCGAGGAGGTCGGCCTCTACGAGACCACGAAGAAGATCTACCCCCGCACGGTGCGCGGCATGTTCGCGCGTTGGCGCTGGGCCATGGTCTTTCTCACCCAGCTCGTTTTCTACGGGCTGCCGTGGGTGGAGTGGGGCGGCCGGCAGATGGTGCTGTTCGACCTGGCCGCGCGCCGCTTCTACATCTTCGGCCTGGTGCTGTACCCGCAGGACCTGATCTACCTCTCGGGCCTGCTGGTGGTCAGCGCGCTGGCGCTCTTTCTCTTCACCGCGGTGGCCGGACGCCTTTGGTGCGGCTACGCCTGCCCGCAGACCGTCTACACCGAGATCTTCATGTGGGTCGAGCACCGGATCGAGGGCAACCGCACCGCGCGGATGCGCCTGGACGCCGAGCCGATGTCGCTCGAGAAGCTGGTGAAGAAGTGGTTCAAGCACCTGGTGTGGATCGGCATCGCGATGTGGACCGGCTTCACCTTCGTGGGCTACTTCACGCCCGTGCGCGAGCTGGGCATGGCCTTCCTGCAGACGCAGATGGGTTCGTGGGAAGTCTTCTGGGTGTTCTTCTACGGCTTTGCCACCTACGGCAATGCCGGCTTCATGCGCGAGCAGGTCTGCAAGTACATGTGCCCCTATGCGCGTTTCCAGAGCGCCATGTTCGACCGCGACACGCTCATCGTCACCTACGACCCGCAGCGCGGCGAGCCACGCGCGCCGCGCCGCAAGGGACCCGATCCGCGTACGCTCGCGTTGGGCGACTGCATCGATTGCGGCCTGTGCGTGCAGGTGTGCCCGACCGGCATCGACATCCGCCAGGGCCTGCAATACGAATGCATCGGCTGCGGCCTGTGCGTGGATGCCTGCGACACCGTGATGCAGAAGATGGCCTACCCGCCGGGGCTGATCCGCTACGACACGCAGAACGGCATGGAGGCCGGCTGGTCGCGCCGCCAGTTGCTGCACCGCGTGCTGCGGCCGCGCGTGCTGGTCTACACCGCCGTGCTCGCGCTGCTGGTGACGGGGCTGCTGACGAGCCTGGTCGTTCGCACGCCATTCAAGGTCGATGTGGTGCGCGACCGCGCCTCGCTGGCCCGCATCGCCGAGGGTGGGCGGCTGGAAAACGTCTACCGCCTCCAGATCATGAATGCCACCGAGCGGCCGCAGCGCTACCGCATCACCGCCGAAGGGCTCGACGGCCTGAGTGTTTCGCCGGACGAGTCCGTGGCGGTGGATGCGGCCCAGTCGCGCTGGGTCGCGGTGCGCTTGCAGGTGCCCTACGGCGCCGTGCCGGCCGGCTCGCACACGGTGCATTTCGCCATTCGCGAAGAGGGCGGCGACGCGCAGGTGTCTGAAAAAGCGGCCTTCCTGGTGCCGCGCTGAAAGATCGAGATGAATGCTGCAACGACGAACGAAAAGCCGCTGGATGCCTGGTGGCGCCATCCGCTGCTCTGGATGGTGATCGGCGGGCCCGCCGTGGTGGTGGTTGCGAGCTTCGTGACCTTCTGGCTGGCCTGGCGCAGCCCGGATGCACTGGTGTCCGAGGACTACTACCGCGAAGGCGTCGAGATCAACAAGACCTTGGCCGCCAGGAAGCTCTTGCCCGCGCTGACCGGCCGCAACCATGCGGCCACCCCCACCGACGACGTGCCGCTGCCCGCCCCAAAGGCTGTGCCGTGACCGGGCTGCGCCAGATCGTCAGCGTGCTGTGGCCGTCTTTCCTGGTGGCTTGCGCCATGGAGATGCTGGTGTTCGCGCTGGTCGATCCGGTCAGCGTGTACTGCGGCGCCGATGCGCTGCACCTGTCGCGCCAGGGCGCCTACACGACAGCCTTCTTCGTCTTCTGGCTGATGGCCGCGGCCTCGAGTGCCTGCACGGTGCTGCTGACCACGCGGCCCGAGGTCGAATCCCGTGACGTGTCCCTGCGAACACCCTCGCCATGAACTATCCCGCTTTCGCTCCTGCACCTGCCTCGGGGCAGGCCGTATTGCCTCTCGAACTGCTGCGCGAGTTCGACGTTCCCGGCCCGCGCTACACCTCCTACCCCACCGCCGACCGCTTCATCGAGGCCTTTGGTGCCGACGAGTACGCGCGGGCGCTGAGCGGCCGGCGCGAGGCGGGTGCCGGGGCACCGCCGCTGTCGCTCTATGTGCACATTCCGTTCTGCGAGTCGCTTTGCTACTACTGCGCGTGCAACAAGATCGTCACGCGCCACCGCGAGCGCGGCCGGCAGTACCTGGCCTACCTCGCACGCGAGGTGGAACTCCAGGTCGCGCAACTGGGGCGCAGCGCCACCGTCGCGCAACTGCACCTGGGCGGCGGTTCTCCCACGTTCCTGGACGACGCGGAGCTGGGCGAACTCATGGCGTTGCTGCACCGCTCGTTCGCGTTCGTGCCCGGTGGCGAGCGCTCCATCGAGGTCGATCCGCGCACGGTCGATGCGCAGCGCCTGGCCAACCTGGCCGCGCTGGGCTTCAACCGCCTGAGCTTCGGCGTGCAGGACTTCGACCCCGAGGTGCAGCAGGCGGTGCACCGCATCCAGCCCGCGTCGCAGGTCTTCGCGCTCATGGACGCGGCCCGCGCGCTCGGCTTCGAGTCGATCAACGTGGACCTCATCTACGGCCTGCCGCGGCAGAACGATGCCTCCTTCGAGCGCACGCTCGCGCAGTTGCGGGATCTGCGACCCGACCGCATCGCGCTGTATGCCTACGCGCACATGCCCGAGCGCTTCAAGCCGCAGCGGCGCATCGCAGCCGATGAGTTGCCGGATGCAGCCACCCGCGTGCGCATGCTCGCCGCCGCCATCGCGCAGCTCACCGAGGCGGGCTATGTCTACATCGGCATGGACCATTTCGCGTTGCCGGGTGACCCCCTCGCGATCGCGAAGAAAGAAGGGCGGCTGCATCGCGACTTCCAGGGCTATGGCGTGCGGCCCGAGGGCGATCTTGTTGCGCTGGGCGTCTCGGGCATCGGCCGCGTGGGCGCCACCTACAGCCAGAACGCCAAGACGCTGGACGACTACTACGACCTGCTCGACCAGGGGCACCTGCCCGTGGTGCGCGGCCTGGCGCTCTCTCGCGACGACCTGCTGCGGCGCGCGGTGATCATGGCGCTCATGTGCCGCGGTCGCGTCGACTTCAACGCCGTGGGGGAGGCCTACGCGGTCGATTTCCGCCGCTACTTCGCGACCGAGTTCGCCGCGCTCGGGCCGCAGGTGGTCCAAGGCCTCGTGCGGTTGAGCGACCACGACCTCGTGGTCACCGAGCGAGGGTGGTTCCTGGTGCGCGCCGTCGCGATGATCTTCGACCGGTACTGCCGCGCGAACCGCGCGCGCTTTTCGCGGGTGGTCTGACCATGCAGCTCGCGCTCGCCGGCGCCGCGCTCCTGATGGGCCTTGCGGGTGGGCCGCATTGCGTGGCGATGTGCGGCGCGGCATCGGCGGCGGTGATCCGGATCGTGCCGCGCATGCCGGCCATGTCGACCCTGCCGGCGGGGTCGGGCGCCATGCAGGCGCTCACCGCGCCGGCCGCTTTCCATCTCGGCCGCATCGCGAGCTATGCGGTGGCAGGTGCCATCGCTGCGGCAAGCGTCGACAGCCTGGCCGAAGCCAGCGCCCATGTTGCCGCGCTGCGCCCGCTGTGGGTCCTGATGCACGTCTTCGTGTTCGCCTGGGGTGCGATGCTCGCCGTCACGGGGCGGCAGCCGCTGTGGGCCCAGCGCATCGGCCGCGGCCTCGAATCCCGACTTCACCCGCTCGCAGGACGCACATGGCTGGGCGTGCTGGCCACCGGCATGCTGTGGGTGGCGCTGCCCTGCGGGCTGCTCTACTCAGCGCTGATGATGGCCAGCCTGGGCAATGGGCCGCTGCAAGGCGCGGGGTTGATGACGCTGTTCGCGCTCGGCAGCGGCGCCTCGCTGCTGCTCGGCCCCTGGCTCTGGCAGCGGTTTCGCTGGGCCGGCGGTGCGCGCCAGGCATGGGGAGCGCGGCTGGCCGGCGTGCTGCTGGCGGGCGTTGCGGCGCACGCGGTGTGGGCGGACCTCATCCGCCAGATCGACGCCTGGTGCCGCTGAGCCAGGCGTCGATCTGTGCGAGTTCCTGCGCCACGCTCGCAGCTTTCGGTCGGGCGGCCGGCGCGGCGCGCTGCAGGAAAAGCAGGGGCGCTTCTTCCTGAGGCGCGCCCGCACGCAAGGCCTTCCATCCTCTGGGCATGATCTCGAAGACGATCGCAGCGCCTTGGCGCATGCGGTCGTCGCAGTCCACGCGGGCAGGAGGAATCAGCACCCTGATGTGACCCGCAGCTTCGAGCACGCGCAGCCTGTCGATGACCGTCGGATCGGCTTCGGTGCCGGGCAGCTTCGACGCGGCGAGTTTCCTGAGCTGGTTCATGCACATCGGGCAGCCCTCCCAGGCGCAGCGTCGACTTGCGCGGCGCAGCCCGCGAGGACGAGCGTGAGCAGGGCGGCGGCGAGTCTCGGTATCGCAAGGGTGTGGTGGAGCATGGAAGTGGTGCGTTGTATGAAGCCCAAGGCTAGGCATGTGCAAGCCGTCGGGCCTTGCGCCCGATCAAGCTTTGACGCGGTCGAGTCCGAGATCGCGAGCGGTTGACGCAGCGCAAGCCCACGCGAAATGCGCGGGCCTAAGGTCGGCGCATCTCATTCCGCCAGTCCAAGGAGCCCTCATGCAGACCCCCAAATCCATCCTGCTTCATCTCGACGGTTCGGCCCGTACCGTGGAGCGCATCAAGCTGGCCCGCCAGCTCGCCGAGACCTTCGACGCCGAGGTGACGGGCCTGCCGTGCACCCTGTCCGCGCTCATGCGTTATCCATTCGCCATCGAGGCCGCGGCCGAGGCGGTCGCGATCATGCAGGAGATCGACAAGGACGCGAGGGACAGGATGCACGAGGTCTTCGCGGCACAAAGCGCGAACTCGCAGCGCCTGCACTGGGCGGAACCGGAGAGCGATGGCCCATGGGGATTCGCGCGGCGCGCGCTCTACGCCGACCTGATGGTCCTCGGCCAGCGCGACCGGAACGATCCGATGGACGGCGAGCTGCCCGGCGACTTCCTGCCGAGCGTGCTGATGGAGAGTGGCCGGCCAGCGCTGGTGCTGCCCTATGCGGGGCCGGTCGGCCCCATCGGCCGCAACGTGCTGGTGGCGTGGAAGGAAACGCGCGAGTCCGCGCGTGCCGTGACCGCCGCGCTGCCATGGCTGTGCAAGGCGGCCCGGGTGCACGTCGTGGCCTACGGCGAGGACGCGGAGGCATCGCTGCAGCGCCTGCAGGACTTCCTGCGGATGCAAGGCGTCCAGAACATCACGCTGCATTCCGGTGGGAGCAAGGAAGACGACATCGGCAACAAGCTGCTGTCCTTCGCCTCGGACCTCGGTTCGGACCTGCTGGTGATGGGCTGCTATGGCCACAGCCGGGCACGCGAATGGGTGATGGGTGGGGCCACGCTGTCGATCCTGCAGTGGATGACACTGCCGGTGTTGATGTCGCACTGAGGCACGCCGTGCGCATCGATTTCCCTGGCGGCACAGGCACCGGCTAGTACCTGCTGCCGCCCGTGGCGAGCGCGACGCGCTTGCTCAGGCGTCCACGAGCAGGTCGTTCACCACTACCGAGACGCCCGGCGTGGCCCATGCGGCGCCTTGCACCGCATCGCGATCGGTCCAGGAGTGGACCGTGCCGCGCAGCGTGACCTGGGAGCCGTCGACCGTGATGGCGAGGCGGTTGGCTTCGCGTTCGGCCTGGCGCGAAAGCGCTTCGTGGATCTTCTTCTCGACGTCGGCGGGGCTCACCTTCGGCTTGACCTTCACCAGGTTCGACACGCCGGTCACGCCCATCAGGTCGCGCACGGCGTTCTCGGCGGCGCTGCGCTGGTACTCCCACTCGACTTCGCCGTCGAGCGTGAGCCAGCCCTTTTCGATCATGGGGCGGACCTTGTCGTCGGGCACGAGCACGTTCCACGCGAGGGCGCGCTCGGCCGCCAGCCCGATGTCGGCATCGGTGCGCTGGTTGTCGAAAGGCAGCTTGACGGTCAGCTCCACGGCCAGTGCCTTGACGCCGTGCACGCGCTGTGCGGCGCGCTCGACGGCGTACTTCTCCGCGTGGCTGGCGAGATGGCCGGTGAGGGTCACCACACCGTCCTTGGCGATCACGCCCACCTCGGAGGCCTTGACCTCGGGCGCCCAGTTGAGTTCGGCCTGGACATCGTTGCGCAGTTGGGTATCGGTCTTCATGGGAGATTCCTTGCAGTGAATGAATGAATGAATGAACGGAGGAGGGCGGCTGTCGCCTGAAAACCGGCGGTGACCGTGGTGTTCACTGTAGAAACAGCAAGACCCGGGCGTGTTGCGCTGGATCAAGGATGCGCAGGGCACGCGTCCGTGGTTCAGCCGATGGCTTCCAGCAGCAGGGCCTGGAGCACGAAGCGCCGGTTGTCGGCCAGCGGGGTCCTGTCGCCGAGCAGTTCGGCAAGCCGATCGGCCGGATGGTCTTTCATGGCGGCGCCGTCGAACACCGGGATTCCGGCGTGCTGGCCAATCCGCTCCACGAGCTCGCGGGGCATGCCTTGGCATTCCACGGCCTCGTAGAGACGGCCGAGCATGCGTGCGGTGTTCTGCACTTCCTGCGCCTCGCTGGCAAGCGACAGGTCCGAGCGCATGACGGCCACGCGCGCGCCCAGTTCCTCGGCGGCACTGCGGAACAGCGCCTGCGCCTCGTCGGGCTGTGTTTGGCACAGCAGCCCCAGGTTCTTGCCGCTCAGCAGCCTGGGCGTGTTCCCTGCCAGTGCGGCGCGCTGGAGCAGCCGCGCGTGGCACAGCAGGCTCGCCACCTTCAGCGGCGAGAGCTGCGCTGCGGCATCGGGAGCACGGGTCTTTGGGGAAAGAGGCATGGCAATGGTCAATGTGTGACCTGCCAAGGTTAGGGACGACGGCGGCCCCGTATTTGATACAGGTCAAGGCGCAGGCCCGTTCCCTTCTGACTTGCCGCACGCCGCAGTCCCTTGATACACGCCGGACACACTGCATTCACCGAGCGTTACCCACCGATTCCGACCGTTGTCATTGCGTTGCCGATGGCTTCCTAGCATCCATCCATCGACTCGCGACAGACCCACCCAAGGATTCCAGATGCTCAACACCGCCACCCCCTCGAAGACCGTACCGGTCCTGCCCCCCTTTGGCAGCGAGTGCGCGGGCCAGCAAACGGCCGACACGCTGAAGCTTTTATGCGAGAAGCTGAGGCCGCAGCGCCGTGTAGTGCACACGGGCGACGTGATCTACCAGGCGGGCGAGCGCTTCGGCAACCTCTACATCCTGAACTCGGGCTTCTTCAAGATCGTGAATCTCTCGGCCGACGGGCGCGAACAGGTAGTCGGTCTCAAGTTCCGCGGCGACTGGCTCGGCTTCGACGGCATCTCGGGCAGCCGCTATTCGTGCGATGCGGTGGCCATGGATACCGGCGAGATCTGGGTGGTGTCGTACGAGGCCCTGCTGGCTGCCTGCGCCACGCACCCGACCTTGCTGCAGGTGCTGCATTCCGCCATGAGCCGCGAAATCTCGCACGACCGGGACTCACTGATGTCCGTCTGCACGCTGCCCGCTGATGCGCGTGTGGCCGATTTCCTGCGCTATTGGGCCGAGTCGCTGGCCGAGCGCGGCATGCGCACCGATGAGATCACGCTGCGCATGACGCGCGCGGAGATCGGCAACTACCTGGGCATGACGCTCGAGAGCGTGAGTCGCGCGTTGTCGCGCCTGGCGCGCGACAACGTCATCGGTTTCGCGACGAAGGGGCGGCGCGACGTGCAGATTCCCGATGTGGGGGCCCTGTCGGCCTTCGTGCAGCGCTGCCTGGCGCCCACGATGACGCCCGCTCCGGCCATGCTCCAGTAGGGGACTGCAGCCGCGCGTTCAGCCGCGGCCGGCCAGCACCTTCGCCATGGCCTGTGCCAGTTCGGAGCGCGTGTAGGGCTTGCGCAGCAATTCCCAGCTCTGCGGCACTTCCCGGTCCGCATCCAGCAGTTCCGAAGAGAAGCCCGACATCAGCAGCACCGCCAACTGCGGAAAGCGCCGCTGAACCTCGATGGCCAGTCGCGTACCGCGCATGCCGGCACCGAGGGCGATGTCGCTCAGCAACAGGTCGAGAGGCCCGACACCGGCGTCCAGCGTCGTCAATGCCTGCTCGGCTGTGGCGACCGCGACCACCTCGCAGCCCAGCGCGACAAGGAAGGTCTCGACCACCTTGCGGACTTCCGCGTCGTCCTCTACCAGCATCACGCGCAATCCGGGCGGAATCGTTTCGTCGGCACGCTCTTCCGCGGGAGGCGACAGGCCGCCTCCTTCCTGCTGCGGCAGGTAGAGCGTGACCGTGGTGCCCTGGCCCGCATTGCTCTCGATTGCGACGGCCCCCCGGGACTGCTTGACGAATCCGTACACCGTGCTCAGTCCCAGGCCGGTGCCGCGGCCGGCTTCCTTGGTGGTGAAGAACGGCTCGAAGGCGCGTTCCTTCACGTCGTCGGACATGCCCGTGCCGCTGTCGGCGATGGAGATGGCGACAAAGCGCGCAGCGGCATCGATGCCCGGGTCGTTGGGCTCGCTGCGCTCGTTGTGCATGGCGGCCGGCACCGCACCGCACACCTCGGTGCGAAAGCGAAGCGTGCCGCCCTCGGGCATGGCATCGCGTGCATTGATCGCGATGTTGAGCAGCGCCGACTCCAGTTGCCCTGGGTCGGCCATCACGGGCGGACAGCCCGGCGCGGTGTCGATCTCGATGCGGATGCGCTGGTCCAGCGTGCGGCGCAGCATGTCGGCCAGCGAATGCAGCAGCGCCCGCGTGTCGACGGCGCTGGGCTGCAGCATCTGCCGCCGCGAGAACGCCAGCAGCTTGCCGGTGAGTTCGGCGCCGCGCCGCGTGGCACGGGTGGCCGCGCTCACGAGCTGTTGCGCATAGCTGTCCTCTGCCAGTGCGGGCAACTCTTCGAGCACCTGGAGGTTGCCCTGGATGACGGTCAGCAGGTTGTTGAAGTCGTGCGCGATGCCGCCTGTGAGCTGGCCGACGCTTTCCAGGCGCTGCGCGTGGTTGAGCGCCTCCTCGGTCTGCACGCGCTGCAGGCTGGTGGCCAGCAGGTTGGACAGTGATTCGAGAAAGCGCACTTCCTCGTCGCCGAAGCGCTTGGATTCCTTGGAACGCACCGACAGCATGCCGATGACGCGCCCGCGATCGCTCAGCGGCACGGCCAGTGCGCTCACCAGGCCGTTCTCGAGATACGCACGGGGCACGTCGAAGCGGTGTTCCAGCCGGTAGTCCGGCACCACCACCGGACGCCCCTGGGCGAGGACGAAGCCGGGCGGCGTGTCGGGCCGGTTGGCAACGCGCGCTCCGATTTCCTCGCCGGCAAGCAGGCCCACGCCGCTGGCCACCTTGAATTCGAGGCGGTTGCCGTCGAGCAGCCACACCACGGCGACCTCGACCTGCAGGGCCGTGGTGATGATTTCCGGCACGTGCTGGAGCACCACCTGCAGGTCGCGCGTGTCCACCGCAAGGCGGCCTAGTTGCGCCAGGTGTTCGCTGTAGCGGGCACGCTGCAGCGCCTGCTTGACGCGCGGGTAGGCACCGATGTCGCGGATGGCCGCCACCACGAAAGGCAGCCCGTGGCTTTGCAGCGGACTGAGCGCGATCTCGACCATGACCTCGCTGCCGTCCTTGCGTTTGGCCACCAGCTCCATCTGCGTACCCATGGGGCGAGGGCGCGGCGCGCGGCCATAGGCTTCGCGGTACGAGGCATGGCGCGGGCGGATGCTGTCGGGCACCAGCACGTCGACGTTCAGGCCCACCAGTTCTTCCACGGTGTAGCCCAGCAGCGCGGCCGCCGAGGGGTTGGCCAACATGATGCTGCCCGACTGGTCGACCAGCAGCAGCGAATCCGGATAGGCGATGAAGAGCAAGCGGAAGACGCTGCCTTCCTCGATGCCCGACGGCAGCCCGAGGATGGGCACGTCGGGCGGGAAAGGCGGGTTGTCCGCAGGGTCAGCCATGGGAGACCGGCGGGATGAGGATGTAGCCTGCGCCGCGCACCGACTTGATGAGCTGCGGGTCGTCGGCATCCACCTCGATCTTCTTGCGCAGGCGCCCGACCTGCACGTCGATCGTGCGGTCGAAGGGGGCGGCCTCGCGTCCGCGTGTCTGCTCCAGCAGGAAATCGCGCGACAGCACGCGGCCGGGATGGCGGGCAAAGGCCTGCAGCAGGTCGAACTCGCCGCCGGTCAGCGTGACGTCTTCGCCTTGCGGATTCCGAAGGCTGCGTGCGGCAGTGTCGAGCTGCCAGCCGGCAAAGCGCAGTTTGTCCGTGGCGGTCGCAGTGGGCACCGGGGCGGGGGATGTCTCGGGCGTCAGCCGGCGCAGCACGGCCTTCACGCGCGCGACCAGCTCGCGCAGGTCGAAGGGTTTGGTCACGTAGTCGTCGGCACCGACTTCCAGGCCCACCACCTTGTCGACGGCATCGCCTCGGCCGGTGACGATGACGAGGCCGCAGCGCCAGCGCTCGCGCATGCGCCGCGCAATGGAGAAGCCGTCTTCCCCGGGCAGGCCCAAATCGAGCAGCACGAGGTCTGCGGGATCGGACTCCATCAGCGTCATGAGCGCGCGGCCGTTGTGGACCTGGGTGACGCGAAAGCCGTGGCTCTGGAGGTAGTTGGCCAGCAGCAGCGTGATGTCAACCTCGTCGTCGAGCACCGCGATGTGTGAGGCAGGTTTCATGCGTGGGCAAGGAAATAGAGCACGAATGTTGTAAACATCCTGGATCCAGGGGAGGGTAGCACGCAAGCTTCGGCTGCGGTGCTTCTTGCGGCCTTGTCAGCGGCTATCGCGTCCAGCGCCAGTTGCATGCGCTCGAACTGTTCGAGACGATCGCATCGCGCGCCTTGCAGGACGGCATTGTGTTGATCCGTGCCGAAGCCGATGCCGTCGCGCGCGGCGGTGGACGAGGCCTTGCACACCCTGCACACGGCGCTGGCCCTGGCACCCGCTCCTCGGCTGCACCCCGGGCGCAAGGCCGTCGTGGTGAAAAGCAAGGCGTGATGCTCTCGACCATCTCCCTGCAGCTGGGCAGCACCGAGCGGTGCGAGGTCTGCAGTGGCCGCTAGAGCATCCCTTGGCTGGACGCTGTGGTCACCGCGTGCGCACGCGTGTGCACCTTCAGTTTGCGATGGATGCTCTTCATGTGTGCATCCACCGTCTGGCCGCTGATCGACAGCAGCTTGGCGATGTCCCGGGTGACATGGCCGGCCGCAACAAGCCGGAGGACATCGCGTTCTCGCGTCGAAAGCGTTCTGTTGCGCGCGCCCTCGCTGATCGGCTCCGCTGGTGCGCCTGGCCCCAGCCGGATGAGCAGGTGGCGGATCACGTTGGGCGACACCGCCGCGCCGCCATTGACAACCTGCAGGACCGCCTGCGTGAAGTTCTGGAACCACGAGTTCTTGACGAGGTACCCCGAAGCGCCAGCGGCAAACGCGCGGCGCACATGAACCTCGTCGTCCAGCGTCGAGTGCACGATGACCTCGGCCGAGCTGCGATGACGCCTGACGCTCTCGATGAGGTCGAACCCCCTGCCACCACCGAGCCGGACGTCGAGGATGAGTACGTCGAATGTCTGCTGCACCAACAAGCGCTTGGCTTCCAGCAGGCTGCCGGCTTCGCCGACCACGCAAATGCGCGAGTCCATGAGCAGTTCATGGGAGATGGCACGCCGTGCACTGCCGTCCTCGTCGATCAGCAGCACCCGGACCGGTTTTTCCACCTGGCCGATCAGGAAGCCTGGCCAGTGGTTCGTCGATGCCAGGTGGGCCAACGTCGAAGGGGCACGTTCGACCCTTGCGAGCCATTGCGGAGCGTCGCGCATCAACAGCGGCGGATCGGGCGGGGCCATGTTCAAGGTCGGTCTCCGGTCGTTGTTGGCAACCCCCAGTCGAGCTGTGCGAAGACATCGTGTCTGAGTTGAATGTCCGGATCCATGACTTCCTTTCCGAAGGTCGGGATGACTTCTTTTTTGGCGCCTGCCGGCCGCGCAGCGCGTTTCAGTGCGCCTCGGTCAGCTGATCGAGGATCGCCGGGTTCTCCAGCGTCGACACGTCCTGCGTGATCGCCTCGTCCTTGGCCACCGAGCGCAGCAGGCGCCGCATGATCTTTCCGCTGCGCGTCTTGGGCAGGTTGTCGGCGAAGCGGATTTCCTTCGGCTTGGCGATGGGGCCGATCTCCTTGCCGATCCAGGCGCGCAGCTCGGCCGCCAGGCGGTCGGCTTCTGCGCCCACGGGGCGCTGCTGCTTGAGCACCACGAACGCGCAGATCGCCTCGCCCGTGGTCTCGTCGGGCCGGCCCACCACCGCGGCCTCGGCCACCAGCGCGGTGCAGGCCACGAGCGCCGATTCGATTTCCATCGTGCCCATGCGGTGGCCGCTCACGTTCAGCACGTCGTCGATACGACCGCCGATGGTGAAGTAGCCCGTGGCCGCATCGCGCGCGGCGCCGTCGCCGGCCAGGTAATAGCCGCGCAGCTCCGGCGGGTAGTAGCTCGAACGGTAGCGCGCGTCGTCGCCCCAGACCGCGCGGATCATGCTCGGCCAGGGCTTCTTGATCACCAGCAGGCCGCTCTCGCCGTTGGGCACGTCGTTGCCGGTCTCGTCGACGATGGCCGCGGCGATGCCGGGAAAGGGCAGGGTGCACGAGCCTGGCACGAGGTCGGTGGCGCCCGGCAGCGGCGTGATCATGTGGCCGCCGGTCTCTGTCTGCCACCAGGTGTCCAGCACCGGGCAGCGGCCACCGCCCACATGCTTGCGATACCACTCCCACGCGGCCGGATTGATCGGTTCGCCGACGGAGCCCAGCACGCGCAGGCTGCGCAGGTCGCTGCGGTCGGGGTGGACGGCCGGGTTGCCTTCCGCCGCCTTGATGAGCGAGCGGATGGCGGTGGGCGCGGTATAGAAGACCGTCACCCCGTGCCGCTCGATCATCTGCCAGAAGCGGCCCGCGTCGGGAAAAGTGGGCACGCCCTCGAACACCACTTCGGTCGCGCCGATGGCCAGCGGCCCGTAGGCGATGTACGTGTGGCCGGTGACCCAGCCGATGTCGGCGGTGCACCAGAACACGTCGTCGTCGTGCATGTCGAAGGTCCACTTCGTCGTGAGCGCCGCATGCAGCAGATAGCCGCCGCTGCTGTGCTGCACGCCCTTGGGCTTGCCGGTGGAGCCCGAGGTGTAGAGCAGGAAGAGCGGATGTTCGGCGCCCACCCACTCGGGTTCGCAGCTGTCGCCTTGTGCCTCGGTGATCTCGTGCATCCACAGGTCGCGCGGCGTCCAGGCAATGGCTGCGCCGGTGCGGCGATAGACGATGACCGACTTCACCGCCTCGCAGCCGCCCAGCGCGATCGCCTCGTCGACCATTGCCTTGAGCGGCAGTTGCTTGCCCGCGCGTACCTGCTGATCGGCCGTGATGACCACTTCGGCACCGGTGTCTGCGATGCGGTCGCGCAGCGCATGCGCGGAGAAGCCCCCGAACACCACCGAGTGAATCGCGCCCAGTCGCGCGCAGGCCTGCATGGCCACCACGCCTTCGACCGACATCGGCATGTAAATGACGACGCGGTCGCCTTTCTTCACCCCGCGCGCCTTCAGCGCGTTGGCCATGCGGCAGGTCTGCGCGAGCAGCTGCGCGTAGGTGGTGCGGGTGACCTTGCCGTCGTCCGACTCGAAGACGATCGCCACCTTGTCGCCCTTGCCGGCCGCCACCTGGCGGTCCAGGCAGTTCCAGGACACGTTGAGGGTGCCGTCCTCGAACCAGCGGTAGTGCGGCGCATCGGTGCTGTCGAGTGTCTTGGTGAAGGGCGTTTTCCAGCCGATGAATTCGCGCGCCAGGCGGGCCCAGTAGCCCTCGTGGTCGGCATCGGCTTCGGCCACCAGCGCGTTGTAGGCGGCACGACCGGCGATGTGGGCGGTGCGGGCGAGTGCTTCCGGCGGTGCGTAGGTCGGAAGGCGGGGCAGGAGATCGGGAGCGTTCATGTCTCGTGTCTTTCGTGGTGGTCGATTCGATCTTGCCGACAACGCAAGACCCAAACCTTGCGCCAGCGCAAGCTTCGACGCGGTAGGCGGGCTCCTAATCGACCGACCCACACAAGGAGACACCATGCAGGACGATCTGGTCGAGCGCATTGCCGCGCATCCGCAATACAAGCAACTGCGGCGCCGACGCGACCGCTTCGGCTGGACGCTGGCCGTGTGCATGCTCGTCGTGTACTACGGCTTCGTGCTGCTGGTGGCCTTCGACAAGGAGTTCCTGGCGCGGCGCATCGGCGACGGCGTCATGACGCTGGGCATGCCGGTGGGTTTCGGGGTGATCCTCTTCACCGTCGCGATCACCGCCTACTACGTACGCCGCGCCAACGCGGAGTTCGACACCCTGTCGGACGCGGTGGTGAAAGCCGTACAGAAGGCGGGCAAGCCATGAACGCCGGTCTCTTGCGCATGCGATCCGTTGCCCTCTTTCTCGCGCTGGGCGCCGTCTCGGCAGGTGCACTCGCTGCGGGCGCCGACCTGGGGCAGCTCCAGCGGCAGCCCACCAACTGGACAGCGATCGGCATGTTCTCGCTGTTCGTGGTGGGAACGCTCTTCATCACCAAGTGGGCTGCGGCGCGCACCCGCTCGGCGTCCGATTTCTACACAGCCGGTGGCGGCATCACCGGCTTCCAGAACGGTCTGGCAATCGCCGGTGACTACATGTCGGCAGCGTCGTTCCTCGGCATCTCGGCCGCGGTGATGGCCACGGGCTACGACGGGCTGATCTATTCCATCGGTTTTCTCGTGGGCTGGCCGGTCATCACCTTCCTCATGGCCGAGCGCCTGCGCAACCTGGGCAAGTTCACCTTTGCTGACGTGGCGGCCTTTCGCTTCAAGCAGACGCCGGTGCGCATCTTCGCGGCCTCGGGCACGCTGGTCGTGGTGGCGTTCTACCTGATCGCGCAGATGGTGGGGGCAGGGCAGCTCATCAAGCTGCTGTTCGGGCTGGAGTACTGGATCGCCGTGGTCATCGTGGGCTCGCTCATGATGGTCTACGTCCTCTTCGGCGGCATGACCGCCACCACCTGGGTGCAGATCATCAAGGCTTGCCTGCTGCTGGGCGGCGCGAGCTTCATGGCCCTCTCGGTGCTGTGGCATTTCGGCTTCAGCCCCGAGGCCATGTTCGCGGGCGCGGTGAAGGTCAAGACCGACCTGGCGCTCAAGGACGGCAAGACCGCCCAGGTGGCCGCGAGCATCGGGCAGTCGATCATGGGCCCGGGCAACTTCGTGAAAGACCCGATCTCGGCCATCTCCTTCGGCATGGCGCTGATGTTCGGCACGGCCGGCCTGCCGCACATCCTGATGCGCTTCTTCACCGTGCCCAGCGCCAAGGAGGCGCGCAAGTCGGTCATGTGGGCCACGGGCTGGATCGGCTACTTCTACCTGCTGACCTTCATCATCGGCTTCGGCGCCATCACCTTCGTGCTGACGAACCCCGATTTCCTGGATGCCAAGGGCGTGCTCAAGGGCGGCGGCAACATGGCCGCGATCCACCTGGCCAATGCGGTGGGCGGCAACGTGTTCCTCGGCTTCATCTCGGCGGTGGCCTTCGCGACCATCCTCGCGGTGGTGGCGGGCCTCACGCTGTCGGGGGCCTCGGCGGTGTCGCACGATCTCTACGCCACCGTCATCAAGAAGGGCGATGCGGGGAGTGCGGCCGAGCTGCGCGTGTCCAAGATCACCACGCTGGCGCTGGGCGCGCTCGCGGTGGTGCTGGGCATCGTGTTCGAGAAGCAGAACATTGCCTTCATGGTCTCGCTGGCCTTTGCCATCGCGGCCTCGGCCAACTTCCCGGTGCTCTTCATGTCGGTGCTCTGGAAAGGCTGCACCACGCGTGGCGCGGTGATCGGCGGATTTCTCGGGCTGGTGTCCTCGGTGGGGCTGACGGTGCTTTCGCCTTCTGTCTGGGAGGCCACCTTCGGCTACCCGGCGGGATCGGCGCCGTTCCCGTACACCTCGCCGTGCCTGTTCTCGATGAGCATCGCGTTCGCGGGCATCTGGCTGTTCTCGGTGCTGGACCGCAGCGCCCGCGCCCAGGTGGATCGCGGCGGCTTCATCGCCCAGCAGGTGCGCTCGGAGACCGGCATCGGCGCGCATGGCGCGAGCGGGCACTGATGATTCCCTTGCGCTACCTCAAAGGGCGAACGCGCACGGGCGCCTAACGTGGCGGCATGAAAGCACTCGTCTACCGGGGCCCCGGCCTCAAATCGCTCGAAGATCATCCCAAGCCTGAGCTGCAGGCACCGGGCGACGCCATCGTGCGAATCCTCAAGACCACCATCTGCGGCACCGACCTGCACATCCTCAAGGGCGATGTACCGACCTGCACGCCGGGCCGCATCCTCGGCCATGAAGGCGTGGGCGTGATCGAGACCGTGGGTGCCGGCGTGACCGCATTCCATCCGGGCGACCATGTGCTGATCTCGTGCATCACGTCGTGCGGCAAGTGCGAGTACTGCCGTCGCGGCATGTATTCGCACTGCACCACCGGCGGCTGGATCCTGGGCAACACCATCGACGACACGCAGGCCGAGTACGTGCGCATTCCGCATGCCGACACCAGCCTCTATCCCATTCCCGCGGGCGCGGACGAAGAGGCGCTGGTGATGCTCAGCGACATCCTGCCCACGGGCTTCGAATGCGGTGTGCTCAACGGCAAGGTCGCGCCCGGCAGCACGGTGGCCATCGTGGGCGCGGGGCCGATCGGCCTGGCCACGTTGCTCACGGCGCAGTTCTATTCGCCCTCGCAGATCATTCTCATCGACCTGGACGATGGCCGGCTCGAAGTCGCACGCCGCTTCGGCGCCACGCACACGATCAACAGCACCGACGGCAAGGCCGCCGAGGCCGTGCTCGCGCTGACCGGTGGCCGGGGCGTGGACGTGTCGATCGAGGCGGTGGGCATACCGGCGACCTTCGTGCTGTGCCAGGACATCGTGGCGCCCGGCGGCACCATCGCGAACATCGGCGTTCACGGGCATCCGGCCGAGCTCCACCTGGAGCGGCTGTGGTCGCAGAACATCGCGATCACCACGCGGCTGGTCGATACGGTGTCCACGCCGATGCTGCTCAAGACGGTGCAGTCCCACAAGGTGGACCCGGCCCGGCTGATCACCCACCGGTTCCCGCTCGACCAGGTGATGGACGCCTACGACACCTTCGCGCGCGCGGCCGAGACGCATGCGCTCAAGGTAATCATCGAAACGTAGCGCGCCAGAGCATCAAGCCGCCCCGGCGGCGTGTTCCTGAACTCGACCTTTACTTTCCCGGAGATACCCCATGCCCAACGACTCTTTTTCTGCCACCCCGATGCACCCGACACCCTTGGGCACCGGTTGCCTTCAATTCGCCATGGATTGGCAGATGGCTGCCGCCAGGAGCATGTTCCTGGCGCAGCGCCGGCAATGGGAAATGCTGACCGCCTGGCAGCGCGCAACCGGCGCCGTGCAGCGCCAGTTCACGGACCAGTGGATCTGCCGTTTCGGCGGTGGCGTGCCGCTGGACGACTGAGCCCGCAAGCCAGGGGCCGCGGCACAGCGGTCTGGAGGTTAAGTCCCGTGGACATCGCCCGGATCGCCCGCGCTTCGCGGCCCCCGGGGCTTCCAAAGCCTCACTGGCTGGCGAGTTCCCCGCTGGGCAGCGCGAAGCGCTCGTGCTCGGTCCTGGCGCTTTCGGGGGCGCGCACCAGCAACACCGGCACGGGTGCAGTGCGCAGGATGTGTTCCGCACTGCTGCCCATCACCCAGCGGCCGATACCGCGGCGGCCGTGGGTGCCGATCACGATCAGGTCGGCCTTGGAGGCCTCGGCTTCCGCGGCGATCTGGTCATGCACGGTGCCCTTGAAGCGATCGAGCAGCACGGTGTCGGCCTCGACGTCGGCATCGGCCGCCTTGGCCCGCGCGGCCTCCAGCAGCTTCGCGGCGTTGCCGCGCAGCTCTTCGAGCCAGTTGCCGGCAAGGCCTGCGTAGGCGTCCATGGAGAGGGCGAACGACAGCTCGTCGATGACGTGCACGAGGCGCAGGCGCCCACCCGTCAGCTTCGCCAACTGGATGGCTTCCTCCAGCCCGCGGCTGGACGTGGAACTGCCGTCGATGGGGACAAGAATTCGCTGGTACATGGCACGACTCCAGTGTGTTGAAAGGGTCGCTCCAGTATCCGAAGGAGGGCGTCGCGCGGCTTGATCTGGCGCAAACCCGCGCCCGGCGAAAGCGCGACCCTTCAGGCATGCACAGGAAGACTCCATGACACACGCCACCGTTCGCATCATTCGCCAGGAGCATGCCGCGCTCGCCGCGATGCTCCGCTCCATCCTCCTTCTGCTCGAGCAGCACCGCAAGAAGGGCGCCTTGCCCGACTTTGCGACGCTGCGCGCCATGCTCTTCTACGTGGACGAGTTTCCCGAGAAGCGCCACCACCGCAAGGAGACCGAACTGCTGTTTCCCAAGCTGCGCGCCAGGACGCCGATCTCGCGGGACCTGCTGGACAAGCTCGACAGCGACCACGCCCGCGGCGAGCGCAGGATCCGCGACGTCGAGCACGCGCTGCTTGCGTTCGAGATGCTTGGCGAATCGCG